>NZ_AKZI01000019.1 GCF_000293785.1 Rhodovulum sp. PH10 | reverse complement strand
CCGGACCGCTTCGCGGTCCGACCTCTCCCCGCCGGGGAGAGGTGGAGGCCGTGCCGGGACCGATGGTCCGAGTTGATCATTCGGAAGCAGTATGAGAAAAAACGCGCGTGCCCACCGCGACGGCGTCGCCACCGGTCCCGAGGCGCACGCCTGCGGAGTGCCCCGGATAGGGGCATCCGCCGGACGACGGACGGAGAGAGTATTTTTCGGGTGGGTGCCGGGATCAGTCCGGCTTGTCGGCCGCCATCATGTAGTTGACGTCCATGTCGCGGCCGAGGCCCCAGCGGTCGGCGAGCGGGTTGTAGAGCACGCCGCTCTCCGCCGAGACGACCAGGCCCGCCTCGCTCATCGCCGTCTCCAGCTCCGCCGGGGTGACGAACTTGTCCCACTGGTGGGTGCCGATCGGCAGCCAGCGCAGCACGTACTCCGCCCCGACGATCGCCATCGCAAAACTCTTCAGCGTGCGGTTCAGCGTGGCTGCGATCATCAGCCCGCCCGGCTTCACCATCCCGGCGCAGATCGAGACGAACAGCGGCACGTCGGCGACGTGCTCGACCACCTCCATCGCCAGCACGACGTCGAACTTTTCCCCCGCCTCGGCGAGGTCTTCCGCGGTGGTGTTGCGGTAGTCGATGGCGAGCCCGCTCTTCTCGGCATGCAGCTTCGCCACCTCGATATTGGTGGTGGCCGGGTCCGCTCCCACCATCTCGGCGCCGAGCCGGGCGAGCGGCTCGGACAGAATCCCGCCGCCGCAGCCGATGTCGAGAATGCGCAGGCCGGCCAGCGTGTCGATCCGCTTGGTGTCGCGGCCGAACCGCCGGCACGCCTGGTCGCGCACCCAGCCCACCCGCACCGGATTGAACTTGTGCAGCGCCGCCATCTTGCCGCGGGGATCCCACCAGGTCTCGGCGATCGCCGAGAAGCGCGCGATCTCGGCCTGGTCGACGGTCGAAGCCCGGTTCAAATCGATGCTCATGCGGATGTCCGAAATGGTTGCCGAAATGGTTGCGTGGCGGTGTGCGGCACCCGCGGCGCGGCCGGTTGCCACGCCGCCTTCCCGCCGTTATGTATACGCGCCTTTCTCGCGCCGGGGCCGCGCCGATGCAAGCCTTCGCGCGCACCGTTCCGGAGCACGACCCGTCCCGCCATGGCCCGACTCGTGATGAAGTTCGGCGGCAGCTCGGTCGCCGACATCGATCGCATCCGCAACGTGGCCCGCCACGTCAAGCGCGAGGTCGATGCCGGCCACGAGGTGGCCGTCGTGGTCTCCGCCATGAAAGGCGAGACCAACAAGCTCGTCGATCTCGTCCGCGCCGCCTCGGTGCTGCACGACCAGCGCGAGTACGACGCGGTGGTGGCATCCGGCGAGCAGGTGACCTCCGGGCTGCTGGCGATCGCGCTGCAGGCGCTCGGGATTCCGGCGCGCTCCTGGCAGGGCTGGCAGATTCCGATCAAAACCTCGGACGCGCACGGCTCCGCCCGCATCCTCGACATCGACGGTGCGCCGCTGGTGAAGGCGTTCGCCGAGCGCAACGAGGTGGCGGTGATCGCCGGCTTCCAGGGCATCCACGCCGAGAGCGGCCGGATCGCGACGCTCGGTCGCGGCGGCTCGGACACCTCGGCGGTGGCGCTCGCCGCCGCAATCAAGGCCGACCGCTGCGACATCTACACCGACGTCGACGGCGTCTACACCACCGACCCGCGGGTGGTGCCGAAAGCCCGCCGGCTCGACAAGATCGCCTTCGAGGAGATGCTGGAGATGGCCTCGCTCGGGGCCAAGGTCATGCAGGTGCGCTCGATCGAGCTCGGCATGACCCACAATGTCCGCATCTTCGTCCGCTCGAGCTTCGATGCCCCCGAGGACATCGACCCGCACCGGCCCCCGCCCGGCACCCTGATTTGCGACGAGACCGAGATCATGGAACACGAGGTCGTCACCGGCATCGCCTTCTCCCGCGACGAGGCGCAGATCTCCGTCCGCAACGTCGAGGACAAGCCCGGCGTCGCGGCCTCGATCTTCGGGCCGCTGGCCGACGCCAACATCAATGTCGACATGATCGTCCAGAACGTGTCGCCGGACGGCAAGACCACCGACCTCACCTTCACCGTGCCTGCGGCCGATTTCGAGCGCGCCAAGGCGACGGTGGAGACGGCGCGCGAAACGATCGGCTTCGCCCGGCTCGACGTCGCCGAGGACGTGTGCAAGGTGTCGGTGATCGGGGTCGGCATGCGCAGCCACGCCGGCGTCGCCGCACGCGGCTTTCGCGCGCTGGCCGACCGCGGCATCAACATCCGGGCGATCACCACCTCCGAGATCAAGTTCTCGCTCTTGATCGACGCCGCCTATACCGAGCTCGCGGTGCGCACGCTGCACACGCTCTACGGCCTCGACAAGGCCTGACCGGCCGCCCGCCGGCGTTTCGTGGCGGGGCGCCGGTGCGCTCCGGCCGCGCCCCGTTGCCGCCGCCGGCGGCAGCGGTGCAAACCATTTCGCCACAAAGCCAAACCATTTCGCCGCAAAGCGTCGACCCGGCCCGCCGGGGTCGCGCCGCGGCCGTTGCTTTCGCTTGCAGCGCACGCGGGGCATTCGCTATGACCATCGGGGAATCGCGATCCGGTCCGCCCCGGACCCGGTTCCCTCGACACGTGCCGGCAACGTCCCTCGGGCCGGCCGGTCCGACTCGCACCTGAAGGACCTCACGCGATGCGCGGTGCGCTCGGCGGTCCACGCGTGCTGTTACGGCGCCTCCGCGAGGTGATGGCGGAGCCGGTCAGCGCGCAGGAACGTCTCGACAAGATCGTGGTGCTGATCGCCGCGAACATGGTCGCGGAGGTGTGCTCCTGCTACGTCCTGCGGGTCGACGGCACGCTCGAGCTCTATGCCACCGAGGGTCTCAACCGGCAGGCGGTCCACCAGACCGTGATGCGCGCCGACGAAGGCCTCGTCGGCCTGGTCGCCACCGAGGCGAGCGCGATCAATCTGTCGGACGCCCAGGCCCACCCCGCCTTCTCGTACCGCCCGGAGACCGGGGAGGAGATCTACCGCTCCTTCCTCGGCGTGCCGATTCTGCGCGCCGGCAACACGCTCGGCGTGCTGGTGGTGCAGAATCGGGCGCGCAGAACCTATTCCGAGGAAGAGGTCGAGGCGCTCCAGACCACCGCGATGGTGCTCGCCGAGATGATCGCCTCGGGCGAGCTTCTCTCGCTGGCGCGGCCCGGGGCCGAGCCCGCCGTCCGGCGGCCGGTGCACGTGACGGGGGCGGCGCTCACCGACGGCATCGCGCTCGGCCACGTGGTGCTGCACGAGCCGCGCGTCGTCATCACCAATTTCATCGCCGACGACGTGCAGAAGGAGCTGCGCCGGCTCGGCGTCGCGATCGAGACGCTGCGGGCGGAGCTCGATCTGATGCTGGAGAGCGGCGAGGTGGCGGAGGGTGGCGAGCACCGCGACGTGCTCGAGGCCTACCGCATGTTCGCCCACGATCGCGGCTGGGTGCACAAGCTCGAGGAGGCGGTGCTGACCGGCCTCACCGCGGAGGCCGCGGTCGAGCGCGTGCAGTCCGACACCCGCGCGCGCATGCTGCGCCAGACCGACCCTTACCTGCGCGAGCGCCTGCACGATTTCGACGACCTCGCGCATCGCTTGCAGCGCCAGCTGCTCGGCTACGACCACGCACCGACCCGCGACAAGCTGCCCGAGCACGCCGTCATCGTCGCCCGCTCGATGGGGCCGGCGGCGCTGCTCGACTACGACCGCAACCGCTTGCGCGGCCTGGTGCTGGAGGAGGGCGGCCCGAACTCGCACGTCGCCATCGTCGCCCGCGCGCTCGGCATCGCCGCGGTCGGCGAGGTGCCGAATGCCACCGGCCTGGTCGATCCCGGCGACGGCATCATCGTCGACGGCGCCACCGGCGACGTCCATGTCCGGCCCTCGCCCGACATGGAGCAGGCCTATATCGAGCGGGTGCGGCTGCGCGCCCGCCGGCAGCTCCAGTATCTCAGCCTGCGCGATCGCC
This sequence comes from Rhodovulum sp. PH10, assembly GCF_000293785.1. GTDB lineage: Bacteria > Pseudomonadota > Alphaproteobacteria > Rhizobiales > Xanthobacteraceae > Rhodoplanes. Next base: position 122,330 of record NZ_AKZI01000019.1, on the reverse strand, counting down.
CCTCGGTCACCCGCGACGGCCACCCGATCACGCTGATGATCAATGCCGGCCTGCCGGTCGACCTGCCGCACATCGAGGAGACCGGCGCCGCCGGCATCGGTTTGTTTCGCACCGAGCTGCAGTTCATGGTGGCCTCGCAGTTTCCGCGCACCAGCGAGCAGCTCGCGCTCTACCGCAACGTGCTCGACGCCGCCGGCGGCCGGCCGGTGGTGTTTCGCACGCTCGACATCGGCGGCGACAAGGTGCTCCCCTACATGCGCAATTTCGAGGAGGAGAACCCGGCGCTCGGCTGGCGGGCGATCCGCCTCGGGCTCGACCGGCCGGGCCTTCTGCGCAGCCAGGTGCGGGCGATGCTGCGCGCGGCGGCCGGCCGCGAGCTGCGGGTGATGTTCCCGATGATCGCCGCGGTCGACGAGTACGACGAGGCTAAGGGCCTGGTCGAGCGCGAGCTGACGCATCTGCGCCGGCACGGCCACCGGCTGCCGGAGCGGGTCGAGGTCGGCACCATGCTCGAGGTGCCCTCGCTGCTGTTCCAGCTCGACGAGCTGTTCGACCGGGTCGACTTCCTGTCGGTCGGCTCGAACGATCTCTTGCAGTTCATGTACGCCGCCGATCGCGGCAATCCGCGGGTCGCCAGCCGGTTCGATCCCTTGTCGGTGCCGGTGCTGCGGGCGCTCAAGCTGATCGTCGACAAGGCGCGCGTGCACGACAAGCCGGTGACGTTGTGCGGCGAGCTGGCCTCCAAGCCGCTCGGTGCGCTGGCGCTGATCGGCATCGGCTTCCGCGCCTTCTCGGTGCTGCCCTCCGCGGTCGGCCCGGTGAAGGCGATGCTGCTCGATCTCGACGTCGGCAAGGCCGAGCGGCTGATCGGCCAGCTGATGGCGCTGCCGCTCGGCACCGCCTCGATCCGCGCCAAGCTCACCGCCTTCGCCGAGGCGGAGGGGCTGACGCTCTGAGGCCGATCGATGCTCCCCTCGGACAAACTCGCGGCGCTCGTCACGCGCCATGCCGCCCTGCAGGCGGAGCTTTCGGAAAAGACCTCGCCGGAGGTTTTCGCACGATTGTCACGTGAGCTGTCGGAGCTGACGCCGGTGGTCGAGGCGATCGACCGCTACGCGGCCGTGCTGCGCGAGATCGACGACGTCGACGAGATGATGACGGATGCCGCGACCGACGCCGAGCTGCGCGCCGTGGCGGCGAGCGAGCGATCCACGCTCGAGGAGACGCGCGAAAGATTGGAGCAGGAGCTGCGGCTCGCGCTGATCCCCAAGGACGCGATGGACGCGCGCAACGTCATCGTGGAAATCCGCGCCGGCACCGGCGGCGACGAGGCGGCGCTGTTCGCCGGCGATCTCTTTCGTATGTACGAGCGCTACGCCGCGTTGCAGGGCTGGAAGACCGAGATCGTCTCGGCGAGCGAAGGCACGATGGGCGGCTACAAGGAGATCGTCGCGGAAATCCGCGGCGCCGGTGCGTTCGCGCGGCTGAAGTTCGAGTCGGGCGTGCACCGGGTGCAGCGGGTGCCGGAGACCGAGGCGTCCGGCCGCATCCACACCTCCGCCGCCACCGTCGCGGTGCTGCCGGAGGCGGAGGAGGTCGACGTCGCGATCGACGAGAAGGACCTCGAGATCGACACCATGCGGTCGAGCGGCGCCGGCGGCCAGCACGTCAACAAGACCGAGTCGGCGATCCGCGTGAAGCACGTGCCGAGCGGCATCGTCGTGTTCGTGCAGGAGGAGCGCTCGCAGCACAGGAATCGCGCCAAGGCGATGGCGATGCTGAGGGCGAAGCTCTACGACGCCGAGCGCCAGCGCCGTGACAGCGAGCGCGCCGCCGACCGCCGCGGGCAGGTCGGCTCGGGCGACCGCTCCGAGCGCATCCGCACCTACAATTTCCCGCAGGGGCGCGTTACCGATCATCGCATCGGCCTGACGCTCTACAAGCTGCCGCAGGTGATGCAGGGCGAGGCGTTGGGCGAGATCGTCGACGCCTTGATGGCCGAGCACAACGCCGCGCTGCTCGCCGCCGAAGGCGGAATCGCGTGAGCGAGCTTCTCGTCGCCGGCCATCGGCGCACCTCTCCACGCGTGCGGGGAGAGGTCGGAGTCCGAGCGCGAGCGAGGACTCCGGGTGAGGGGGCGTCGCCTGCTGCACCCGAAATTCCCCCCCTCACCCCGACCCTCTCCCCCCTCACCCCCACCCTCTCCCCGCACGCGGGGAGAGGGAGACGCGCCGCATCCGGAGCGGTCTCCGAGCCCCCTTCGTGCAGCCGCGGGGTGAGCACCGCTTCGGCAACGGCTCGTCCTGACTCGGCCATCCGCCGTTTCGGCAAACTCTGATGGTTCCCGCCGGCATCACGATCGCGCAGGCGCGGCGGGTCGTGACGGCGGCGCTGCGCGAAAACGGCGTCGAGACGCCGGCCCTCGATGCGCGGCTCATGATCGGCCACGCGCTCGCGCTCGATCACGCCGGCCTCGTCTCGGCCGCCGAGCGTGCGCTCGACGGCGCGGCGTGCGCGCGGATCGCCTCGTTCGTGACGCGCCGCCTCGCCGGCGAGCCGGTGTCGCGCATTCTCGGATGCCGCGAATTCTGGGGCTTGCCACTCCTGATCACGTCGGCGGTGCTCGATCCGCGGCCCGACACCGAGACGGTGGTCGAGGCGGCGCTCGCCGCGCTCGACGCCACCGGCGGCCGCGCGCGGGCGAAACGCATCGCCGATCTCGGCGTCGGCTCCGGCGCGCTGCTGCTCGCGCTCCTGACCGAGCTGCCGCACGCCTGCGGTGTCGCCACCGATCGCAGCATCGACGCCCTCCAGGTCGCGCGAAAAAATGCCGAGACACTGGCGTTGCACGATCGCGCGCATTTCGTCCTGTGCGATTTCGGATCGGCGCTCGCCGGAAAACTCGATCTGGTCGTCTCCAATCCGCCCTATGTCGTGCGCGACGCGATCGCGACGCTCGCGCCGGAGGTGAGAGAGTACGATCCGCATCTCGCGCTCGACGGTGGTGTCGACGGGCTCGACGCCTATCGCGCGATCGCCGCCGATGCGCGCCGCCTCGTGGCGCCCGGCGGCGTGCTGGCGGTGGAGATCGGCATCGGTCAGGAAAGGTCCGTCCCGGCTTTGTTCGAGGCGGTCGGCCTTGTTTGCCGTGTCCCGTATAAGGATCTTTCCGGAGTTCCGCGTGCCGTCGTGGCACAGCTGCCGACCTGATATACAAATCCGAAAGTGTTTCTCATCCGCCGCCAAAAAAGAGCTTGATTATCCGGCCGAAGCGACTAGGTTCCGCTTACGGAATCGACCTGGGTCGGGGTTGGACCGCTGCGCACGACGCCCGGAGCACGGCTCTGCGAGGCATGCAGCGACGACGAGCGGCACGCAAAATCCGATCAACAGGATTGGTGTTCCGCCACTCGGGATCGAGGGACTTCAACGGCTTCTGCACGCGCTTCCGGTCGCGGTGACCGCGAGCGCCGCGGGTATCGTGAGAGGTTGCAGCGCCGCGGGCGGGCTGCGGACGCAAGCTGCCGTCTTTGGTGAATTTTGGCGCGCCCCGAGGGCGCCCATCGGATCGGCTGTGCGCCGTTTTTTCACGGGGATGCACGGCGCAGCCGACGAGGCCGGCTTCGGTCCGGCCGATGCAAACCGCGTAACCGGCGGCCGGACCGCCGCAATCAGAGGTGGCCGAAAGCCGACATCATGAGAAACGGTCAGAACAAGCGCATGCGGGGGCGCAACCGCAAGAGCCACAATCCGCTCACGCGGGTGTACGAGTCGAACGGCCCGGACGTGAAGATTCGCGGTACCGCGTCGCACATCGCCGAGAAGTACATGCAGCTCGCGCGCGATGCGCAGGCCTCCGGTGATCCGGTTTCGGCGGAAAACTACTTTCAACATGCCGAGCATTATCTCCGTCTGATCGCCGCCGCACAGGAGCAGTTCCGGCAAACCCCGGGCTTTTTCCGCAACGAGGGCGGCGCGGGCGATCGCGACGATCTGTTCGACGAGGGCGACGACGAGCCGGGCATGCCGACCGCGGCGCAGGGCGAGCAGCCGGCGTTCGGCACCCGCGATCCGCAGCCTTATCTGCCGCGCGACGCGCAGTTCTTCGTGCCGCGCGAGCAGGCCTATGTCCGTCAGCCGCAGCCACAGCCGGCGCAGAGCGACGACGACATCGGGCGGCTGCCGTCGTTCGTCACCGGCGCGCCCGCGCCGGCGCAGCAGGCGGCCCCGGCATTCGCGCAGAACGGCGCTGCCGCGGCTGCCGCCGCCGACGGCGAGGCCGGGCAGAACGGCGACCGCTTCCCGCTGCATCGCCGCCGCCGGCGTCACCGCACCACCACGCGCGGCGAAGGCGCCGAGGGCGGCGAGGAGATGGCGGCCCCCGCGCCGGGCCCCGCGACCGAGTGATTTTTTCCGCGCAGCCGCGCGACCGACCGAAAGAACGAGAACGATAAAAAACGGGGCGCTCGCGGGCGCCCCGTTTTTCGTGTCGTCCGCAGCAGGACGAGATCACACCGGCGTCACGCCGCCGATGCCGTCGTCGTCCGGTGTCTCGTCGGGGGATTCGGTGGCGGGGGCGGCTTCGGGCGCCTCGTCGTCCTCCGGCGCGGGGCGGGCGGTCGCCTTGCCGGGCGGCGGTTCCGCACCGGCCGGCGCGTCGGCCATTTGCGTCGTTCCGCGCGTCGCCGGCTGCTCGGTCGGCTGGTGCTCGGCCGGCACCCGGTCGAGCCGCGGCGCGTTCTTGGTGGCGGGCGTCGGGTTCTGGCGGCGCGAGCGCAGCAGCCTGAACAGGAGCAGCGAGCGGCCGGTGACGTGATAGACGTGGCCGAACTTCAGCCGCACCGCGTCCAGCTCGTCCTCGGTGTAGTCGAGATTGGTGTCGATCAGCCGCAGCCAAGCGCGGCCGCCGGTCACCTGCGGCAGCGTGAACAGCACCACGTCGTGATGCGCGTTGACGATCAGCAGCATCGTCGCGTCGCTGCCGCGCTTGCGGATGCCGCTCGCCTGGGCGCGGCCGTCCAGCACCACGCCGAGACAGCGCGCATTGCCGTCGCTCCACTGCTCCGGCCCCATCACCACGCCGTGCGGCGTGATCCAGGTGGCGTCGCACACGCCGATGTCCTCGTTCCACTCGCCGGTGAAGAAGCGGTTGCGGCGCAGGACCGCGTAATTGCGGCGCAGCTCGGTGAGGCGCTGGACGAAATGGACGAGCTGGGTGTCGTCCTCGCTCCAGCTCCAGTTCACCCAGCTGATCTCGTTGTCCTGGCAGTAGGCGTTGTTGTTGCCCTGCTGGGTGCGGCCGAACTCGTCGCCCGCGGTGATCATCGGCGTGCCCTGCGAGAGCAGCAGGGTGGCGAGGAAGTTCTTCTTCTGGCGGTGGCGCAGCGTCAGGATCTCGGGATCGTCGGTCGGCCCCTCGGCGCCGTGGTTCCAGGAGTAGTTGGCGTTGTGGCCGTCGCGATTGTCCTCGCCGTTCGCCTCGTTGTGCTTGTCGTCGTAGCTGACCACGTCGTTGAGCGTGAAGCCGTCGTGTGCGGTGACGAAGTTGACGCTCGCCCACGGCTTGCGGCCGCGCCGGTTGAAGATGTCGCCGGACGCGGTGAGCCGGCTGCCGAACGGCGCGAGCATGCCCTCGTCGCCCTTCCAGAAGCGGCGCACCACGTCGCGATACTGGTCGTTCCACTCGGCCCAGCCGGGCGGGAAGCGGCCGACCTGATAACCACCGGGGCCGCAGTCCCACGGCTCGGCGATCAGCTTGACGCTCTCCAGCACCGGGTCCTGGCGACACGAGTCGAGAAAGCCGCCGCCCTCGTCGAAGCCGTACGGCTCGCGCGCGAGGATGGTGCCGAGGTCGAAGCGGAAGCCGTCGACCTGCATCTCCTGCACCCAGTAGCGGAGCGAGTCGGTGACCATCTGCAGCACCCGCTGGTGCGACAGGTTCAGCGTGTTTCCGGTGCCGGTGTCGTTGATGTAGTAGCGATGCTGATCGGGCAGCAGGCGATAATAGGAGGCGTTGTCGATGCCCTTGAACGACAGCGTCGGGCCGCGCTCGTTGCCCTCCGCGGTGTGATTGTAGACGACGTCGAGAATCACCTCGATGCCGGCGTCGTGCAGCCGCGCCACCATCTCCTTGAACTCGGCGAAGGCGAAGTCGGGCACCGCCGCATAGCGCCGGGCCGGCGCGAAGAAGGCGATGGTGTTGTAGCCCCAGTAGTTCACGAGGCCCTTGTCGAGCAGATAGGAGTCGTCGACGAAGGTGTGGATCGGCAGCAGCTCGACGGTGGTGACGCCGAGCTTCTGGAGATACTCCACCACGCTCGGATGGCCGAGCCCGCGGAACGTGCCGCGCATCGGCTCCGGCAGCTCGGGGTGCAGCTTGGTGAAGCCGCGCACGTGCATCTCGTAGATCACCGTGCGGTCCCACGGCACCTTGGGCGGGCGCACGTCGCCCCAGGTGAAGGCGGGATCGACCACCCGGCCCTTCATCATGTGGGCGGCGCTGTCGCGCTCGTCGTAGGTGGTGTCGTCCTCGGTCTCGAGCCGGTAGCCGAACAGCTCCGGGCCCCACACGATGCGCCCCACCACCGCCTTGGCGAACGGATCGAGCACCAGCTTGTTGGGATTGAAGCGGTGGCCGTTCTCCGGCTCGTAGGGGCCGTGCACGCGATAGCCGTAGACGGTGCCGGGGCGGGCGTCCGGCAGAAAGCCGTGCCACACCTCGTCGGTGTATTCGGGCAGCTCGATGCGCTCGAGCTCGGTCTCGCCGGCGTCGTCGAACAGGCACAGCTCGACCTTGGTGGCGTGCGCCGAGAACAGCGCGAAATTGACCCCGACGCCGGTCCAGGTGGCGCCGAGCGGATGCGGCGAGCCCTCGCGGATCCGCGACACCGCCAGGGCACGGGCACTGCGCGCCGGCGCGGCGGACGCCGGCGGCATGACGTGCTGAGTCATCGATCGTTCTCCAGGGAGGCCGTGGCGGGGTGCCCGGCCGGCGCATCGCTGCGCACTCGGAAAAATGCGGTTTACAACCCGCCCCTTCGCGCAAAGTTCCATCTACTCCACGGCGACGGGGACGACCGGTGCACGGCGGCGGGCGGGCCGACGGGTCGGCGCGGAAAACATGCCGACGACCATGGCACCGTTCCCGCGCTGCGGCGTTGTCTAGCGCGGCGCCGCCCGGCGCTTCGATCCCGGCCGTGATCGGCCGAGCCCCAGCGGTGCGCGACGGAGACGACCAATGGCCGAGAGCGAGCGTGGCGCGGTCCCGCGGGTGAGCCCGGCGGAGGTGCCGTCGCTGTCCAGCCTCTTGACGCTCGCGGTCTGCGTCGTGGTGGTGGCGGCGCTCTATCTCGGCCGCGACGTGCTGGTGCCGATCACGCTCGCGGTGCTGCTCACCTTCGTGCTGGCGCCGCTGGTGCGGCTGCTGCGCTGGCTGCGGCTCGGCCGGGTGCCGGCGGTGCTGGTGGCGATCCTGGTCGCGCTCTCCGTATTGTCGAGCATCGGCGGCGTGATCGGCACGCAGATCGCCGGGCTCGCCGGCGACCTGCCGCGCTACGAGACGACGATCCGCGCCAAGATCGACACCGTGCGCGAGATGACGATCGGCCGGATCACCACGCTGGTCGATCGCTTCGAGCAGATGCGGCCGGCCCCGCCGATCGCCGAGACGCCGCAGGGGATTCAGCCGCCGTCGCGGCCCGAGGCGACGCCCGCTCCCGGCGACGACGGACGGCAGGCCGCCGCGCCCGAGCGGCGACGCGGCACCGGCGAGCGGGGCGAGGACGAGGAGGTCGGCTCCTCCACCTTCGCGCTGCTGCAGCGCTATGCCTCGCCGGTGCTGAGCCCGCTCGCGACCCTCGGGCTCGTGCTGGTGTTCGCGACCTTCATCCTCCTCCAGAAGGAGGACTTGCGCGATCGCTTCATCCGCCTGTTCGGCTCGCGTGACCTGCACCGCACCACCGTCGCCCTCAACGACGCCGCGAACCGTCTGAGCCGCTACTTTCTCATGCAGCTCGCGCTCAACACGGTGTTCGGGCTGCTGGTCACGCTCGGCCTCTACGTGATCGGCCTGCCGAGCCCGGTGCTGTGGGGGATCGTCGCCGGACTGTGCCGGTTCGTGCCCTATGTCGGCGCGTGGGTCGCCGCGCTCCTGCCGATGGCGGTCGCCGCGGCGGTCGATCCCGGCTGGTCGATGGTGCTGTGGACCGGCGCGCTGTTCGCGGTCACCGAGCCGGTGATGGGGCAGGCGGTGGAGCCGGTCGCCTACGGCCACTCGACCGGCCTGTCGCCGGTGTCGGTCCTGATCGCCACGGTGTTCTGGACCTGGCTGTGGGGGCCGATCGGCCTTCTGCTCGCCACCCCGCTGACGCTGTGCCTGGTGGTGCTCGGCCGTCACGTCGACCGGCTGGAATTTCTCGACGTGCTGCTCGGCGACCGGCCGGCGCTCACCTCCACCGAGACGTTCTATCAGCGGATGCTGGCGGGCGACCCCGACGAGGTGCAGGACCAGGCCGAGACCTTGCTGAAGACGCGCGCGCTGTCGTCCTATTACGACGAGGTGGCGCTGCGCGGCCTCGCGCTCGCCGCCGGCGACGCATCGCGCGGCGTGCTCGGGCCGCAGCGGCTCGCCCGCATCCGCGACGCGGTGCGCGAGGTGGTGGAGGAGCTCGACGAGTACGACGATCGCCGGCCGGTGCCGACGCCGCGCAAGAACGACGGGCCGGTCGCCGACGACCGCGCCGACGCCGAGCCCGCCGCCGCGCCGCCCGGCCGGATCGCGCCGCCGATCGAGCGGCGCACCGGCGCCTGGCGCCACGGCGTGCCGGTGCTGTGCATCGCCGGGGCGAGCCCGCTCGACGAGGCGGCCACCGCAATGCTGAAGCAGCTGCTCGCCAAGCACGGCATCGGCGCCCGCGAGGTGGCGAGCGATCGGCTGTCGCGCGTCCATGTCGCCACCTTCGATCCCGACGAGGTGGCGATGGTGTGCATCTCGCTGATCGAGCCGACCGGCAATCTGTCGCGCGTTCGTTATCTGGTGCGGCGGCTGCGCCGACAGCTTCCGGACGCGAAAATCCTGGTCGGGCTGTGGCCGGCGGGCGACGGCCCGCGCGAGGGCGAGAGCGTGCGGGCGACGATCGGCGCCGACCTCTATGCCGTGTCGCTCACCGAGGCGGTGAATGCCTGCGTCGATGCCGCCAGCGAGCACGCCTTGCCGGAGGAGGCGATCGAGGAGCGGCCGGAGGGGGACGCCCCGCCGCAGCAGCCGCGGGACGAGGATGCCGCCGCGGCGGAGGACCAGCCGGAGAGCGCGTCGCGATCCGCCAACAAATCCTTGCCGAAGCGCATCGCCCGCGCGGCGCTCGCCACGCCGGAGCGGTGATCGCCGGCGCGTCACCCGTACCCGCGGCCACGCGGCCATCGCGTCCCGAGACCGCCACGGAGAGATCGTCAGGCGAGGCCGTCACGCCCCGACGCCGAGATCGGCCGCCTTGCGCTCGAACTCGTCGCGGATGTCCTCGATGGTCGGCAGATCGAGCCGCCGCAGCTCGGCATGCACCCGCTTGGCCGGCTCGGACGTCAGGTCCCGCTCGAAATTGGCGACCAGCGTCGCGGCGGAGTCGTAGCCGCGATATCGCTCGATCTCGGACTCGGTCTTGCGCTTCACCTCCTCGAGCGCGTCCCGGTCGGCCGGCGAGCGGCCATCGGGCCGCGCGTGCATCACCGGATCGAACGCCTTTCGCTCGACCAGATCGAGCAGCTCCCTCTTCTTTCGGTCGTCGCTGGTCATGATCGTCTCCACCTCGGTTCGTGAGGCCTCGGTCGCGTCGCTTTCCCGCGAGGCGTCCGCTCGGGCCGCCGTTGCGGAGACCTCGATCGGACAAGTCCCCGGGCCCGCCGCCGGCGCGCGGCCGCCCGCGCGGGCGGTGCGCTGGCGGACCGAGAATCCGAGCCGCACCGCGGCAGCGGTACGCGACGGCGGACGCCGGGGGTGCGGTCCGTCGCCCGCTCGACGCGCCCGGCCGACGCGCTGGTCGGCGAGCGGGCAGAAACCTCTCCCGCCCGGGCCGGTTGTTCCGGTGAATACCCGTTGGCGACGAGGAGCCTTTCGTGAACGTGATCGACCGCATCCAGCGTGTCCCGCTGCTCGGACTGGCCGCGGCGACGGTCGGGCTGGTGGTGCTCGTCGTGCTGTTCTGGCTGCTCGGTCACGTTCTCCTGCTGGTGTTCGGCGCCGTGCTCTTGGCGGTGATGCTGCGCAAGGTGGCGGTGGCGATCTCGCGCCGCGTCGGCGTCGGACCCGACTGGACGCTGGCGCTGATCCTCCTCGTCGCGGTGCTCGCGGTCGCCGGCTGGTCGTGGTTCCTGATGCCGCAGGTGGTCGGCCAGATGAGCGAGGCGGCCGCCAAGATCCCCGATTACACCGACCGCCTGCACGCCCTGTTCTCGCAGTCGCCGATCGGCCGCTACTTCTGGGACAACGGCGTCGAGGCGCTGCAGAGCGGCAGCCTGTCGGGTGCCCTGTCGAGCGTCGGCACGACCGCGCTCGGTGCCGCGACCGACATCGTCATCGTCCTGTTCGTCGGCATCTATCTGGCGATCGAGCCGTCGCTGTATGTCGGCGGGATCGTGTCGCTGTTCCCGCAAGAGGGGCGGGCGGAGGCGCGCCGCGTGCTGATGGACATCGGCAACACGCTGTTCTGGTGGCTGATCGGGCGGCTGATCTCGATGGCGATCATCGGCGTCCTGATCACGATCGGGCTCTACGTGCTGGGCGTTCCGTTCGCGCTGACGCTCGGCCTGTGGTCGGCGCTGATCACCTTCTTGCCCAATATCGGGCCGTTTCTCTCGACGGCACCGAATGCGGTGGTGGCGCTCGAGGCCGGCGGGCTCCAGCTCGCGCTGTGGACCATCGGGCTGCACGTCGTGGTGCAGACGATCGAGAGCTATCTGATCACGCCGATGGTGCAGCAGCGGGCGATCGCGATGCCGCCGGCGCTCACCTTGTCGGTGCAGGTGGCGATGGGCACGCTGTTCGGCCTCACCGGGCTGGCGCTGGCGACGCCGTTCGCGGCCATGTGGATCGTGCTGATCCGCCGCGTCTATATCGGCCACGTGCTGGGCGACCGGGCGGCGCTGCACGGCGCCGCCTCCGGCGAGCGGTGAGCGGGGAACCGCGGGCGCGCCGTCCGGGTTCGTCCCTGCATGCGACCCGAATTCGACGACCTTACGCCGAGGGCTCTCCCTCGTGCCCGGACCGTGAGCGACTGCATGCGCGTGTCGGTGGGCGCACCGAGCCCCGTCCCGCGCACCATGCCGGGCGGCGCCTGCCCGATGCTGCCGGCCGGAAGGTGCGGCCGATGACCGCGCGCGGGCGAGCGCGCCAGGCCGGGCTTTTCGTGTCCGGGATGGCGGGCCGGCGGCCGGCGGTGCCGGTGTCGGCGCAGGCGCTGGAGCAGAAGGGAATCGCCGCGCTCGGCCGCGAGGCGGCCGCCTATGTCGCCGGCGGCGCCGGGCTCGAGCGCACCATGGCGGCGAACCGCGCCGCCTTCGATCGCTGGCGCATCGTCCCGCGGATGCTCGCCGGCGCCGCGCAGCGCGACCTCACGGTGGAGCTGTTCGGACGCCGGCTTCCGCTGCCGCTGCTGTTGGCGCCGATCGGCGTGCTCGACCTCGCCCATCGCGACGGCGACCTGCCGGCGGCACGCGCCGCGGCGGCGGCCGGCATTCCGTTCGTGGTGTCGAACCAGGCGTGCCGGCCGCTCGAGGAGATCGCCGCGGCGACCGGGTCGGCGCCGCGCTGGTTCCAGCTCTACTGGTCGGCCTGCGACGCGCTCACCGAGAGCTTGGTCGCGCGCGCCGAGCAGGCCGGCTACGAGGCGATCGTGGTGACGCTCGACACCACCATGCTCGGCTGGCGACCGCGCGATCTCGACGGCGGCTATCTGCCGTTCGTGCGCGGACGCGGGCTCGCGAACTATCTCTCAGACCCGGTGTTTCGCGCCCTCGCCGAAGACCCGGCAGAAGGCCCGGACGAAGACGGGGAGAGCGCCGGCGCCGGCGCAAAAAATCCGCGCCCGTCGCTGGCGGCGGTGCTCGAGCTGCTGCGGCACTGGCCGGGCGGCGCGTGGGAGGTGCTGGCGAGCGACCGGGCGCAGCGGGCGATCCGCCGCTTCCTCGCGGTCTATTCGCGGCCGAGCCTGCGGTGGGACGACCTGCCGTTCCTGCGCGCGCGCACCCGCCTGCCGATCCTCCTCAAGGGCATCGTCCATCCGGACGACGCGCGGCGGGCGATCGACGCAGGCGCCGACGGCCTCGTCGTCTCGAACCACGGCGGGCGGCAGGTGGACGGCGCGCTCGGCGCGCTTGCGGCGCTGCCGGAGGTGGTGCGCGCGGTCGACGGCAGAATACCGGTGCTGTTCGACAGCGGCGTGCGCACCGGCGCCGACGTCGTCAAGGCGATCGCGCTCGGCGCCGCCGCCGTGCTGATCGGCCGGCCGTACGTCTACGGGCTGGCGCTGGCGGGCGAGCGCGGCGTCGCCGAGGTGATCGACAATCTCGCGGCCGACCTCGACCTGACGCTCGCGCTCGCGGGCCGCCGAACGCTCGCCGAGCTCGACCCGTCGATGCTCGCCCTCGCCGCGCCGGCCGGGCCGGCGCCTCGCACTCCCTCGGAGACACACGATGCAGACGATCCCGCGTGATCCCGCCCTCGACAGCTCGCTCGCCTTCAAGGCGGAGGGCTACCGCTTCGTCGCCAACCGCTGCGAGCGGTTCGCCAGCGACATCTTCGAGACCCGGCTGCTCGGCAGGCGCTTCTACTGCGTGCGCGGCGAGGACGCGGCGAAGATGTTCTACACGCCCGACCGCTTCACCCGGGTCGGCGCGCTGCCGCGCTCGACGCTGGTGCTGCTGCAGGACGAGGGCAGCGTCGCCACTCTCGACGCCGAGGCGCACCGTCGCCGCAAGGGCATGATGATGTCGCTGATGACGCCGCCGCGGCTCGAGGCGATCGCGGCCGCGGCGGGCGACGGCCTGCGCACGGCGGCGCGCGGCTGGGTCGGCCGCACGGTGACGCTGCACGAGGAGGTGCGCGCGCTCCTGTGCCGGGTGGTGTGCGACTGGGCGGGCGTGCCGGCCGACGAGAAGCGCCTCGCCCGCCTCACCGGCGAGATCGGCGCGATGATCGACAATGCCGGCACGATCGGCCCGCCCAACTGGACCGCCCGCGTGCTCCGGCGCGGCGCCGAGCGCTATCTGCGCAACCTGGTCGAGGACGTCCGCGCCGGCCGGCCGATGCCGCCCGCGCAGAGCGCGCTCGCGGTGATCGCCGCCCATCGCGACGGTGTCGACGGCAACGGTGGCGACGGCGGCGGCGCGCTGCTGCCGGCCGACATCGCCGCGGTCGAGCTTCTCAACATCCTGCGCCCGACGGTCGCGATCGCCCGCTTCGTGGTGTTCGCCGCGCTGGCGCTGCACCAGCATCCGGAGACGCGCGAGCGGGTGGCGGGCGACGACGCCTATATGGAAGCCTTCGTCCAGGAGGTGCGGCGGATCATCCCGTTCTTCCCCGTCGTCGCCGGGGTCGCCCGCACCGCCTTCACCTGGCGCGAGCACGCCTTTCACGAGGGCGACCGTTTCATCCTCGATCTCTACGGCACCGATCACGACGGCCGCATCTGGGAGGACCCCGAGGCGTTCCGTCCCGAGCGCTTCCTCGGCTGGACCGGCAACGCCTACACCATGGTCCCGCAGGGCGGCGGCGCGCACCACGAGAACCACCGCTGCGCGGGCGAATGGCTCACCATCGCGGTGATGAAGACGATGGTCCGCGCGCTCGCGCGCGACATCGTGTGGGAGGTGCCGGACCAGGACCTCTCGGTCGATCTCGCAAAGCTGCCGACCCTGCCGGCGAGCGGCTTCTTGGTCGCGATCCAGGCGGTGCGCTGAGCCTCACACGCCGGCCTGCTGGAGAAAACCCTCCACCATGCCGCGATAGCCGGCGCCGAACAGCCGCAGATGCACCAGCGCCGGCCACAGGCTGTAGATCGGCAGCCGCTCGGCATGGCCCGGCGCGAGCGGTGTGTATGCCTGGTAGAAGGAGGCCGACGGCCGGCCGAACAGGCACAGCATCGCGAGGTCGACCTCGGCGTGGCCAAAGTAGCAGGCGGGGTCGATCAGCCCGGAGACGCGGCCGTGGTCGGCCAGCACGTTGCCGCTCCACAGGTCGCCGTGCAGCAGCGAGGCTCTTGGCGTCTTCGGCAGGCGGTTCGGCAGGTCGGCGGCGAGCTTTTCCAGCCGGCGCGCGAGCGCGCCCGAAACATGCGGACCGTTCACCAGCAGGCGACGCTCGCCCCAGAATGCCGGCCAGTCGTCGGAAAAGCCGTTCTCGATCGCGACCGGCCCGAAGGCGTAGTCTTCGGTCCAGCCGTAGCGTTCGCCGCAGGTCGCGTGCAGGCGGGCGAGCACGGTTCCGAGATCGCCCCAGGCGCCGCCGAGCGAGCCGCCGGTCGAAAGCTGCTCGATCACCAAACAGCCGTCGTCGACCGCGAGCACGCGGGGTGCCGGCGCGCCGGCCTTTGCGATCGCCTGCAGCATCGCCGCCTCGGTGCGCGGCGCCGGGCCGCCCTTGACGATCGCCTCGCGCCCGTCGGCGAGCACGATGTGCGAGATTTCCGACAGATCGCCGCCGGCGAGCGGATCGGCCTGCGTCAGCTCCGCCCCGAGCAGCGCCGCCGCGTGCGCCGCCAGCGGGCTCGCCCGCCCGCTCACCGCGTCTCCGAAAGCTTGCGGACCAGCGCCGAGGTACCGGAGGCGACGTCGGAAAAGGTGGTCTCGAAGCCGTCGTCCTCGCCGTAATAAGGATCGGTCACGCCTTCGCCCTCGCGGCCCGGCACTGCGTCGAGCAGCAGGCCGAGCTGTGCCGTCGCGTTGGCCGGGCGCAGCCGGCGCAGCGCCGCGAGCACGTCGCGGTCGAGCGCGATCACGTGGGTGAAGCGGGAAAAATCCTCGTGCGTCACCTGCCGGCCGCGGCAGCCGCCGATATCGACGCCGTGCTTCTTCGCCACCGCCTGGGCGCGCGGATCGGGCGCCTCGCCGACGTGCCAGTTGCCGATGCCGGCGGAATCCGCCTCGGCGTCGAGCTTTTGCCGCGCCGCCTCGGCGCGAAACACCGCCTCGGCGAGCGGCGAGCGGCAGATGTTGCCGAGGCAGACGAACAGCACCGCGGGTTTTTGGTTCGGCACGCGCTTCTCCCTCCTCACCACCTTCGAGACGCGGCGTCGGCCGTCACAGCCAGGCGAGGGTTTGGCCCTCGATCACCAGGCAGGTCAGCCGGCCGGTGGCGAACGCGCCGGTGTCGATGTCGATCCGGTTGCGCTTCACCTCGGGCTCCGGCACCGGCGTGTGGCCGTGCACGACCGTCTTCTCGTAAAGCCCATCGTGCATCAGGAAGGGATCGCGGATCCAGATCAGATCCTGGTCGTCCTGCGCGGCGAGGGGCACGCCGGGCTTCACGCCGGCATGCACGAAGAAGAAATCGCCGAGCGAGAATTTGGTCGGCAGCGCGCGGAAAAAGGCGAGGTGCTCCGCCGGCAGCACCTCTTTCAGCGCGGCCGAGAGAGCGGCGAGCTCGTCGTCGTCCGGATTGAGCGACGGCCGCAGGCCGTAGGAGAGCAGCGTCTCCAGCCCGCCGAACCGGCGCCAGGTCCGCAGCAGGCCGGGATCGTCGAGAAAGCGGACGATGTAGGTCTCGTGATTACCGCGCAGCTGCACCGTTTCGCGGGCGGCGCGCCGCGCGATCATCAAATCGACGACGTCGCGCGAGCGCGGGCCCCGGTCGATATAGTCGCCGAGATAGATCTCGACCGGCCGCACCGCCTTGCGGGCGGCGGTGTCGGCGTCGATCCGGGCGAACAGCGCCTCCAGGAGATCGGCGCGGCCGTGCACGTCGCCGACCGCATAGACGCGGCAGCCCTCCGGCACCGCGGACCGGCGCGGCGTCGACCCGTGCAGGTGCAGGACCGGCGGCAGCGCCGCCCGGTCGGCGGACGTGGAAGCCGCCGTCTCGCCTCGAGGAGCGCGCACGAATCGTCCTCACAGCGTGGCGAGCACGCTCTCCGCGCTGGTCGCGACCGCCTGGCCGGGCTCCGGCTCGACGCTGATGCGCGCGACCTCGCCGTCCTTCACCAGCATCGCGTAGCGCTTGGAGCGCAGCCCGAGGCCGCCCGCCGAGACGTCCATCGTCATGCCGATCGCTTTCGCGAAATCGCCGTTGCCGTCCGCCAGGAACTCGATCCGCCCGTCGGCGCCGGCCGCCTTGCGCCAGGCGTGCATCACGAACACGTCGTTGACCGCGGTCACCGCGATGGTGTCGACGCCCTTCGCCTTGATCTCGTCGGCGCGGGCGAGGAAGCCCGGCAGATGGTTGTTGTGGCAGGTCGGGGTGAAGGCGCCGGGCACCGCGAACAGCACCACGGTCTTGCCCTTGAAGACGTCGTCGGTGGTCGCCCAGGCCGGGCCGTTCTCGGTCATCACGCGGAATTTCGCCTCGGGAATACGGTCGCCGACCTGGATGGGCATGGTGCTGTCCTTGCTGTGACGTCGAAGAGCGGGCGGCGGGCGCGCGGGGGGCGCGACCGGCCAACGCACCCGAGATAGGTGCCGAGAGGCCGCCCGTCGAGACGGCGGGCGGGCCGATCGTCCGCCACCGCGCCGTCACGGTCGGCGGTCGGCCATTCGGCCGTCACCGGACGGCCGTCACCGGACGGGCGTCACGGGTCGAGGGTCACCGGCACCGCGATGGCGCGATCGCCGGCGACCGCGGTGAGCGTCAGGGTGGCGCCGCGCGGGTCGACCCCGGCGGGGGCGCCGTCGACCTCGAAGGTGAAGCGGTGCGTGCCGTCCGGCCCGCTGCCGGCGGGATTTGGCACCGGCAGCGCCCAGGCGGCGGTCGGGCCTTCCGCGAACAGGTCGACCTCGGTGCCGGCGGGGGCGGCGACGTCGACCACCAGCCGCGGCGTCGGCCATTCGCCCTCGCGATGCACCGCCCGCACGGAAAAATCGCCGGCGTCGCCGACCCTCGCCGGTCGCGGCAGCCGGGCGACCGCGCCGGCGAGCCCGCCGAGGCTGCTGCCGTTCGTCGCAGGCGACATCGCGCCGGTGGCGGGTGCCGTAGGCGCCGCCGCGCTCTCGGCCGGCAGCACCAGGGTCGCGGTGCCGGTCTTCGGCACGCACAGCCGCTCGCACACGGCATAGTCGACCTCGACCGCGAGGGTCGCCGCCTGCGTCGCGTCGTCGCGCGCGACCGCGACGGGGAAGATCACCCCGCCCTTGTAGCCGATCGAGGTGCCGCCGCCGTCGGCGAAGCGGTGCGGTGCGGGATAGCGCACCGTCGCCGATTTCACGTTCACCGAGCGGGAGAAATCGAACCGCGGCGGCACACCGGAATCACCGGGGTACCGCCAATAGGTCTTCCAGCCGTCGCCGAGCCGGATCTCGACGCCCGCGACGGTGGAAGGCGCATCCGCCGTCGCGCCGCCGCCGATCAGCCGCACCGCACCGCGGGCATCGCCGTCCCACGCCGAGACGGTGGGCCCCGCCACCGCGGCGCCGCCCGTCAGCGCGAGCATCGTCAGCACCGGCAGCGCGCATCGCCGCATCGTCACATTCATTCGCGATCCTCTCCTTGCGTGCGCCCGCGGCCGTCCCGACATGACGACGGGCGGCCCCGGCCGCCGCGATCCGCGCGTTGCAACTCGATCCCGTCGGAGTAATCTTGCCGAGATGAAAGCCGCAAGAAAAACATCGCCGCAGGAGACGGCGCCCGACGAGGGCGAGCCGAAGCGCGGCTATCTCGACGGACAGATGCTGATCGCCATGCCGAGCATGCGCGACGAGCGTTTCGCCCGCAGCCTGATCTATGTGTGCGCGCACTCGTCCGAAGGGGCGATGGGTATCATCGTCAATCAGCCGGCGCCCAACGTCAATTTCGCCGACCTCTTGGTCCAGCTCGAGGTGATCCCCGCCTCCGACCTGATCATCCTGCCGCCGCGCGCCGGCTCCGTGAAGGTTTTGCGCGGTGGACCGGTGGAGACCGGGCGCGGGTTCGTGCTGCATTCGAGCGACTTCTTCATCGAGAACTCGACGCTGCCGATCGACGACGGCATCTGCCTGACCGCCACTCTCGACATTTTGAAGGCGATCGCCCGCGGCGACGGGCCGCTCTCGGCGGTGCTCGCGCTCGGCTATGCCGGCTGGGCGCCGGGCCAGCTCGAGACCGAGATCCAGGCGAACGGCTGGCTGCACTGCACCGCCGATCCCGAGCTGATCTTCGGCGGCGACACCGAGGTGAAGTACGAGCGCGCGCTGCAGAAGATCGGCATCCATCTCGGCATGCTGTCGAGCGAGGCCGGCCACGCCTGAGGGCGGACGGTCTCGGCTCCTCCGCCGTCATCGCCGGGCCGGCCGAAGGCCGTGACCCGGCGATCCATCACGCGACGCAAAGACGTCTTTTCGATTTTGATGGATGCGCGGGTCTTTGCCCGCGCATGACGGCAACGGCCGTAGGTGCGCAGTGCCGTCGCACGCATCTCGGCGGTGCGCACGCTTCGCTCCGCGCACCCTACCTCCGCGCACCCGACCCGCCTATCCTCGTGACGATCGCGCCGCCCCGCTCTACCGGGACGCCGCCGCGGTGCGGTCGCCGACCAGGAGCGCGCGGGCGGCCTCGGCCGGCATCGCCTCGCCGAACACGAAGCCCTGCACGTACTCGCAACCGAGCTGATAGAGCTCGACGGCATCCGAATCCGTCTCGGCGCCTTCCGCCACCACCTCCATGCCGAGGTCGTGCGCGAGTCCGACGATCGAGCGCAGGATCACCGGCCGGGTGCCCTTGGCGGTGGTGCGCACGAACGACTTGTCGATCTTGATGGTGTCGAACGGGAAGCGCTGCAGATAGGCGAGCGAGGAGTGGCCGGTGCCGAAGTCGTCGAGCGACAGGCCGGCGCCGAGCTCCTTGATGCGGTGGAGGATCTGCGAGGTCAGCTCGGGATTTTCCATCACCAAGCTCTCGGTCATCTCGAGCTTGAGGCTGCCGCGCATCAGGCCGGAGCGAGCGAGCACGGTGCGCAGATCCTGAATCAGATCCTGGCGCAAGAGCTGACGCGAGGAGACGTTGACGCTGGCGAACAGCGGCGTGCGGCTCGGCACCGCGCGCTGCCAGGCGGCGAGCTGGCGGGCGGTGCGCTCCATCGCGAACAGGCCGAGATCGACGATCAGGCCGATCTCCTCGGCGATCGAGATGAACTCCGACGGCGACAGCCGGCCGAGCTTCGGATGGTCCCAGCGCGCGAGCGCCTCGAAGCCGGCGACCGAGCGGTCCTCCAGCCGGACGATCGGCTGGTAGAACATCGTGATCTCCTCGCGCTCGAGCGCGCGACGCAGCTCGGATTCGAGCGTCAGCCGATCGGTCTTGCGGGCGCGCATCGCCGGCTTGAAGATCTCGATGCGGTCGCCGCCGATCCGTTTGCCGTGATACATCGCGAGCTCGGCGTCCTTCAGCACCTCGTCGGGGCGCTGCTGCTGCGCGTCCGACAGCGCGATGCCGAGCGAGGCGGTGAGGATGATCTCGCGGTCGTTGAAGACGATCGGCGCGTTGATGGTCTTCCGCATCGTCTCGGCGAACGCGATGATGCGCCCCGATTCCTTCTCCGACAGCAGGAGCAGGCCGAACTGATCACCGGCGAGCCGGGCCAGCGTGTCCTGCGGCTTGAGGAGGCGGCCGAGCCGGCGGGCGATGGTGAGCAGGATCGAGTCGCCGACCGCCATGCCGACCGAATCGTTGACCTGCTTGAAGCGGTCGACGTCGATCACCATCACCGTCGCCTTGATGCCGGTATTGGCTCTCGCGAAGGTCAGCACCGCCTGCAGGCGGTCGATGAACAGCTGGCGGTTCGGCAGGCCGGTGAGGTTGTCGTGCACGGCGTCGTGCAGCAGGCGCTCCTCGGCGGTCTTGAACTCGGTGACGTCGGCGAGCGTGCCGACCAGGCGCACCACCTCGCCGTCCGAGCCGACCACCGGCCGCGCCTTCAGCGCGAACCACAGATAGTGGCCGTCGCTGGTGCGCAGGCGGAACTCGTGGACGAGGCGGCCACGGCGCTGCTCCAGCACGCTGTCGAGCGCGGTGCGGAAGCGGTCGCGGTCGATCGGGTGCAGGACCTCGAGCCAGCCGGCCGCCGGTCCCTCGAGGCTGCCGCGCGGCAGCCCGAGAATCTGGTCGGTCTCGGGGCTGGTGTAGATCTTGTCGGAGCCGACGTCCCAGTCCCAGATCAGGTCGCCGGCGCCGGTCAGCGCCAGCGCGCGGCGCTCGACGTCGGACACGATGGTCTGCGTCACGCCGCCGGCAAAGGCGTGCTGCATCACCGTGAAGCCGATCAGCATGACGATCAGCACGAGGCCGCCGAGCAGCGCCGGGCCGACGATGTCGTTGGTCACCATCCCGGTCACCGTCATGCCGGCGGCGACCACCCACACGACCAGCAGGAACCAGGTCGGGATCAACAGCACCGCGCGGTCGAAGCCGCGCGCGGCGAGATAGACGACCAGCGCGAAGCCCGTCACCGCGACGAGGGCGAGCGAGAGGCGCGCGATGCCGGAGGCGATCGCCGGATCGACCAGCGCCACCGCCACCAGCGCGACCAGGCCGACGAGCCAGCCGACGGTGAGATAGCCGTAGCGCACGTGCCAGCGCGCGAGGTTGAGATAGGCGAACAGGAAGACCACCAGCGTCGCCGCGAGGATCGCCTCGCCGGAGGCGCGCCACACCCGCTCGGCCCCGGCCGACATGTCGAACACCTTGCCCCAGAAGCCGAAGTCGATGCCGATATAGACCAGCACCGCCCAGGCGAGCGCGGCGGCGGCGGGGAACATCACGCTGCCCTTCACAACGAACAGGATGGTGAGAAACAGCGCCAGGAGGCCGGCGATGCCGATCACCATGCCGTGGTAGAGCGTGAAGGAGTTGACCTTGTCCTTGTAGGCCTCCGGCTCCCACAGATAGATCTGCGGCACGCGGTCGGTGCGCAGCTCGAGCACGTAGGTGACCACCGCGCCGGGATCGAGGGTGAGGCGGAAGATGTCGGCGGTCGCGCTGTCCTGGCGCTCCGGCCGGTCGCCGAAGCTCGGCGTGATGCCGGCCACCCGCGACAGGCCGAGATCGGGCCACAGCAGGCCGGAGCCGACCATCTGATAATGCGGCACGACGATCAGCCGGTCGAGCTGCTCGTCGCCGGTGTTGGCGAGCGCGATCACCGCCCAGTCGTCGCCGCCGTCGCGCGAGCGCACCTCGATGCGGCGGACGATCCCGTCGGGGCCGGGGGCGGTGGAGACCTGCACGCGGTCGCCCTCGGTCTGCTGCATCTCGACGGCGTCGGTGAGGTCGATCGCCGGCACGTCGGCGCGGACATTGATCGCCTGCACGGCGTTCGCGGGCGAGGGGACGCCGACCAGCGTCGCCACCAGCGCGGCGAGCACCAGCAGCGCCTGCACGGCGACGATGCGGCACGCGTCGAAGGCGGCGCGGCGGCGCGCGCCTGCCGTGCGGAGCCTCGTTGTCTCGGAAGCGGTCACGCGGTCAGCACGATCTTGCCGATGTGCAGGCTCGATTCCATCCGGGCGTGGGCGGCGGCGGCCTCGGCGAGCGGATAGGTTCGGTCCATCACCGGGCGCACCCGGCCGGCGGCGATCAGCGGCCACACCTGCCGCTCGACCGCACGGGCGATCGCCGCCTTGTCGGCCGCCGCGCGCGAGCGCAGCGTCGATCCGGTGTGATGCAGCCGCTTCAGCATCACCCGGCTGAAATCGACGGTCGCTTTCGGCGAGGCCTGGAAGGCGATCTGGACGATCCGCCCCTCGACCGCCGCGGCGCTCCAGTTGCGGGCGATGTAGTCGCCGCCCACCATGTCGAGAATCACGTTCGCCCCCGCTCCGCCGGTCGCCTGCTTGACGGCGGCGACGAAGTCCTCGGTCCTGTAGTTCACGGCGACGTCGGCGCCCAGACGGCGGCAGGCTTCGCATTTCTCCTCCGAGCCGGCGGTGACGATCACGGTGGCGCCGAACGCCTTGGCGAGCTGGATCGCCATGGTGCCGATGCCGGACGAGCCGCCGTGCACCAGCAGGGTCTCGCCGCGCTGCAGGCCGCCGCGCTCGAACACGTTGTGCCAGACGGTGAAGGCGGTCTCCGGCACCGCGGCCGCCTCGGTCGGCGCGAGATCGGGCGGGATCGGCAGCGCGTGGGTCTCGTCGGCGATGCAGTAGTCGGCATAGCCGCCGCCCGACACCAGCGCCATCACCCGGTCGCCGCGCGTCCAGCGGGTCGAATCGGGGCCGGTCGCGACCACCGTGCCGGCGATCTCGAGGCCGGGAATGTCGGAGGCGCCGGGCGGCGGCGGATAGAGACCCTTGCGCTGCATCACGTCCGGGCGGTTCACCCCGGCGGCCTCCACCTTCACGAGAATCTCGCCGCGGCCGGGCGTCGGCACCGGCCGCTCCTCGGGCACCAGCACCTCGGGGCCCCCCGGCGCCCGGATGGCGATGGCGGTCATGGTGGGGGGAATCGACGGGGCGGGGATCGACGTCATGGCACTCTCGGTCGCGGGGCCGGCCGGGCCGGCGGCGGCGAAGGAGCCGCATGCGGCACGGCTCGAGGGTCGGGCGAGCAGGTCGGGCGCTTGCAAGGCAGGCGATCCTCGGCGCATTTTCTACGCGCGGCGCGCCGGGAAGGGAAGCCGGGTTCCCTGCGGTCGGTCCTCGCCTGCGATCACGGCGAGGATTGGGCGGACCCGAGATCACGGTGCCGGCCACCGGGGTGCGCGTAAAGAACGGCAGGACGACGAGGAGGACGCCATGGCGATATCCGAGGACGACGACCGGCCGAAGACGCGGCTCGCGCACGAGATCGGGCAGGATCTGTCGGTGCTGTCGATCGAGGAGCTGGAGGAGCGCATCGCGCTTCTGAACGGCGAGGTCGCCCGGCTCGAGGCGATGCGCGACCGCAAGCGCGCCTCGCGCTCGGCAGCCGACCAGTTCTTCAAAAGCTGATCTTTTTCCCCGCGGAATATCTGCGGAGGACGCCGGGCGGCTCTGCGGGCCGCGCGCAGCGGCGGCGCGTCCCGAGGTGCGTTCCAGGCGCCTTCCGTCACCCACCGGACAGGCCGGAGTAAGCCGGCGTTAAGCTTTCTCGTTTATTACCATGATCGTCCACTTCGTGGACACCGAGTGGCTCCTGTCCACTCTGTTTGACGCCTCCCTGTTGACACTTTGGGCCGCCCTTCCCGGCGGCCCCTTTTTTCTGTCGTCCTCGTCGCCTTTCCGGCGTCGGGTTGCGCTGCCGCACGCGACGGTGGTGTGGTGCTCCCGTGTGGCGCCTCCCGGGTTTCGTCACGAACACGGAAACTATGTCGCTAAAACTTGCTGGATCGTCGGCAGGCGGCGGCTGGACTCCGGGGGGCCGGCGGCGCGATAGTCCCGGCCAACAGGGGTCGCCATGTCCGACAATGCACCGTCCGCCGCTGATCCTGTGCCGTTCGGCGCGAAGCTCGCGTCGTCCCAGGCCTTCGTTGCGCTGTTCAGCGACGGCATGAAGCTGGTCGAGGAGACCGCCGCCTATCTCGACGGGCCCGGCCGGGTCGATTCCAAGCGGCTCGAGCGCGGCGCCGCGCTGTCCTACGCCACCGAGAGCATGCGGCTGACCACCCGGCTGATGCAGCTCGCCTCCTGGCTGTTGCTGCACCGCGCGGTCAACGAAGGCGAGATGTCGCTCGATCAGGCGAGCCGCGAGAAGACAAAGGTCAAGCTCGGCGGCAGCGAGCCGGCCGGCGAGGACGTGCTGGTGCTGCTGCCGGAGCCGCTGGTCGCGCTGATCGACCGCTCGGTGAAACTGCAGGACCAGGTGCGCCGGCTCGACGCCACCATCCACGCCCCGGTTCCCGAGGCGGCGCCGGGCGAAAACCCGCTCGCCCAGCAGATCGGTTTGTTGCGTGCCGCCTTCGAGCGCGGCGACCACTGACCGCCGGCTCCCGATCGCCGACCAAAGGTCCCGAGCCTTTCCGCCGATTCCGTGACGCCCGCGCGCCGGCGCCGTGTCGCCCGTGAGTCGGGCGGTGTCGGTGGTCGGCCGTGCCGTGCAAAACCTCAGCCGGCGGGGACGTCGTGGCCCTCGGCCTGCTGGTTGAGCGCCTGGGTCACCCGCTCGATCCGCTCGGCGGCGGATTCGAGCGCGGCGGCGACCGCCGCATTGGTGGTCCTGGTGCGCTCGGCCGCCTGCCGGCGGACGTCCTGCAGGCCGGCCATCTCCTCCTCGAACCGCCGCATGCGCGAGGTCGCCTCGGACAGCTCGTCGGCGATCAGCAGCGCCGCCATCACGGTGAGGCGCATGTCGCCGATCTCGCCGAAGGTGGTGCGCAGCTTGGCGATCCGCTGGTCGAGGTCGTGCGCGAGGCGGGCGAGGTGGTGCTCCTGGCCGTCGTCGCACGCCATCCGGTACTGGCGGCCGTTGATGGTGACGCTGACATGGGACATGGCGCCGTCCGGCCCTTACGGCTGGTCGCCGGCGAGCACCGACCGGATGGTCGACATCGCCTGGTCGAGCCGGCCGGCCACCTCGCGGTTGACGCCGGCGAGCTTTTGGCCGCGCGCGGTCTCCTGGTCGAGGGCGGCGGCGAGCCGGGCCCGGTCGACGCCGACCGCATGGAGCTGGTCGGCCAGCGTGCTGCGGCCGCGCTCCAGGTCGAGCCGGCGCTCCAACGCCTCCTCCAGCGCCGCCAAGGCGCGCTGAAGCCGGGTGCTGGCCGCCTCCACGCTGCTGGTCTCGCTCATCGGACCCTTTGTCGTCGCTTCACCCGTGTCGTCCCCGCGCGGCGAAGACGGCATCGCCGAACCCGGATCCGACTCTTTCGTCCCTCGCAGCGCCGCGTCGGCGCGCCGTTCGCTTCCCCCGCGGCGCTGCGTTCGCGCCCCGTTCGCTTCTTTCCGCTGCACGGCGTCCGCGCGCAGTGCTCCGTTCGCTTGCCCGACGGCGCCGCGCCCCCAGGACCGGGGCGGACCAGCGGGTCGGACCACCGGGTCGGACCACCGGGATGCACGACGGGGCCGAAACCCTGTGTTGGCAGAGAGATGCCGAGCGAACTTTAGGGGGATTTTCAGCGTTGCGCAATGCGATGGGCGGACCCCAGGGGCGCCCGGCGGCCGCCGTCCCCGGCTTTTCCGCCCGCCGCGTCGCCCCCTCCCGCCGTGCTCGGGGAGGGGCGGGGCCGCCACTCGGCGGCGTCCCGCCCGCGCTCTGCCACCCCACCGTGCCCCCCGCCATGCCCCTGCCGTGGGACGCCACGACCCGGCCACGCCCCGGCCGCGATCGGCGGCCCTGCGACGCCGCTTCACGGGCTCCCGATACCGGCGTCACATTGACACGAGCGCGCCGGATGCCTATCAAAACTCGGCCCCGGATGAAGGGCTTGCGCGGCCTCGCCGCCCGACGGCTCCGCCGCGCGACACCCGCCGCCGACACCGCCAGGTTCTCGCAGGCAGGTCCCCGCAGGCGGCCGCGGCCGACGCCCTTCGATCGGGCGTCACCACACGAGGCCAGCGACCACAGGAGGCCGACATTCCGATCTCCCGCGCCGAGCACGACCGTATGGCGAACGCCATTCGGGCACTCGCCATGGATGCCGTCGAGAAGGCGAAATCCGGACACCCCGGCCTGCCGATGGGCGCGGCCGACATCGCCACCGTCCTGTTCGGCCGGGTGCTGAAGTTCGATCCCGCCGACCCGCACTGGCCCGACCGCGACCGCTTCGTGCTGTCGGCCGGGCACGGCTCGATGCTGCTCTATTCGCTGCTCTATCTCACCGGCTTCAAGTCGGTGCCGATGGAGGAGATCGAGCGGTTCCGCCAGCTCGGCTCGCGCACCCCCGGCCATCCGGAGGTCGAGGCGACCGAGGGCGTCGAGACCACCACTGGCCCGCTCGGCCAGGGCATCGCCACCGCGGTCGGCATGGCGATCGCCGAACGGCACCTCGCCGCCGTGTTTTCGCGCGACGTGGTTGATCATTATACCTACGTGCTGGCCTCCGACGGCGACCTGATGGAGGGCATCAGCCAGGAGGCGATCGCGCTCGCCGGGCACCAGAAGCTCGGCCGGCTGATCGTGCTCTACGACGACAACGGCATCTCGATCGACGGGCCGCTCTCGCTCGCCGACTCGGTGGACCAGGTGAAACGCTTCGAGGCGGCCGGCTGGGACGCTTGCCGGATCGACGGCCACGACCCCGACGCGATCCTCGCCGCGATCGAGGCGGCGCAGACGAGCGACAAGCCGAGCCTGATCGCCTGCAAGACGACGATCGCCTTCGGTGCGCCGACCAAGGCGGGCTCGGAGAAGTCGCACGGCTCGCCGCTCGGCGCCGACGAGATCGCCGGCGCCCGAAAGGCGCTCGGCTGGACCGCGCCGCCCTTCGTGATCCCCGACGACGTGATCACCGAGTGGCGCGCCGCCGGCGTCCGCTCCAAGGAGCGCCGCACCGCCTGGGACGCCCGCGTCGCCGCGCTGCCGGACGACACCCGCCAGGAATTCGAGCGGCGGATGCGGGGCGAGGTGCCGGCCGACCGGATCGAGGCCGCGCTCGCCGAGATCAAGCAGAAGCTCGCCGCCGACCCGAAGCCGCGCGCCTCGCGTGCCTCCTCGGAGTTCGCGCTCGGCGTGCTGGTGCCGGCGCTGCCGGAGCTGGTCGGCGGCTCGGCCGACCTCACCGGCTCCAACAACACCCGCCCCAAGGGCATGCCGGCGATGAGCCCGGATACTCCCGAAGGCCGGTTCATTCATTACGGCATCCGCGAGCACGGCATGGCCGCGGCGATGAACGGCATGGCGCTGCACGGCGGCATCGTGCCCTATTCCGGCACCTTCCTGGTGTTCTCGGACTATTGCCGGCCGTCGATCCGCCTCGCCTGCCTGATGGGCCGGCGGGTGATCCATGTGATGACCCACGATTCGATCGGCCTCGGCGAGGACGGTCCGACCCACCAGCCGGTCGAGCATCTGGCGGCGCTGCGGGCGATGCCGAAGCTCCAGGTGTTTCGGCCGTGCGACGCGGTGGAGACCGCCGAGTGCTGGGCGCTGGCGCTCGCCTCGTTCGACCGGCCGAGCCTGCTCGCGCTGTCGCGGCAGAACCTGCCGCAGCTGCGTGACGCCGCGGAGACCGAGAATCGCTGCGCCACTGGCGCCTATGAACTGCTTCCCGCCGAGGGCGGTGCGGCAAAGGTGTCGATCTTCGCCACCGGCTCGGAGGTGACGATCGCGGTCGAGGCGCGCAAGCTTCTGGCCGAGCGCGGCATTCCGGCCCGCGTCGTGTCGGTGCCGTGCTTCGAGCGGCTGTTCGAGGCGCCCGACGCCGTCCGCCGGACGGTGATCGGCGAGGCTCCCGTGAGGGTTGCAGTCGAGGCGGCGATCCGTCAGGGTTGGGACGCCATCATCGGCTCGGACGGCGCGTTCGTGGGAATGACCGGCTTCGGCGCCAGCGCGCCGGCCGCGGACCTCTATCGGCACTTCGGCATCACGCCGGACGCGGTCGTCCAGGCGGCACTGACCAAGATCCAGGCCGGGTAATAAAACCGCCAAACTGGTCGGGCAGACCGGGACGCGGACCGCGCGGCGGAATTCGCAGAGAAACGTATCGAGGCGCCTTCGATTCCGAGAAGGCGCATGCAAGGAGACGAGAAGCATGGCTGTTCGGGTGGCTATCAACGGGTTCGGGCGGATCGGGCGCAACGTCCTGCGGGCGGCCGCGGAGGCGGGGCGCACGGACATCGAGTTCGTCGCCATCAACGACCTGGCGCCGGTCGAGACGAACGCGCACCTGCTGCGCTTCGACTCCGTGCACGGCCGCTATCCGGGCGAGGTCAAGGTCGATGGCGACTCGATCGACGTCGGCCACGGCAAGATCAAGGTGACGGCGCAGCGCGACCCGACCCAGCTCCCCTGGAAGGAGCTCGGCGTCGACGTGGTGATGGAGTGCACCGGCATCTTCACCGCCAAGGAGAAGGCCAAGGTCCATCTCGAGGCGGGTGCCAAGCGCGTGCTGGTGTCGGCCCCGTCGGACGGCGCCGACCTCACGGTGGTCTACGGCGTCAACAACGACAAGCTGACCAAGGACCACCTGGTGGTCTCGAACGCCTCCTGCACCACCAACTGCCTCGCCCCGGTCGCCAAGGTCCTGAACGATGCCATCGGCATCGAGAAGGGCTTCATGACGACGATTCACTCCTACACCAACGACCAGCCGTCGCTCGATCAGGTCCACAAGGACCTCTATCGCGCACGCGCCGCCGCGCTGTCGATGATCCCGACCTCGACCGGCGCCGCCAAGGCGGTCGGCCTGGTGCTGCCGGAGCTGAAGGGCAAGCTGGACGGCGTCGCGATCCGCGTGCCGACCCCGAACGTGTCGGTGGTCGACTTCAAGTTCGTGCCGAAGCGCGCGACCTCGAAGGACGAGATCAACGAGGCGATCAAGAAGGCTGCCGATCAGCAGCTGAAGGGCATCCTCGGCTACACGATGTTCCCCAACGTGTCGTCCGACTTCAACCACGACTCCCACTCCTCGGTCTTCCACATGGACCAGACCAAGGTGATGGAGGGCACCTTCGTGCGGGTGATGTCGTGGTACGACAACGAGTGGGGCTTCTCGAACCGCATGGCCGACACCGCGGTGGCGATCGCCGAGCTGATCTGAGGCGCCGATGGACCGAACGCCGGACGGCAACGAGGCGGGAGGCGGCGGCAAGCCGTCTCTCGACTTTCGTGTCGCCCGGCTGGAGGACGACGTCGCCGAGATCAAGACGCTCGTCCGCGACATGGACGGGCGGATCGAGGCCCGCTTCAACGCGCTCGACACGCGCTTCGACGCCCGGCTGAACGCCGGCGATGCGCGTCTCGACGCCCGGCTCGGCGCCTGGGAGGCGAAGCTCGACGGCACGCTTCGCGCCTTCGACGCCAAGCTGGAAGCGCGGCTTTCGGCCCAGGATGCCAAGCTCGACGCGAGACTCCAGGCGCAAGACGACAAGCTCGACCGGAAGCTCTCGGATTTCGGAGCCAAGCTCGAGGCCAAGCTCGAGACCAGACTTCAGGCGCAGGACGCAAAGCTCGACCAGAGGTTTTCGGACTTCGACGCCAAGCTCGACGCGCGGTTCCGGGACTCGGACGCAAAGCGCGACGCCGGCTTCGACGCGATGAATGCCAAGTTCGATGCCAAGCTGAACGCGCTCGATACCAAGCTGAACTCGCTCGATGCAAGGCTGAATGCGCTCGACGCCAAGCTGGACGCTCTCGCGACGAAAATCGGCGCCCTCGCCGAGACGGTCGCCGAAACCAAGGGCCGGCTGTCCGGCTTCGACGCGCGGCTCGCCGCGCTGCCGACCACCTGGACGATCCTGACGATCACCTTCACCACCTGGGCCATTGGCTCGGGCCTTCTCCTCGCCGCATTGAAGATGCTCCGATGACCGCATTCCGAACACTCGACCAGGCCGACGTGAAGGACAAGCGCGTCCTCGTCCGGCTCGACCTCAACGTGCCGACCGAGAACGGCAAGGTCACCGACGTGACCCGCATCGAGCGGGCCGCGCCGACCATCACCGAGCTCGCCGACAAGGGCGCCAAGGTGATCCTCCTGTCGCATTTCGGCCGCCCGAAGGAGGGCCCGGAGCCGAAATTCTCGCTCGAGCCGGTCGCCAAGGCGGTGTCGGAGGTGATCGGCCGGCCGGTCGCGTTCGCGTCCGACTGCGTCGGCGAGGTCGCCGAGGCGGCGGTCGCCAAGCTCGCGCCGGGCGACATTCTCTGCCTGGAGAACACCCGCTTCTACAAGGACGAGGAGAAGAACACCCCGGCCTTCGTCGACAAGCTGGCGGCGCTCGGCGACGTCTGGGTGAACGACGCCTTCTCGGCCGCCCACCGCGCCCATGCCTCGACCGAAGGCCTCGGCCACAAGCTGCCGGCCTATGCCGGGCGCAGCATGCAGGCCGAGCTGGAGGCGCTCGGCAAGGCGCTCGAGCAGCCCAAGCGTCCGGTCGCCGCGGTGGTGGGTGGCGCCAAGATCTCCGGCAAGCTCGATCTGCTCGGCAACCTGCTCGACAAGGTCGACGTTCTGATCATCGGCGGCGGCATGGCGAACACCTTCCTCGCCGCGGCCGGCAAGCCGGTCGGAAAATCGCTGTGCGAGACGGACCTCATCCCGACCGCCCAGGAGATCGTCGACAAGGCGAACCGCGCCGGCAAGCAGATCCTCCTGCCGGTCGACGCGGTGGTGGCGGAGAAGTTCGAGGCGAACGCGCCCTCCAAGGTGGTCGGCGTCGACGAGGTCGGTCCGACCGAGATGATTCTCGACGTCGGCCCGCGCTCGATCGAGCACGTCGTCTCCGAGCTCGAGCGGCTGAAGACGCTTCTGTGGAACGGCCCGTTCGGTGCCTTCGAGATCGCGCCGTTCGACACCGGGACGGTGGAGATCGCCGAGGCCGCGGCCGAGCTGTCGGCGGCCGGCAAGCTGGTCACGGTGGCGGGCGGCGGCGACACCGTCGCGGCGCTCAACCATGCGGGTGCGGCCGACCGCTTCACCTACATCTCGACGGCGGGCGGCGCGTTCCTCGAATGGCTCGAGGGCAAGGCGCTGCCGGGCGTCGAAATCCTCAAAGTGAAATGAGATAGAGAACGGGAGATCAGGATGGCCAGGATCACGCTCAGGCAACTGCTCGACCACGCGGCCGAGAACGACTACGGCGTCCCCGCGTTCAACATCAACAACATGGAGCAGGCGCTGGCGATCATGACGGCGGCGAGCGAGCTCGACGCGCCGGTGATCATCCAGGCGTCGCGCGGCGCCCGCGCCTACGCCAACGACATCATGCTCAAGCACATGATGGACGCGGTGACCGAGATCCACCCGAACATTCCGGTGTGCGTGCATCTCGACCACGGCAACGGCCCCGCCACCTGCGTCACCGCGATGCAGTCCGGCTTCACCTCGGTGATGATGGACGGCTCGCTGAAGGAGGACGGCAAGACGCCGGGCGACTGGGCGTACAATGTCGGCGTCACCAAGCGGGTGGTCGAGATGGCCCATCTCGGCGGCGTCTCGGTGGAAGGCGAGCTCGGCGTGCTCGGCTCGCTCGAGACCGGCATGGGCGACAAGGAGGACGGCCACGGCGCCGAGGGCAAGCTCTCGCACGACCAGCTCCTGACCAATCCGGACGAGGCGGTGAAGTTCGTCGCCGAGACCAAGGTCGACGCGCTGGCGATCGCCATGGGCACCTCGCACGGCGCCTACAAGTTCACCCGCAAGCCGGACGGCTCGGTTCTCGCGATGAACGTCATCGAGGAGATCCACCGCCGCCTGCCGAACGTGCATCTGGTGATGCACGGCTCCTCGTCGGTGCCGCAGGATCTGCAGGACATCATCAACCAGTACGGCGGCCAGATGAAGCCGACCTGGGGCGTGCCGGTGGAGGAGATCCAGCGCGGCATCAAGAACGGCGTGCGCAAGATCAACATCGACACCGACAACCGGATGGCGATGACCGGGCAGATCCGCAAGGTGTTCGCCGAGCATCCGAGCGAGTTCGACCCGCGCAAGTATCTGAAGCCGGCGATGGAGGCGATGACCAAGCTGTGCAAGCAGCGCCTCCAGGAGTTCGGCACCGCCGGCCAGGCGTCGAAGATCAAGAAGATCGTGCCGCTCGCCGAGATGGCCAAGCTCTACGCCGCCGGCAAGCTCGACCCGGTGATCGGCAAGACCGCCGCCGCCGCCGAGTGAGCCGCACGCGCGGCGAACGGCCGGGGCACCGTCGATGCTCCGGGACGGCCCGCAGGGTCGGCCCCGGAGCCGGCAGCCCCGGTTCGTGAGCCTCGATTCCGATTCCCGGGCTCGTGCCCGGGAATCGCCACGCGCCGCCGATCCGGCGTTCGCGGCCGTTCGCGGTGCCGGCGTGCCTCCCCCGCCCGGAGCGCCGTGCGAAAACCGTGCGGCCAAGCTTTCGCCCCGATCGCACCGCAAGCCCGAGCGATGCCGGACACCGACCCGCGCCTTTATCTCGTCACCCCCGTGCTCACCGTCGCCGATGCGGCGGCGGCCGCGGATGCACTGTCCGCCGCGCTCGGCGCGGCCGACGTCGCCGCCGTGCTGCTGCGCCTCGCGCCGGCCGGCGAGCGCGACCTGATCAATATCGCCAAAAAGCTCGCGCCGGTGGTGCAGGCCCCCGGGGCCGCGCTGCTGATCGAGGGTTTTCCGGAGATCGTCGCCCGCGGCGGCGCCGACGGCGCGCATCTCGTGGGGCCCGACGCGCTGCGCCCGGCGCTGCCCGGCCTCAAGCCGCGGCTGATCGCCGGCGTCGGAGGCTTGCGCACCCGCCACGACGCGATGGTCGCGGCCGAGCTCGGCGCCGACTACGTGATGTTCGGCGAGCCGGGGCCCGATGGCCGGCGGCCGCCGTTCGAGACGGTGGTCGAGCGCGTGCAGTGGTGGGCCGAGGTGTTCGAGACGCCGTGCGTCGGCTGTGCCGAATCGCTCGACGAGATCGCCCAGCTCTCCGCTGCCGGCGCCGACTTCGTCGCGGTCGGCGAGGCGGTGCTGGCCGATCCGCGCGGACCCGCCGTCGCCGCCGCCGATGCGGCGCGCCGGCTCGCCCGCGAGGCGGTGCCGTGACGGCCCTGCCGATCCTCTCCTCGCCCGCGCCGCGCCGCCGGCTCGCGGCCGGCCTCGCCGTGGCGCTCGGCCTCGCGGTGTCGCCGCTGGTTTTCGGCCCGCCGTCCTCCGCCCGCGCGGAAACCAAGCCGGTGCCGGCGACGCCGCTGCGCTCGGCCGCGCCGCCCAAACGGACCGCCGCGCCCCGCACGCCGGTTCCGCCGACCACCGGCAAGCCGCCCGCCCCGGTCACCCACGCGGTGCCCGCCGCCAAGCCGCAGCAGAAGCCCGACATCGCCTTCGGCGCCTATCAGCGCGGCTATTTCCTCACCGCCTTCCACGAGGCGACCAAGCGGGTCGAGGAGGCCAACGATCCGCGGGCGATGACGCTGCTCGGCGAGCTCTACGCCAACGGGCTCGGCATCCCGCAGGACGACGAGAAGGCGGCCGAATGGTACCGCCTCGCCGCCGGCCGCGGCGACCGCGACGCGATGTTCGCGCTGGCGATGTTCCGCCTCGGCGGCCGCGCCGGCGCCAAGGACCCGAGCGAGGCGGCAAAACTGCTCGCCGCCGCCGCGAAGCTCGGGCACGCCTCGGCCGCCTACGATCTCGGCCTGTTCTACATGGAGGGCCAGATCTTCCCGCAGGACATCGGGCGGGCGGCCGAGCTGTTTCGCCAGTCCGCCGCCGGCGGCAGCCCGGAGGCGCAGTACGCGCTGGCGATCCTCTACAAGGAGGGCCGCGGGGTGCAGCAGGATCTCGGCGAGGCGGCAAAGCTGCTCGGGCAGGCGGCGCTCGCCGGCATCGTCGACGCCCAGGTCGAGTACGGCATCGCGCTGTTCAACGGCACCGGCACGGCCAAGAACGAGGCGGAGGCCGCCGCCTGGTTCCGCCGGGCGGCGATGCGCGGCAGCCCGATCGCCCAGAACCGGCTCGCCCGTCTCCTGAGCGTCGGCCGCGGGGTGGCGGCCGACCCGGTGCAGGCGATCAAGTGGCACCTGGTCGCGAGCGCCGGCGGCGCCGCCGACCCCTATATGGACGAGTTCGCCGGAAAGCAGACGCCGGAGGTCCGTGCCGCCGCGGAAAAAGCCGCCAAGGGCTGGCTCGACGTGATCCGCCAGTCGCGTTCGTGAGGGCGACCGGCGCGGCGGACGAAGCCCCCGGGGTGGATTGCCGGGCCGGCAGCGTGTAAGACCTCGCCGCGGGTTTTTTGCACGCAGCTTTTTTCTGCAACGACCCGTCCGGCCGCCCGCGCCGCCGACCGAATCCGGTCCGCCGGCCTCGACCGCCCGTTCCGCTCGCCCCGTTCCTCTCGCCGATCGTCTCGAAAACCAATGCTCCGCTCCGCACTCCTCAACGTCATGGTGGCCGCCGCCCGCAAGGCGGCCCGCAATCTCAAGCGCGATTTCGGCGAGGTGGAGCACCTGCAGGTGTCGCTCAAGGGCCCCGCCAACTTCGTCAGCGCCGCCGACCGCAAGGCCGAGGAGACGCTGCGCTTCGAGCTGGAGAAGGCGCGGCCCGGCTACGGCTTCCTCGGCGAGGAGGGCGGCCTGCAGCGGGGCAGCGACGAGACCCATACCTGGATCGTCGACCCGCTCGACGGCACCACCAACTTCCTGCACGGCATCCCGCAGTTCGCCATCTCGATCGCGCTGGAGCGCGAGGGCACCATCGTCGCCGGGGTGATCTACAACCCGGTGAGCGAGGAGCTGTTCGTCGCCGAGCGCGGCAAGGGCGCCTTCCTCAACGACCAGCGCATCCGGGTCGCCGGCCGCCGCCGGCTCGCCGACGCGGTGATCGGCTGCGGCCTGCCGCATCTCGGCCGCGGCGACCTCGCGGTGTTCCGCAAGGAGTTCGCGATGGTGCAGGACAAGGTCGCCGGCCTGCGCCGGCTCGGCGCCGCCTCGCTCGATCTCGCCTGGGTCGCGGCCGGCCGCTACGACGCTTTCTGGGAGCGCGACCTCTCGCCGTGGGACATGGCCGCCGGCATCCTGATGGTGCGCGAGGCGGGCGGCTATGTCGGCGACTGCGACGGCGGCGACGCGATGCTGTCGCGGAAAAGCATCGTCTGCGGCAACGAGACGATGCATCGCGAGCTGCTCGGGCTCTTGCAGGCCGCCGGGCGCGGCTGACCGCCGCCTGCGGGGTCAGGTCGCCGACGCTTCGAGCGCGTCGCGCACGGCATCCGGAAGACGCGCGATCACGGTCAGATAGGCCCGTGCGGCATGGTCGGGCTCGACCCGGCCCTGTTCCCAGTCCCGCAGCGTTCCGATCGGGATGTGATAGCGTGCCGCGAACTCTTCCTGGCTGAGGCCGAGCGCGCGGCGCACGATGCGGACCTGTGGCGTCCGCCGCACCCGGCCGAGATCGGCATCCGACAGCGGGCGTGCGTCCGGATCGTCGAGCGCGACCCGCAGCCGTTCCGCCTCGGTCGTCGCGTCGAACCGGCGCCAGTCGGTCGACCGGGGACGGCGACGCTCAGGCATTGTCCTCGTGGTATCGTCGTCGCTCATTGGACGTCGCTCCGCGCGCCGAGATGATGCGGTATCGGCCCTCCCGCACCGTGTAGACGACATGGAGAACGCGCCCGTCCACCATGCCGATCAGGCTGTAGCGGTCCTCGCCGTAGTCCTCGCGATCGTCCAGCCGCTCGACCGCGAAGGGGGCGCCGAACACCCCCCGTGGCCGTCTCGAAGCTCACGGCATGGCGCGATTCGTTCCGGGATGCCTTGGCATCGTCCCATTCGAAATCGTCGTCTTGCATTAGGTACGGCCGATCCGTAGTCGTGCAAGTGCCGTCGTCGGGCGAGATGGCGCCATCGCATGGTGCCGTGTGGAGGATCCTCCCTTTCCGGTGGCGCAACAATGCGGCGCGTCGAACTCTCGCCGCGGCTGTGCCATAGTGGAACCGAAGCGCTCGTCCGGCAGGCTCAGATGGCAAGATCCGATCGCGACATCGATCCGTTCAAGGTGTCCCCGCCCCGCATCTTTCTCGTGCGGATGCTGGTTTTTCTGGTGCTCGGCGCCCTTCTGGTGGTGATTCTCCATCGCCAGATCTGGCTGGCCTTTCTCGCCAATCCGGGCCTCAACGGGCTGATCGTCGGGGTCCTGCTGATCGGCATTCTGCTGGCGTTCCGTCAGGTGGTGCGGCTGTTCCCGGAGATCGCCTGGGTCAACGGCTTCCGCCTCGCCGATCCCGGCCTCGCGGTCGAGCGGCCGCCGAGCCTGCTCGCGCCGATGGCGGCGATTCTCGGCGGCGACCGGGTCGGCGCGCTCGCCACCACGCCGCAGACCATGCGCTCGATCCTCGACTCGATCGCCATGCGGCTCGACGAGGCGCACGACGTCGCCCGCTACATGACCGGGCTTCTGGTGTTTCTCGGCCTGCTCGGCACCTTCTGGGGCCTGATCGACACGGTCGGCTCGGTCGGCCGGGTGATCGACAGCCTCAAGGTCGGGGGCGATGCCGCGGCGATGTTCGATTCGCTGAAAGAAGGCCTCGCCTCGCCGCTCGGCGGCATGGGCATCGCCTTCTCGTCCTCGCTGTTCGGCCTCGCCGGATCGCTGGTGCTCGGCTTTCTCGATCTGCAGGCGAGCCAGGCGCAGAACCGCTTCTACACCGAGGTCGAGGACTGGCTCGCCTCGACCGTGCGCGAGATCGGCGGCGGCGACCGCGCCGGCGTCCCGGCCGCCGGCGGTCCGGTCGGCAACGACATGCGCACCGCGCTCGACCGGCTGCACGAGGCGATCACCGAGGCCGGCGCCAACAAGGCGGCGACCCACGCGATGGCCAACCTCGCCGAGGGCATTCAGGCCTTGGTCCAGCACATGCGGCAGGAGCAGCAAATCATCCGCGACTGGGTGGAGGCGCAGGCCGAGGAGCAGGCCGAGGTGAAGAAGCTCCTGCAGGTGCTCGCCCGTCAGCACGCCGAGAAGACCTGAGCCTCGCATGGCCCTCGCCCGCTTCCGCCGCACCCGCACGATCGACTACTGGCCGGGCTTCGTCGACGCCCTGTCGACCCTGCTGCTCGGCGTCATCTTCCTGCTCACGGTGTTCGTCGTCGTGCAGTTCTTCCTGTCGCAGGAGGTCGCCGGCAAGGACACCGCGCTCGCCAAGCTCAACGCCCAGATCGCCCAGCTCACCGACCTCCTGTCGCTCGAGAAATCCGGCAAGAGCGAGCTCGAGGAGCAGGTCGCCCGCCTCTCGGCGAGCCTGTCGAGCGCCGAGAGCGAGCGCGACCGGCTGCGCGCCAGCGCGGTGCCCGGCGGCACGCCGGACCAGCTCGGCGCCGCCCGCAGCCGCATCACGGAGCTGTCCGGCGCGCTCGACACCGAGAAGCAGGCGACCGCTCGCGCGCTCGCCCAGATCGAGCTTCTGAACCAGCAGATCGGCGCGCTGCGCCGCCAGCTCTCGGCGTTGGAGAGCGCGCTCGACAGCGCCGAGAGCAAGGACAAGGACGCCCAGGCGCGGATCGCCGAGCTCGGCCAGCGCCTCAATGTCGCGCTGGCCAAGCGCGTGCAGGAGCTGTCGCGCTACCGCTCCGACTTCTTCGGCCGTTTGCGGGCGATCCTCGGTGACCGGCCGGACGTGCGAATCGTCGGCGACCGCTTCGTGTTCCAGGCCGAGGTCTTCTTCGACTCGGGCCAGGCGACGCTGCGCCCCGAGGGCAAGGACGAGCTCGACAAGATCGCCGGCGTGCTGGTCGATCTCGAGCGGCAGATCCCCCCGGAACTCCCGTGGGTGCTGCGGGTCGACGGCCACACCGACATCCGCCCGATCGCCAGCCCGCAGTTCCCGAGCAATTGGGAGCTGTCGGCGGCACGCGCCATCTCGGTGGTTCAGTACCTGATATCCAGGGGAATTTCCCCGCAGCGGCTGGTCGCCGCCGGGTTCGGGGAGTATCAGCCGCTCGATCCGTCCCGCACCGAGGAGGCGTTCCGCCGCAACCGGCGGCTGGAGCTGAAGCTGACCGAGCGATGAGCGACACCACCGATCCGCAGCAACCCCAGCAGCCGCAGCCGGACGGCACCGGCCCGGCGCCGGCCAAGCACCGCGCGGTGACGGTGCGGCCCTATCGGCCGGCCGACGAGGAGGCGGTGATCGAGCTGTGGCGACGGACCTGGCAGACCGCCTATCCGCGCTTCGACTTCGCCGAGCGTCTGCCGTGGTGGCGCGAGCGGTGGCGGCGCGAGCTTCTGCCGATCGCCTCGGTGGTGGTGGCGGAGGCCGATGGCGAGCCGGTCGGGTTCGTGACGATCGACGACACCGGCTATCTCGACCAGATCGTGGTGGCACCGGAGGCGTGGGGCAGCACGGCGGCAACGGCGCTGCTCGAGGAGGCGAAGCGGGTCTCGCCGACCGGCATCGCGCTCCACGTCAACAAGGACAACCACCGCGCCATCCGCTTCTACGAGCGGCAGGGCTTTTCCATCGACGGCGAGGACGTCAACGCGCACTCGCAGTCGCCGGTGTTTCTCATGCGCTGGCGGCCGTGAGGGCCGCGCAGGCCGAGACGCCAGCCGTTGCGATGTCTGGCCGAGCGGCTCCGCTTCTTGAAACAGGGCCGATCGGCCAAAAAAAGGTTCAGGACACCGGATCGGACACCGGGTCCGAGACCCGATCCGACTCGGCCGTCGTGTCGAACTGCAGGCGGGCGAGCCGGGCATAGAGGCCGCCCTTCGCCACCAGCGTGTCGTGGGTTCCCTCCTCGACGATGCGGCCCCGGTCCATCACCAGAATGCGGTCACACGACAGCACGGTGGCGAGCCGGTGGGCGATCACCAGCGTGGTGCGGTTCTGCATCAGCCGGCCGAGCGCGGCCTTCACGAGAGTCTCGTTCTCGGCGTCGAGCGAGGAGGTCGCCTCGTCGAGCAGCAGGAGCGGCGCGTCGCGCAGGATCGCGCGGGCGATCGCCAGCCGCTGACGCTCGCCGCCCGACAGGAGCACGCCGCGCTCGCCGACCGCGGTGTCGACCCCCTTCGGCAGCCGGGCGACGAAGTCGCTGGCGGCGGCGAGATCGATCGCGCGGGCGACCTCGGCCTCGGTCGCATCGGGGCTGCCGAACCGGATGTTCTCCGCAATCGTCGCGGCGAACACCGCGGCGTCCTGCGGCACCAGCGCGATGCGGCTGCGGATCTCGCGCGGCTCGGCATCGACCAGCTTGACGCCGTCGAAGGTCACCGCGCCCGCCTCGGGATCGTAGAAGCGCAGCAGCAGGTGAAAGACGGTGCTCTTGCCCGCCCCGGAGGGGCCGACGATCGCCACCTTCTCGCCCGGCCGCACCCGGAACGACACGCCGTCGAGCGCCGGCACCTCCTGCCTGGTCGGATAGGTGAAGCGCACGTCCTCGAAGGCGACCTCGCCCTTGGCGGGCAGCGGCAGCGCCACCGGGGTCGCCGGGGCGCGGATCTCGGGCTCGATCTCGAGAAGCTCGGTCAGGCGCTCGGCGGCGCCGGCGGCCTGGGCGATCTCGCCCCACACCTGCGACAGCTCGGCGAGCGCGCCGGCGGCGAACACCGCATAGAGCACGAACTGGCTGAGGCGGCCGGCGGTGATGCGCTGCTCGAACACGTCCTGCGCGCCGACCCACAGGATCACCACGATGCTGCCGAACACCATGAAGATCGCGACGCCGGTGAGCCATGCCCGCGCCCGGGTGGAGGACACGGCGGTGGAGTAGGCGCGCTCGACCGCGGCGGCGAACCGGCCGACCGCGGTCTTCTCGTTGGTGAAGGCTTGAAGCGTGCGGATCGCGCCGATCAGCTCGGCGGCGTAGCCGGAGGCTTCCGCCAGCGTGTCCTGCGCCTCGCGCGAGCGCCGCCGCACGGTCCGCCCGAAGGCGACCATCGGCAGCACGATCAGCGGGATGGCACACAGCACGAAGAGCGACAGGCGCGGGCTCGTCACCACCATCATCGCGGTCGAGCCGAGAAACAGCATCAGGTTGCGCAGCGTGATCGAGACCGACGCGCCGACCGCCGATTTGAGCTGCGTGGTGTCGGCGGTGAGCCGCGAGATCAGCTCGCCCGAGCGCGCGCTGTCGAAGAACGGCGCCGACAGGCTCGTCAGATGCGAGAAGACCTTCGCACGCAGATCGGCGACGATCCGCTCGCCCAGCGTGGTGACGAAGTAGTAGCGCATCGCGCTCGCCGCCGCGAGCACGCCCGCGACCACGAGGAGCACCGAGAAATACTGGTCGATCAGCGCGGAATGGTCTTCGGTGAAGCCGTAATCGATCATCCGGCGCACCGCCACCGGCAGCACCAGGGTGGCGAGCGAGGCGACCACCAGCGAGGAGACCGCGGCCAGCGCCCGCACCCAGTAGCGCTGCACGAACGGCACCATGGCGGCCAGCGGCCGCACGCTCCGCCGGCCGGCCGGCGCCTCCGATCGCGGTGCCGCGGGGCCGAATCCCCGTCCTCCACTGTCAAGATTCATGAACGATCCCGCTTGCTTGCACGCTTGGTCTGTGCGGAATGAATGCGACGGGTCGAAAGCGACGGAAAAGAACGGTATCCCGGGGGCTCTGGCAAAACCCTCGGATCGGCACGGCCCGCCGGGCCGGACAATGCAACGCGAGGGCGGCGCTGACAATCGTTCGCCGCAACCGGCCGGACAGAATTTAGAAAACGTTAATGTTCCGCGACCACCCGTGGCACGCCGGAGGGCCGGCGTCGTCGCAACGACGTCCCGCCGGCGCGCGGCTTGTGTCGCGCAAACCCGTGCGTTATAGACCCGCAACTTCCGAACACGCTCGAGACGTCAGGATTTCACGATGAAGGCCGAGATTCATCCCGCCTACCACACCGTCAAGGTCGTCATGACCGACGGCACCGAGTTCAACACCCGCACCACCTGGGGCAATCCCGGCGACACGCTGCGGCTCGACATCGACCCGAAGTCGCATCCGGCCTGGACCGGCGGCACCCAGCAGCTGCTCGACCGCGGCGGCCGCGTCTCGCGCTTCCAGAAGAAGTTCTCGGGCCTCGGCCTGAAGTAAGCGCCGCGCGAATCTGCCGAGCGTCGTCGGACGGCACGGGCCGGGCATTCGCCCGGCCTTTCGGCGTTGCACGGACCCGCCACGAGGTCCGCGTGCGAAAAACACGGACGGTTCGCCATGCTGACCCCCGACGAGCTCGAGCGCTATGCCCGCCACATCGTGCTGCACGAGGTCGGCGGGCCGGGCCAGCAGGCGCTGAAGGCGGCGCGGGTTCTGGTGGTCGGCGCCGGCGGGCTCGGCGCGCCGCTTTTGATGTATCTCGCAGCCGCCGGCGTCGGCACGATCGGGGTGGTGGACGACGACGTCGTCTCGCTGTCGAATTTGCAGCGGCAGGTGATCCACGACACGCCGGACATCGGCAAGCCGAAGGTCGCGAGCGCCGCCGAGACCATTTCTCGCCTCAACCCGCACGTCGCGGTCGAGCCGCACCCGGTGCGGCTCTCGGCCGACAACGCGCTCGACCTGATCGGCCGCTACGATCTGGTCGCCGACGGCTCCGACAATTTCGCCACCCGCTATCTCGTGTCGGACGCCTGCTGCCTCGCGAAGAAGCCCCTCGTGACGGCGGCGGTCGGTGTGCTCGACGGCACGCTCACCACCATCCGTGCGCACGAGCGCAACGGCGCGGGCGAGCCCAACCCGACCTATCGCTGCCTGTTTCCCGAGCCGCCGCCGGCCGGCACCGTGCCGACCTGCGCCGAGGCCGGCATCTTGGGCGCCTTCACCGGGGTGATCGGCTCGCTGATGGCGCTGGAGGTGATCCGCGAGATCGTCGGCTTCGGCGAAAACTTGGTCGGGCGGCTGCTGATGGTCGACGCCCGCGCGATGCGGTTCGAGACGCTCGGCTATGGCTGGGATCCCGAGAATCCGCTGACCGGCAAGAACCCGACGATCCGCGACCTCTCGCGCCACCGCAAGGCCGGGTGAGCCCCGGAGCGCTCACCGGCGCGGGTGGGCGCTGCGATACACTTCGAGCAAGCGCTCGCTGTCGATGCCGGTATAGACCTGCGTGGTCGACAGCGAGGCGTGGCCGAGCAGCTCCTGAATTGCGCGCAAATCCCCGCCGCGCATCAAAAGGTGGGTCGCAAAGGAGTGGCGCAGCGCGTGCGGCGTCGCGCTGTCGGGCAGCCCCAGCGCGCCGCGCATTCTTTGCATCGCGAGCTGGATGATGCGCGGCGACAGCGGCCCGCCTTTCGCCCCGACGAACAGCGGCCCCGCGTCCGGCACCGCATAGGGGCACAGCGCGACATAGTCGGCGACCGCCTGGAGCACGTTTCGCAGCACTGGCACCATGCGGCGCTTGTTGCCCTTGCCGGTGACGACGATGACGTCGCCGGCGCCGGGCGCCGGCACGTCCTTGCGCTTCAGCCCCAGCGCCTCGGAGATGCGCAAACCCGAGCCGTAGAGCAGCGCCATCACCGCGGCGTCGCGCGCAAGAACCCACGGCTCGCGGGCCTCGCCGGCGCGCACGTCGGCGTCGGTGACCAGCTTCGCCGCGTCGACCGTCAGCGGTTTCGGCAGGGTTTTTGGCACTTTCGGGCTGCGTACTGCGGCGAGCGCTCCGATCTCGCAAACGCCTTCGCGGGCGAGATGCCGGCCGAACGAGCGCACGCCGGCGAGTGCGCGCATCAGCGAGCGCCCCGAAATGCCCTCCGCCCGGCGCGCCGCCATGAAGGCGCGGACATCGGCCGGCGTCAGCGCCCCGAGCTCCTTGGTCGTCACCCGCCCGCCGAGATGGCCGGACAGGAACCCGAGGAACTGGAAGGCGTC
Organism: Rhodovulum sp. PH10; assembly: GCF_000293785.1. Taxonomy (GTDB): domain Bacteria; phylum Pseudomonadota; class Alphaproteobacteria; order Rhizobiales; family Xanthobacteraceae; genus Rhodoplanes. Next base: position 79,843 of record NZ_AKZI01000019.1, on the reverse strand, counting down.
GCGCCGATAGGCCTCGACCGTTTTCGGCGACATTCGTCGCTCGGCACCGAGATTCTGCAGCCAGCGCGCGATCTCCGCCGACACGTCGGGCGCCGCGAACGGCAGATCGATCGGCTGTACCCTTCCGATCGGCTGCGGGGTCTTCTCGGCCGCCTTCGGGCGCAAAACCATGGCTCGCTCCGCCTTGACACGCCGGGCATGATCGGCGCCCTTCGTTCACGTTTCGTCAACCGTGGAAACGCCCCCGTCTCATGCCCCGCCGCGTCGTCGACGTGCTCGTTCCGGTCGCGCTCGACCAGACCTACTCCTATGCGGCGGGCGACAGCGCGGTCGCGCCGGGCGACCTGGTGCGGGTGCCGCTGGGGCCGCGCGACTGCACCGGCGTAGTGTGGGCGGAGAACGACAGCCCCGATCCGCGGCTCGACAACCGCCTCAAGGAGATCGCCCAAAAGCTCGACGTGCCGCCGCTGAAGCCGGAGCTGCGCCGGCTGGTCGACTGGGTCGCCGCCTACACGCTGGCGCCGCGCGGCATGGTGCTGCGCATGGCGCTGCGGATGGGCGACGGGCTCGGCGCCGAGCGCGTGCGGATCGGCGTGCGGCTCGCCGGCCCGCCGCCGGCGCGGATGACGCCGGCCCGTGCCCGCGTGCTGGCGCTTCTCGCCGACGGCTTTTTGCGCGCCAAGAGTGACGCGGCGCGCGAGGCGGGCGTGTCGCCGGGCGTGGTCGACGGGCTGATCGACGAGGGGACGCTCGCGACCGTCGCCCTGCCGCCGGAGCCGGTCGCCGAAGAGCCCGACCCCGCCTTCCGGGTACCCGACCTCTCGGCGCAGCAGCAGGCCGCGGCCGACATTCTGCGCACCATGGTGGCCGACGGCGGCTTCGCCGCGACCCTGGTCGACGGCGTCACCGGCTCGGGCAAGACCGAGGTCTATTTCGAGGCGATCGCCGAGGCCGTGCGAAACCGCCGGCAGGCGCTCATCCTGCTCCCCGAGATCGCGCTGACCGCGCAGTTCCTCGACCGCTTCGCCGCGCGCTTCGGCGTGCGCCCGGCCGAGTGGCATTCCGAGATCACCCCGCGCAAGCGGGCGCGCACCTGGCAGGCGGTCGCCGAGGGCGAGGTGCGGGTGGTGGCGGGTGCGCGCTCGGCGCTGTTTCTGCCGTTCGCCGATCTCGGCCTGATCGTCGTCGACGAGGAGCACGACGCCGCCTACAAGCAGGAGGACGGCGTTCGTTATCACGCCCGCGACATGGCGGTGGTGCGCGCGCACATCACGAAGATCCCGATCGTGCTGGCCTCGGCGACGCCGTCCGTCGAGACCGAGGTGAACGCCCGAAAGGGCCGCTACGAGCGGCTCTCGCTGCCGACCCGGTTCGGCGGGCAGGCGCTGCCGGCGATCGAGGCGATCGATCTGTCGCGCGAGGGTCCGCCGCGCGGGCGCTGGATCGCGCCGCGGCTCGCCGAAGCGGTAAAAATCGCGATCGAGCGCAAGCAGCAGGCATTGCTGTTTCTCAACCGCCGGGGCTATGCGCCGCTGACGCTGTGCCGCGCCTGCGGCTTCCGCTTCTCCTGCCCGCAATGCGACGCCTGGCTGGTCGACCACCGCTTTCAGCGCAAGCTCGTCTGCCATCACTGCGGCTACTCGCAGCCGACGCCGACCGTGTGCCCGAACTGCGAGGCGCAAGAGAGCTTCGTCGCCTGCGGCCCCGGCGTCGAGCGGCTCGAGGAGGAGGTCGGAAAGCTGTTTCCCGACGCCCGCGTGCTGGTGATGTCGAGCGATCTCCTCACCTCGGTCGAGACTTTGCGCGAGGAGATTTCCGCGATCGAGGAGGGCCGGGTCGACGTGATCGTCGGCACCCAGCTGGTCGCCAAGGGGCATCATTTTCCGCGGCTCAACCTGGTCGGCATCGTCGATGCCGATCTCGGCCTCGCCAATGGTGATCCGCGCGCCGCCGAGCGGACCTTTCAGCTGCTCAATCAGGTCGCGGGGCGGGCCGGGCGCGAGGCGGGGCAGGGGGTCGGCTTCGTGCAGACGCATCAGCCGGAGCATCCGGTGATGAAGGCCTTGGTCGCCGGCGACCGCGAGGCCTTTTACGGCACCGAGATCGCGGCGCGGGAGAGGACCGGCTATCCGCCGTTCGGGCGGCTCGCCGCCATCGTCGTCTCGGCAAAAGATCGGCTGGCGGCGGAGGGGCATGCGCGGAAGCTCGCGGGCATGGCGCCGCGGGCGGAGGGCGTGCGGGTGCTCGGTCCCGCCGAGGCGCCGGTGTCGCTCTTGCGCGGCCGCCACCGCTATCGCCTGCTGGTGAAGGCGCCGCGCGCTCTCGATCTGTCGGGCTATCTGCGCGATTGGCTCGGCCGTGCACCGAAAGCAACTGGCGATCTGAAACGCGAGATCGATGTCGATCCGATGAGCTTCTTGTGAGGACGGGCGCCGTGGTGCGCCCGCGTCGCTCTGCGCACGCTACTCGCTACTCGCTCACCGAACGCCGTAGGGTGGGCAGAGGCGCAAGGCGCCGTGCCCACGCATCCCTCGCGTCGGCCGGTGGTGCGCAAATTTTCCCGTTTGGTGCGCACGCTACTCGCTACTCGCTACTCACGATCACGTCGCGAGGCCGCTTTCTCACGCGGCGTGGCGCTCCGCTCCGGCACCGAAATGACCGATATAGCGGGTGTTGATCGCGCTCACCGGCAAGATCACCAGAATGTCGGTGGTGCCGAACTGGCGGTCGACCACCGCGCCGTCGCCGATCACCGCGCCGAGCCGGAGATAGCCTTTCACCAACGGCGGCAGAGCGTGCAGCGCCGCCTTGGGGTCGACCTCCTCCTTCGCCATCCGGGCGAGCGACACCCAGCGCGCCGGCAGCGCCCGGGCGTTCCATTCCTCGGGGGCGTGGGCGTAGTGGTGGAGGAACGACAGCGGCAGCGCCAGCTTGTCGGGATCGGTGCCTTCGAGGCTGGCGCAGCCGATCATCACGTCGACCTTGTGGCGCAGCACATAGGTCCAGATGCCGTGCCACAGAAGCTCGACGGTGCGCTTGTTGCGATAGGCCGGCAGCACGCAGGAGCGGCCGAGCTCGAGGAAGCGCAGATGGCCGTGGCGGGCGATCAAGGGCGCGATGTCGTACTCGCCGGCGGTGTAGAAGCCGCCGCAGTGCTCGGCGATCTCCTGGCGGAGCAGCCGATAGGTGCCGACCACCGCCGGGCCGTGGCGGGTCGGCGGGGCGGCGTGATCGAGCACCAGGAGATGGTCGCACACGGCGTCGAACGGGTCGACGTCGCGGCGGGCGAGCAGCGTCGCCGGATGGGCGACCGCCGACATTTCCTGATAAAACACGTCGAAGCGCAGCCGCTGCGCCTGCCGGATCTCGCAGGCGCGGTGGGCGAGGCGCACCTCGAGTGCGCCGATCCGGCCGAGCGTCTCGCCGGTGCGCGACAGCCGCGGGTCGGAGACCCGCAGGCCGCCGAACGCCTTCAGCGCGGCGAGCTTCGGCACCCCGGCGGGGGTGCGGTGCGGACGAAAACGATCCAACAGGCGAACGGGCGACTGGTCGCGGACGCGGGTCTGCATCTGTGGCTCCCGAGATCGGACAGCAAATCGGCGCCTCCGATCGGCACGTCTGAAAAAATCGAGTCCACGTGCCGGTCAGTCCACTAAGCATGGCCGGGACACGGATTTGTGACACAAATCCGGGCTCGTCACAAAATGATTGTTCGTGAGCACCGCCGGACCCAGCCGGACGCAGCCGGCGCGGAGCGGCGCTGCGGCCGGGGCGGAACGAGCGAAGGAAAGGCCGTTCAGGCGGCGAGGCCGACGCGGGCGAGCACGTCGCCGATCACCACGCTCAGGCGGTCGCGGTCGAGCGGCTTGACCAGGAGGCCGTCGAGGCCGGCGGCGCGCACCGCGTCGGGCTCCTCGGGGGCGGCGTCGGCGGTGAGCGCCAGGACCGGCGTGCGGGCGCGGTCGGTCTCGGCCTCGCGGGCGCGGATGCGGGCGGTGGCGGCAAAGCCGTCCATCCCCGGCATGTGCAGATCCATCAGCACCAGCGCATAGGGCATGCCGGCGGACACCGCGGCCTCCCAGGCGAGGACCGCGGCGGCGCCGTCGCCGACCAGGGTCGGGCGGTGGCCCATCCGCTCGAGCAGCGCGCGCACCAGCAGGGCGTTGATGTCGTTGTCCTCGGCGACCAGCACCCGGCAGCCGGCGGCGGCGGGGTCCGGCACCAGGGTCGGCGCGGTGGCCGGACCAGCGGTCCCCGGCGCCGGGGCGCCGAGCCGGCCGGCGAGCGAGGCGGTCCGCACCGGCTTCACCAGATAGTCGGAGAACCCGTGCGCCAAGAAGTCGGTCAGCTCGCCGCGCTCGTTCGGCCGCAGCATCACGATGCGGCGCTGGCCGGCGGGCGGCGTTGTCGACGCGATCGCTGCGGCGGCCGCGGGGCCGATCGCCCGGTCGACCACCACCGTGCCGACCGCCGGATCGACGAGCGAGGCATCGGCCGCGTCGGGCGCGACCACCCGCACGGACGCGCCCCAGGCGGACAGATGGCGGACCACGGGCTCGGCGGCCGATGGATTCGTGGTGACGATCGCGACCCGTGTCCCGGCGAGGTCGGGCGTCGGCTCCGGCGCGCGGGCGAGGCCGGGGGCCGCCGGCAGCGGCACCGTCACGCGAAAGCGCGCGCCGTCGCCGGGCGCGCTGTCGACCGCGATCGCGCCGTCCATGCCTTCGACGATCCGCCGCGAGATCGCGAGGCCGAGCCCGCTGCCGCCGTGCTTGCGCGCGGCGCCGCCGTCGGCCTGCTCGAACTCCTCGAAGATGCGCGCCTGCGCCTCCGCGGCGATGCCGATGCCGGTGTCGCGCACCTCGAGGGCGATCTCGCCCACGCGCGCGCCGGGCTCGGCGAGGATCACCACGCTGCCTTCGGCGGTGAACTTCACCGCGTTGCCGCCGAGATTGAGCAGCACCTGCCGCAGCCGCGCGTCGTCGCCGATCACCGGGTCGGCGAGGCGCGGATCGACGAAGGCGGCGATCTCGATCCCCTTGTCGTGGGCGCGCGGCGCCAACAGCTCGACCACCTCCTCGACCACCGCGGCGAGGCGGAACGGCCGGGCGACCAGCTCGAGCTTTCCCGCCTCGATCTTGGCGAAGTCGAGCATGTCCTCGATCAGCGTCAGCAGCGCGCGGCCGGAGGTCTTCACCGCCTTGGCATAGGCGCCCTGCTCGGGCGACAGCGGGGTGTCGAGCAGGAGGTCGGTCATGCCGAGGATGCCGTTGAGCGGCGTCCTGATCTCGTGCGAGACCATCGCCAGGAACCGGCTCTTGGCGCGGCTCGCGGCGTCGGCCCGCTCGCGGGTCTCGGCGAGCGCCCGCTCGGCCGTCACCCGGTCGGTGACGTCGCGGCCGACCGCCTGCGTTTCGGTCGCGCCGAAGCTGCGCACCAAAATCTCGCGCCAGGCGATCCAGCGCGGGCCGGCGGGAGTGGCGATCGCCTGCTCGAAGGTGCGGATGCCGTCGGGGCGCGCCGTGACCGGGCCGGTCTCCACCACCGGCGGCGCGAACGGCCGGCCGAGCAGCGCGCCGCGCTCGGCGCCCGCCAGCGTGCACCAGGCGTCGTTGACATAGGTGACGCAGTGCTCGGCGTCGCGGCGGACCACCACGTCGCCCTGCATCTCGACGAAGCTGCGCGCCCGCTCCTCGGATTCGCGCAGCTCCCACTGGGCATCGGACAAGGCCTCGATGCGCTCCTCCAGCCGGCCGACCTCGTGGCGCAGCGCGCGGTTCGCCCGCACCAGCGGGGCGAGGGCGCCGCAGGCGGCGGCGGTGAGGGCGGTGGCGACGGTGGCGGCGAGCAGCACGTCGGGGCCGGCGGCCTGGGCGGCACGCAGCGAGAAGACCAGATAGGCGAGCACGGCGAGCACCACCGCCGCCGCGGTGGCGACCACGATCACCCCGTTGCGGGCGAGCCGGTCGAGCCTGTCGCGCAGTCGTGCCATCGAAACCGTCCGTCTCGCTCCCGTCGCCCGCTCGGCCGCACCCGCCGATCCGCGGGCTCGGCCCGCCGTGACGGGGCGGGGGCCGGTGCCCCCGTGTAGCATCGCAAATCTTGCCTTTCCCTTGCCTGCCCGGGCCGTGCGTCGCGCCGATGGCGGCGCGGGAAAAGCGGCGGACATGGTTTGCGGCCGGTGAATCGTTCGCGCCCGAGGCGCGACTCGGGGGCTCAGGCGGCGGTCCGGATCGCCGCGATCGCGTCGGCGAGGCTGCGGCGCGCCCGAGCGTAGCCGGCGTCGAGCCGATCGAGCAGCGCCAGATACTCCGCCGGGGTGATGGTGCCGGCGGCCCATTCCAGCTCGCGGGCGAGCGCTGCGAGGCCCCGCAGGCCGAGCGTGCCGGCGGCCCCTTTCAGGGTGTGCGCCTCGCGCATCACGGTGCGCCGCTCGCGGGTCGGCGACAGCGCCCGCAGGCGGGCGAGACGCGCCTCGGTGTCGCCGACGAACAGGTCGACGGCGAGACGGGTGCCTTCCTCGCCGATCTCCTCGACCAGCAGGGCGATGGTGGCGCGATCCTGGGCGACGATCTCGGCCGAGGGCGCGGCGAGGGCGGTGGCGGCGAACGCCTCGGCGGGATCGTCGGCGAGCGCGGCATGCACCGCCTCGACCAGCGTCTGCTTGCGCACCGGCTTGCCGACCACCGCGGTCATGCCGGCGGCACGGCAGGCGGCGACGTCCTCGGGGGTGGCGGCGGCGGTGACGCCGATGATCGGCATGGTCGCGTGGTCGCCGCCGCGGGCGCGGATCGCCCGGGTGGCGGCGAGCCCGTCGAGATCGGGCATCCGCACGTCCATCAGCACGAGGTCGAACGGGAAGTGCGCGGTCGCCTCGACCGCCCCGGCGCCGTCGGCCACCAGCCGCGGCACCAGGGCGAACTCGGCGAGCATCCGCACCAGGACGAGCTGGCCGGTCGGATTGTCCTCGGCGATCAGCACGCGCAGCGGCCGGTCGCGGGCGGCGAGGCGGGCCTGCAGGGCGGCGGCCGCCGCCCGCTCGGCGCGCTGGGCGAGCGGCGCCGCGTCGGCCCAGCCGAGCGCGAGGCGGATGCGGATCGCGAATCCCTCGCCGTCGGGCGGCGACAGGTCGATTTCGCCGCCCATCCGCGCGATCGCCGCGCGGCAGCCGGCGAGATCGGGGAGCTCGCCCCTCGGGGACGTCGGGGCCGGATCGCCGGCGCCGCGATCGGCAGCGGGCGGCCGCACGATGCGCCAGGCCGCGACGGCCGCCGCGGCCGCGGCGGTCGAGCGGATCGACCACTCGATCGCCGCCGTCTCGCCGATGCGCGACAGGCAGCGCACCCCGAGCCGAACCTCGCCGCGCGTGGTGACGGCGACCGCGGTGGCGAGCAGCTCCTTCAGCGCGTCGCGGAGAATCGCCGGCTCGCCGATCAGCACCGGCGGCACCGCCGCCTCGAGCTCGCCGCGCAGCGCGACGCAGGCGGCGACGCCGCGCCGGCGAACCGCGGCGAGCACCTCCTCGACCAGCGCGTCGGGCGCGAACGGCACCTGCTCGCCCGGCGCTTGCGCGGACGGCATCTGCACCGGCAGCGCGGCGGTCTCTTCGGGCCGGAGGTCGCCGCCGAGCAGCGCGGCGGCGATGTCGTGCAGCGCGGGAAGCGGGGGACGGCTCTCGCGGCCCGGACCGAGACGCCGCGTCGCTTGCTCGCGGCCGGTCGCCGCGGCGAGCGCGCGCTCGGCCTCGGCGCGGGCGAGGCGGGCTTCCTCGGCGCCGGTGCGGGCGCGCCACCACAGGCCGAGCGCGACCGCCGCGCCGGTCACCACCAGCGCGGCGAGCGCCGACAGGACGAGCGACAGCCGGGCGATCGACCGCCAGTCGGCGAGCGCCTGCTCGGTGGTGGTGCTGGCGACCATGGCGAGCGGATGGGTGCGCAGCGGGCGCACCGCCCAGAGGCGGTCGGCGCCGTCGAGCGGGCCGCGGCCGCGCGCCGCCGTCGGCGCGTCGATCGGGATCGGGTCCGTGTCGCCGAGCAGCGAGACCGCCGGATGGCGCACCAGAAGCACGCCGTCGCGCCGCAGGAGCGCGAAGGTGTCGGCCGCGGAGGCGGCGAGCGCGCGGTAGAAGGTCTCGAAATAGTCGAGCGAGACGATGCCCGAGGCGATGCCGATCAGCGATCCGTCGGGCGCCTCGATGCGGCGGTGCAGGCCGAAGATCCAGCTCGCGTCGAACCGGCTCTGCACCGGCGCGCCGACGAACACGGCAGCGCCGCCGCGCGCCTTCATCTGGCGGAAATAGCCGCGGTCGGCGAGGTTGAGCGGCGGATTGGGCCACATCCGCGAGGAGACCACCAGATCGCCGTCGACGCCGGCGAGCGACAGCGCCCGCAGCTGCGGCAGCCCGGCGAGCTTGCGGCCGAGCAGCCGGTGGGTCGCCTCGGTGCCGAGCCGCCGGCGGAAGTCGTCGGGGGTGGTGATGTCGCGATCCGCGACGTGCTCGGCGACCTCGGCGAGGATCAGGTCGATCGATTTCAGCGCCTGGTCGGCCTGCTCGGCGAGCGCCGCGCTGCGCCGGCCGAGCCGCTCCTCGGCGGCGGCGAGCGCGCTCTCGCGCAGATGGCCGAGCACCAGCGCGTTCATCAGCGCGATCGCCAGGATCAGCACCGCGGTGCCGGCGGCGAGTGCCGCGAGCGGCCGGCCGCGACGCGGGAGCGGCGGCGGGGCGAGCGACGGCGAGGCGAGCGACGGGCGCGCGGGCGGCGGTGCCGTCGCCGGCCCGCCGTGGTCGTCGGACGGGTCCACGGGACTACCGAAAGGTCGGTGCGGCGACCGGCGCGAGGCCGATGGTGCTGCGCTCGCGCAAGCCCGACAGCACCTGCCGCAGCCGTACGAGATCGACCGGCTTGGCGAGCGAGCCGCACACGTTGAGGCTCAAGACGTTGCCGACGCCGGCGCTCTCCTCGCGGATCGCCTCGGGCGAGGCCGACACGATCAGCACCGGCGTCGCCGAGCCGATCGCCGCCAGCGCGTGCAGGACCTCGACGCCGCCGCGCCGGCCGAGCGTGAGATCGAGCGTGATCAGGTCGTAGGCGTTGGCGCCGATCAGCGCCACCGCCTCCTCGTAGGTCGCCGCCCCGGTGGCCGACCAGCCGACCCGCGTCGCCACCTTGGTGAGGATCATCCGGTGCACCGTGTCGTCGTCGACCACGAGCACGGTCGGTCGGGCACTCGGCTCGCTGCGGTCGTCGGCGATCGGCGGCGAGACGTCCTGGTCGAGCATCGTTGCGGTCCCTGCCCTCGAGCGAAATCAACCGCGATGGTTGCAGGGATGCGGAAACAATCGATTAAAGCGAGGGCTCCAATACCGGCCGAATGCCGGAGAATGCGGGCCGGACGTCCCGTGGCACGTCCGGCCCGCGCGATTTCTCACGCTGCGGAAGCTTCGCGCGGACGCACCGTCTGCAGCACCTCGAAGCCCTCGAATTGCGGGTGCTCGAGATAGAGCGGACCGGTCCGCTCGTTGCCGGCGCGGGCGTGCGCGGCGCGAAATTCCTCCGACTTGGTCCAGGCCTCGAAGGTCGCCTTGCTCTGCCACACGGTGTGCGACGAATAGAGCGTGTGGTCCTCGGCCTCGGGACCTTTCAGCAGGTGGAACTCGACGAAGCCGGGCATCCGGTCGAGATATGTCTCGCGGCTCGCCCACACCTGCTCGAACGCCTGCTCGCTGCCCTTCCTCACGCGAAAGCGGTTCATGGCGATGTACATCGGGGGTCTCCTCTGGTGTCGCACGCCCGGGGATCGGGCCGCCGAAACGGATGGTCGCGCGAAACCGCCGGCCGGGTCCGGCGGACACCGGGCCGGCCGGCGGCGACGGCGACCAAAAGCCTAACGCAGGTGGAAGCCGACCGGCACCGAAAAGCTCACCTGCTGGCCGCCGGGCGGCGGCGGGAAGGGCGAGGCGCGGCGCACCATCGCGACGGTCTCCTGATCGAGGCTCGGGATGCCGGACGAGCGGCCGAGCCGCACCGACACCACCCGGCCGGCGCCGTCGATCGAGAAGGTGACGCTGGTGCTGCCGGAGCGGCCGGCGGCGCGCGCCTCGGCCGGGAACCGCTTGTGGCGGGCGAGATGCGCCGCGACCAGGCCGCGGTAGTTGGTGGTGAGGTCGGAGCGGCCGCGGCCGATCCCGCTCGCCGCGGTCGAGGCCGTGCTGGCGGCGCTGCGGGTGCGCTGCGGCGGGCCGCGATCGGCCCGCACGGCGGTGCGGGTTTTCGGCCGCGGTTTCGTCACGACCGGCTTCGGCTTCGAGACGGGAGGCTTGGCGACGGAAGGCTTGGCGACGGAAGGTTCGGGCCGGGCGGCGGGAGCGGCACGCGGCAGCGGCGGCACCGCCTCGGCGCGCTCGGTCGGGGTGGTCTCGGCCTGCACGGTCTCGGCGACCGCGGTCTCGGCCGGCGCGGGCTTTTGCTCCGGCACGCTGGCGGTGCGCTCCGGCGCCTCCTCGTCGAGCACGACGGGGGCCGGCTCCGGCGGCGGCGGCAGGTCGGGCTCCGGTGTCGTTGCGGTTGCTTCTCGTACGGGTTCCGGCTCGGTGTCGGGCGCGGGCGCCTCGGCGACCTGCGGCTCGGGTCGGGTTTCCGGCTCGGCCGGCGCCTCGGCGGTCTCCACCGGCTCCTGAAACTCCGGCGGCTGCTCGGCGGTCTCCCGGGGCTCTTCGGGCGTCGGCTCGAGAGCCTGCTCGGGAGTCGCGTCGGGAGCCGTCTCGGCTTTGGCGATGTCGGTGGTGTCCGGCTCGCTCGCCGCCGTCTCCTGCGGCTCCGGCAAAGGCTCGCCCGCCGAGGCGGCGCTCGACGCCTCCGAATCCCCCGGCTGCTCGGCGAGGCCGGCGAGCTGGTCGGCGCCGACCACCATCTCCACCGACACCACCTCGATGCCGATCGAGGCCTGTGGCGGCGGCTGGCGGGCGAAGGCCACCAGCACCGCGCCGTGCAGCACCGCCGAGCACAGCGTCAGCGCCAGCGTGCGGTGCGACGCGTTTCCGCGCGCCCCCGGCGGCGCCGGCCGGTCGTCGGGGGTGGGGGACGCCATCGGGGGCGGCGTCCCCCCGCCGGCATGGTTCCGCCCGGCTCTCACGTGCGCGAGCGAGACCACGTTGCCGGCGTCCGCATCCGGCGGGTCGCGCGGCAGCTCCACACTCGGCGCCGCCCCGCCCGTTCCTTCGGGATGGTCGAGGATACGGGCGGGGACGACGTCGAGCGACGCTGGCGGCGTCGAGGAGCGGGAGCGCGAGCGGGTCATCGGGGGACTTTCACCGGAGCAGAGGAATCAGCTCCCGAACTTGATCTTCATCGAGCCCTTGAAGGTCATGCCCGGCGCCGGCGCCGACCACAGGAGATCCTTCTGGGCGGTGTCGAGCGAGGTGCCGGCGATCGGGTAGGGCCGGTAGTACTCGTTCAGCAGATTGTCGATCGCGAAGCTCATCAGCACGTCCTCGGTCGGCTGGTAGCCGAGATAGACGTTGACCAGATTGTAGGAGTCGGCCGGCAGGTAGCCCGACGGCAGGTCGTCGTTGGAGCCGACCGCCGCCCACCGCACCATCGTCGTGATCTTGCGATCGAGGAAGCGGGCGCCGATCGTCGTCACCACCTTGTCGGGCTGGACGTTGATCAAGCCTTCGCCGGTCTCGCGGTTCTCGCCGCGCTGATGCTGGGCGGCGATGCCGACGAACCAGCGGCCGGCGTCGTACATGGTCTCGAGCTCGACGCCCTCGATGCGCGCCTGGGCGATGTTCTGATATTGATAGAACTGATTGTCGGCGCGCACCGGGCCGAAGCCGACCAGCTCGATGTAATCGTCGACGTCGTTCCTGAACACGTTGACCTTGCCGCGGAAGGTCGCGCCGGGAAGAAACACGTCGTCGTATTTCAGGTTGACGCCGATCTCCTTGGTCTTGCCGATCTCCGGCCGTAGGTTCGGGTTCGGGATGAAGCAGAACATGCCGGTCGTGCCGTCCGGGCAGTCGAACAGCAGGAACGAGGGAAAGCCCGCGCTCGGCGCGGCGTGGGCGCCGGCGATCACCGTCTCGGTCAGCGCGGGCGCGCGATAGCCTTCGGCATAGGTCGCATACGGCGTGAAGCCGGTGATCGGCGTGATGCCGAGGGTGATCTTCGGCGACACCCGGTCGCCCGAGGTGGAGGTGCCGAGGCCGTTGAGCTCGTAGCTGTCGTAGCGCGCCGCGGCGATCACCTCGACCCACTCGTCATACGTGCTCTTGAGCTGCACGAAGGCGCCGCCGACGGTGCGGTCGCCGCCCGGCGTGGTGATGTTGGAGTTGCCGGTCTGGTCGGTGGTGTCGACCTCGTCGCGGAAGGCGTCGCCGCCGATCGTGATCGCATGGGCGAGGCCGAGCGCGTCGAACCGGCTGGTGTTGTTGGCGTCGAAGCCGACCGTGTCGAGCACGTAGGAGCGCTCGTCGCCGACGCAGCCGCTGATCGGGTTGCCGGCGACGCCCGTGCCGCACAGCGAGGCGTTGGCGCTGGAGGCCGTGTGCAGCGTCTTCACCTGCTGCGAGTCGGTGCGGTTCCAGTAGACGTTGGCGTCCCAGTCGATCAGTCGCTGGTCGGGCCGCTGAAAGCGCCAGCGCAGGCCGGTGGTGATGTTGGTCAGGTCGGTCGCATAGACCGAGGTGCCGGTGCCCGCCGCCCGCGTCGGCTGGCCGGCGTCGTAGCGAAAATTCTGGAAGATGCCGGAGAGCTTCACCTCGTGGCCGTCGGCCGGGCGCACCGTCACCTTGGCGATCGCGCTGCCGGTGCGGTTCCAGGAGTTCAGCACCTCGTCGCCGTTGCCGTCGTCGTAATTGCCCTGGCTCTTGAAGCTGCCGCCGGCGAAGACGTCGACATTGGGCGATGGCTGGTAGCCGCCGAAGGCGGAGGCGAGCCCGCTCGGCCCGTTGAGGCCGCCCTGGGTGTGGGTCTCGATCCCCCAGGTCTGGCCGGGCCGGACGACGTCGGCGAAATCCTTCGTGCGGAAGGCGGCGACGCCGCCGATCGCGCCCGAGCCGTAGATGTTGGCGGTCGGGCCGCGCACGATGTCGACGCCGCCGATCAGCTCGGGGTCGAGATAGAACGAGCCGTTCGCGCCGTGGCCGGAGCGCTGATAGTTCTGACGGGCGCCGTCGACCACCACCGCGACGCGGCCGAAATCCTGCAGGCCGCGGATGTTGATCGCGGTCGAGGGATCGTCGCCACGGTCCTGCACGGTCACGCCCGGCACCGCGATCAGGAGGTCCGACAGGCGCTTCGGCAGGATCCGGTCGATCTCCTCCTGGCGCAGCGTCGAGACCGCGGCGAGCGCGTCGATCGCCCGCTCCTCGGTCTTGCTCGCCACCACCGTGATCGGGTCGAGCGACTGGGTCTGCGCCGCAGCCGGCCCCACCGATCCCGTCGTCACCAGTCCCGCCGTCACGATCAGTGCGATCGTCGATGCGCCCGAAAGAAGCGCCCCCGCGCTCGTCCGTCCAGCCATGTGAGCCCCCGCGTCCCGTTGGTTCTGAGTTTTTCGTCACGGGCTGGCGGACGCGCCGTCCGGGAGGGCCGGGGCGGCACGCTGGCTGGCTGAGGCGTTGCCTCGAAACCGTTCGGAGCAGCCGAGGGACGGCTCCCTGCGGCGATCCGTGCGGCTCGAAGCTGCGCCATGTCGAGTACTTGCCTTTGGTACTCGACTGTATTACGGCACGTCAAGTGAAGCTGTTTACAGATTGGAAGGGCTCCAATGAAAGAACAATCTAATCTATAACCGCTCCAAACAACCGGCCAACCCAAGAAAACCGCAAATAAACTGTCCGGAATCCGAGATGAAGCATGCCGATCGGCCTTCGAGCTCCCCGATCACCTCGGGGGCGACCCGAGACGACCCAGAGACCGTGCGTCGGATCGACATCGTTCGCGACCGGCTGGAGAGCCGCGACCTGTTCGTCGCGACCCGCGAAATCATGATCGTGCACGGAACCGATACGTACCGATTGCGACTGACCGCACAGAACAAGCTGATCCTGACCAAGTGAGGCCGCCATGCGCCCGCATTTTTCATGCCTCGCCCGTTTGCGCCCGGCCGTCGCGGGGGCGGTGCTGCTGCTCGCGCTGCCCGCCGCGCCGGGCTTCGCCGCCGGGCCGGCGACCGTCACCGACGCCGGCGGCCGCACCGTCACCGTCGCCGACGCCGGCCGGATCGTCTCGATCGGCGGGGCGGTGACGGAAATCCTCTACGCGCTCGGCCGCGAGGCGGACGTCGTCGCGGTCGACACCTCGAGCCTCTATCCGCCGCGCGCGCTGAAGGAGAAGCCGAACGTCGGCTACATGCGCCGCCTGTCGCCGGAGGGCATTCTGGCGATGCGGCCGAGCGTGGTGCTGGCGTCGAAGGGCTCCGGTCCGGCCGAGGCGGTGGCGGTGCTGGAAAGCGCCGAGGTGCCGTTCGTGCAGGTGCCGGACGACGCCTCCGCGGAGGGCATCGTGAAAAAGATCCGGCTGATCGCCGCGGCGATCGGCGAGCCGGCGCGCGGCGACTGCCTGGCCGGCGTCGTCGGCGACGATTTTTCCGCGCTCGCGGCGGAGCGCAAGGCGACTGGAAAGCCCGCCCGCGTGCTGTTCGTGCTGTCGTTCGCCGGCGGCCGGACGATGGTCGCCGGGCGCGACACCGCCGCCGACGGCATCATCGCGCTCGCCGGCGCCGAGAACGCGCTCGCCGACCTCACCGGCTACAAGCCGGTCGGCGACGAGGCGATCATCGCGGCGAAACCCGACGTGATCCTCACGATGGAGCGTCCCGGCGCGGTGATCACCGCCGACGATGTCTTCTCGCGCCCCGCCTTCGGCATGACGCCGGCGGCGGCGAACAAGCGGCTGATCGGCATGGACGGCCAGTATCTGCTCGGCTTCGGCCCGCGCACCGCGCTCGCCGCCCGCGACCTCGCCGCCCGCCTCTACGGCACGCCGGCGAGCGACGCGCTCGCCGCCCGCCACGACGCCGCGGTGAAGGCCTGCGTGAAATGACCGCGCTGGCCGGTCCCTCCGCCGCCGTCGCGGCACCGAGCCGCCCCGCCGGTCCGCCCGGCCTTCGCGGCCGACCCTGGGTGGTGATCGCCACGCTCGCGGCCCTGCTGGCCGCGGCAGCGGTCGCCTCCGCTGCGGTCGGCGCCGCCGGCATCCCGCCCGCGCGGCTGATCGCCGCGCTCGGGCTCGGCGACGCCGGTACCGCGGAGGCCGCCCGGGAGGCGGCGCGCGACCAGCTCATTCTCCTGTCGATCCGGCTGCCGCGCATCGTCATGGCGGTCGCGGTCGGCGCGCTGCTGGCGGTCGCCGGCACCATCCTGCAGGGCCTCTTCCGCAACCCGCTGGCCGACCCGGCGCTGGTCGGCATCTCGCCCGGCGCCGGCCTCGCCGCCGCCGTCACCATCGTGTTCGGCGACGTCGTGCTGCACGGCGCGCTCGGCGTCGAGGGGTTGCCGATCGCCGCCTTTCTCGGCGCGCTCGCGGTCACCGGGCTCCTCTACCGCATCGCCACCCGCGACGGCCGCACCTCGATCGCCACCCTCCTGCTCGCCGGCCTCGCGGTCGGGGCGCTGGCGTCGGCCGGCATCGGCCTCCTGGTGTTCGTCGCCGACGACCAGCAGCTGCGCGACATCACCTTCTGGACGCTCGGGTCGCTGGCCGGCGCCACCTGGCCGAAGGTTTTGGCGATCGCCCCGTTCTGCCTCGCGGTGCTGGTGGCGCTGCCGGTGATCGCCCGCGGCCTCGACCTCCTGGTGCTCGGCGAGGCGGATGCGTTCCACATGGGCGTTCCGGTGGAAAGCCTGAAGCGGTTCGCGATCGTGCTGGTGGCCGCTGCCGCCGGCGCGGCGGTCGCGGTCGCCGGCGTGATCGGCTTCGTCGGCATCGTCGTGCCGCATCTGCTGCGCCTCGTCATCGGCCCGGCGCACCGCACGCTGCTGCCGGCCTCGATCGTGTTCGGCGGGCTGGTGATGCTCGCGGCCGACACCTTGTCGCGCACGCTGGTCGCCCCGGCGGAGCTTCCGGTCGGCATCGTCACGGCGCTGCTCGGCGCGCCGTTCTTCCTGTTTCTCCTGCTGCGCCAGCGCGCCGTGGTGGGCCTGTGAGCATCGTGATCGAGACGAGAGACGTCGGCGTCCGCGCCGGCCGCGCGATCCTTCTCGACGGCGTGTCGATGGCGGTCGGCGCCGGCGAGACGGTGGCGATCGTCGGCCCGAACGGCGCCGGCAAGTCGACGCTTCTGCGCGTCCTGTCCGGCGACGCGAAGCCCGCTTACGGCCGTGTGCTGTTGAAGGGCCAAGACGTCGCGCACTACTCGCCGCGAAAGCTCGCCGGGCACCGCGCGGTGCTGTCGCAGAGCGTCGGCGTCGCCTTCCCGTTCACCGTCGAGGAGGTGGTGCGGATGGGGGCGGGCGACGACCGCCGCGCCGCCGACCCCTTGGTCGACGCCGCCCTCGCCGCGGTCGATCTCGAGAGCTTCCGGCACCGTATCGTCACGACGCTGTCGGGCGGCGAGCAGCATCGTGCGCATTTCGCCCGCGTGCTGGTGCAGCTTTTCCGCGGCGAGCGGGACAACGGGCCGGGCCTGTTGCTGCTCGACGAGCCGACCGCCGCGCTCGATCTGCGCCACCAGATCGACTTCGTCGCCGCCACCCGCGCGCGGGCGGACGCCGGGACGGCGGTGGTCGCGGTGCTGCACGACCTCAATCTCGCCGCCGCCTTCGCCGACCGGGTGATCGTGCTCCATCGCGGGCGGATCGCCGCCGACGGCCCGCCGCGCAGCGTGGTGACCCCCGACATGCTGGCGCGGGTGTTCGAGGTCGACGTCGCGGGCTGCGCCGTGCCGGCCGGGCTGCCCTGCGTGCTGCCGCACATGATCGCGCCGCGCCCGCGCGGCTCCACCGACCGGAGGGGACGATGACCGCCACCGCCGAGGAAAGAACCCGGGACGAATCGCCGCCGCGCCGCCGCGACCATCCCTCCTCGCCACCGCAGCCGCTCGCCGCCTTCCTGGTGCCGCCCGGCCGCGACCCGCTCACCGAGGCGTTTTCCGGCCGCGAGTTCGCGCCGCCCTGGCGTGGCAGCACGCCGGTCGCGCCGGAGCGCGCGGAGGCCGTCTATGCCGAGATCCTGGCGACGCCGCGCAAGGAGCCGGCGATCGTCTATCTGCACGTCCCCTACTGTCAGAACCACTGCCTCTTTTGCGGCTTCTTCCAGAACGTGTGGCGGCCCGACGTCGCCGACGCCTTCGTCGACGATCTGCTCGCGGAGGTCGCCGAGAAGGCGGAAACGCCCTTGGTCGCCTCGGCGCCGATCGTCGCGGTCTATCTCGGCGGCGGCACCCCGACCGCGCTGCCGGCAAAGCCGCTCGCCCGGCTGGTGGCGGGGCTGAAGGCGATGCTGCCGCTCGCGGAAAACTGCGAGGTGACGCTCGAGGGTCGCGCCTTCGACTTCGGTCGCGACAAGGCCCTTGCCGCGTTCGACGCCGGCGTGACGCGGGTCTCGCTCGGCGTGCAGACGTTCGACACCGGGGTGCGGAAGCGGCTCGGGCGAAAGCTCGGCGGGCCGGAGGTGGCGGCCTTCCTGGCCGAGCTCGTGGCGCTCGACCGCGCCTCGATCGTCTGCGACCTGATGTACGGGCTGCCCGGCCAGACCCACGAGGCCTGGGCGCACGACCTCGACACGGTGGCAAGTCTCGGCCTCGACGGGGCGACGCTCTATGCGCTGAACGTGTGGCGCGGCGGCCGGCTCGCCGCGGCGATCGACAGCGGCCGGCTGCCGCCCGCAGCCACCTTGCGGGAGCAGGCGCGCGCCTATGCGACCGGCTTCGCGCGGCTGACCGAGCGCGGCTTTGCGCCGCTCGCGCAGTCGCATCTCGCCCGCTCGGTGCGCGAGCGCAACGTCTACAATTCCGGCATCAAGCGCGGGCTGCCCTGCATTCCGCTCGGCCCCGGTGCCGGCGGGCAGGCGCACGGCCATCGCTGGCGCAACGTGATCGAGATCGACCGCCGCCGCGCGATGCGCGCCGAAGGCCGCCCGTTCATCGAGGGCATCTCGAAGAACCCGCCGCGCTATCCGGCCCAGGCGGCGGTCACCGGCGGCATGGAGGCCGGTGCGCTGGATCTCTCGGCGATCGAAACTCTCGCCCCCGGCTTTCGCGCCGCCGCCGCGCCGCTGGTCGAGAACTGGGTGGCGGCCGGGCTCGGCACGATCGTCGGCGACACCTTCGCCACCACCCGCGCCGGCGCCTTCTGGCTCACCAATCTCACCGGCGGCTTTTTTGCCGCCCTCGATGCCGCCGCGATCTTGGCCGCTTCGACGGCCGCCCCGACCGAGGATGTCTTGCCATGACCGATGCCGCCACCGCCTCCGAGCCCCGCGCCGCCCTCGCCGCGCGGCTCGCAAAAAATCCCGACGGCGTCCTGGAGGCGCTCGCCCGCGAGCACGGCGTCTCGACGCTCGCCGCGACCCGCCTGCTGCCGCCCGACAACGCCGCCTTCGCACCCGGCAGCGCGTTCGCCGAGGTGATGCGCGACCTCTCCTCCTGGGGCGAGGTCCTCTTCATCGTCCACACCCAGAACATCGTGCTGGAATGCTCCGGAAGAATTCCGCCCGGCGAGGTGGCGCACGGCTGGTTCAACCTGCACGGCGACGGCCCGATCGGCGGCCACGTCAAGGCCGAGCGGTGCGTTGCGATCGGCTTCGTGCAGCGGCCCTTCATGGGGCGGGAGAGCTGCTCGGTGCAGTTCTTCGACGGCGACGGCGAGGCGATGTTCAAGGTGTTCGTCCGCCGCCGGCCGGACAAGACGCTCGATCCCGATCAGGTGGCCGCCTTCGCGGCGCTGCGGGCCCGGCTCGGCACGCAGCCGGCGGGCGAGTGATCGGGAAACGACCACCCGAAGGGGTAGGTATGGCGCATCTTTCACCACCGTCCGGGCGCTTGTATGCAAGGCGGCCGCATGGTCAAATGTCCGCTCGGTCCACGACCAGGAGCGGTCCGCCCCCATGAGCCTCCCGGACGACCCCCGCCGCACGCTCGCCGAGGATCTTCGCCTCCGCATCGCCGACGAGATCGTCCAGGGCACGCTGGTGCCGGGCGCAGCGCTCGACGAGACCGAGCTGGCGCACCGCTTCGAGGTGTCGCGCACGCCGGTGCGGGAGGCGATCCGCCAGCTGGCGGCGAGCGGGCTGATCGACACCAAGCCGCATCGCGGCGCGGTGGTGGCGCGCCCGACCGAGGCGGAGATCGCCGGCATGTTCGAGGCGATGGCCGACCTCGAGGCCTTGTGCGCCGCCCGCGCCGCCGAGCGGATGACCGGCTCCGAGCGCCGCGCGCTCGAGGCGGTGCAGGAGGAGCTGCGCGCCCTCGTCCATCTCGGCGACCCGCACCAGTTCCTGGAGGCCGACGAGCGGCTGCACGACGCCATCCATGCCGGCGCCCACAACGACTATCTCGCCGACCTCACCCGGGCGACCCGCGCGAGGCTGCAGCCCTTTCGCCATGCCCCGGCGCGCGAGGTCGGCCGGCTCGCCGCCTCGCACGGCGAGCACGAGCGGGTGGTGGTGGCGATCGTGCGTGGCGACCGCGACGGCGCCGCCGCGGCGATGCGCGACCACGTGCTGATCGTGCGCGACGACTACGGCGTCTACGTCGCCGCCCTGCCGGCCGCCGAGCGCCCGGCGCCGGCGCCGTGACACTGCCGCGGGCACCGAGAATCTGATAACGAGACGCGTCGCGCGACCTCTCGCGCGGAGGATCCCTGTGATGGCTCTGATCAAGGCCGCACACGACGGCGTCGTGGGCACGGTGACGCTCGACTATCCGGAGAAACGCAACGCCCTGTCGCGCGAGCTGATCGGCGAAGTGTGCGCGGCGCTGGCGGAGTTTCGCGAGGCGCGGCTGCGGGCGGTGGTGCTGCGCGCGGCGCCCGGGGTGAAGGTGTGGTCGGCCGGCTACGACATCGTCGCGCTGCCCGAGACCCACCGCGATCCGCTCGGCTGGGACGACCCGGTGCGCCACCTGGTGCGCGCGGTGGCCGAGTTTCCCGCGCCGATGCTGGCGATGGTGGAAGGCGGCGTGTGGGGCGGCGCCTGCGAGGTGGTGCTCGCCTGCGACGTCATCGTGATCGCGCCGAGCGCGACCTTCGCGATCACGCCCGCCAAGCTCGGCGTGCCCTACAACGTCTCCGGCCTCCTGACCTTCCTCAACGCCGCGCCGGCGCGGATCGTGCGCGAGATGGCGTTCTCGGCAAAGCCGGTCGACGCCACGCGGGCCGAGCGGCTCGGCATGATCAACCATCTGGTGCCGGCCGGCGAGCTCGAGAGCTTCACCTACGGGCTGGCGAAAGCGATCGCGGAAAACTCGCCGCTGGCGGTGTCGGTGATGAAGGAGCAGCTGCGCATTCTCGAGGGCGCCCACGCGATCAGCCCGGAGGACTTCGAGCGCCTGCAGGGCCTTCGCCGGATCGTCTACGACAGCGCCGACTACACCGAGGGGCTCCGCGCCTTCAAGGAGAAGCGCAAGCCGCAGTTTTCGGGGCGGTGATCGCTACGGCCGGGAGGCTATCGTGGTGATCAGGCGGGCCATGTACGGTCGCCGCCGGGAGTCACGGCATCGGCGTCGTAGGGTGGGCAAAGCGGAGCGTGCCCACGGCGGTCGTCGCCTTCGTACTTTCGCACGCAAATGTGGGCACGGCGCTGCGCGCCTCCGCGACGACGACCTCATACCAGCGGCGGGGAACTATGACCTCGTCCTGAGGGGCGCCGAAGGCGACGTCTCGAAGGACGAGGCCCGCGCAGTGCCCTCGTCCTTCGAGACGCGGGCACCCAGGTCGGCTGTAGCCGACTTGAGCATACAAGTGCCGATCTCGGGACGAGGTCGAACTCTGCCCGCCGTCGGTATTACCTGTTCCGGCCATCCGGCCATCCGGCCGCCGCCACCAGAACCTGCACGTAGGCGGTCGCGAGCTCATCGAGGAGGTGAGCCTCGGGAAGCGCCATGCGCGTCCTCACGCCCCCATCTTGGCCATTGCGGCTTCCGACACCTCGAAGTTCGCATAGACGTTCTGCACGTCGTCGTGCTCCTCGAGCGTCTCGATCAGCTTGAACAGCTTCTCCGCCGCCTCGTCGTCGACCGTGATGGTATTTTGCGGCTTCCACACGAGTGCGGCCTTGCGCGGCTCGCCGAACTTCTCCTCCAACACCTTGGCGACGTCGCGATAGGTCTCCTGGGAGGCGAAGATCTCGTGGCTTTCCTCGTCGGAGGCGACGTCGTCGGCCCCCGCCTCGATCGCCGCCTCCAGCATCGCGTCGGCCGAGGCGATCTCGGGCGGGTACTCGATCACGCCGAGCCGGTCGAACATGAACGACACCGCGCCGGTCTCGGCGAGGTTGCCGCCCGATTTGGTGAAATAGGAGCGCACGTCGGAGGCGGTGCGGTTGCGGTTGTCGGTCAACACCTCGACGATCACCGCGACGCCGGCCGGGCCGTAGCCCTCGTAACGGATCTCCTCGTAGTTCTCGGTGTCGGCGCCGGCCGCCTTCTTGATGGCGCGCTCGATATTGTCCTTCGGCATGTTCTCCGCGCGGGCGGCGATGATCGCGGCGCGCAGGCGCGGGTTCATCGCCGGGTCCGGCGTGCCGAGCTTGGCGGCCACCGTGATCTCGCGCGCGAGCTTGCCGAACAGCTTCGACTTCTGGGCGTCCTGGCGGCCCTTGCGGTGCATGATGTTCTTGAACTGGGAATGTCCGGCCATGGATCGGTCCTGTCAGCGCGGGGCCCCCTCGACGTCCCGACGGGGAGGACGTCTCGACGGGGAAGAAGCGCCGCGGCGGCGGCGCGAGAACGGTTCGGGCCCGCGGCCGCCCGTGGCGGCGCGGAACGCAACGCCGGCAGAAGCCACATTCGGCCGGTCGCCGCAAGACGGCGCCGGCGTTTCGGCCGCCGCCGCGAGGCGTACGCGTCAGAAGGGTGACGCCCAGAAGGCCGGCAGCGCCGGCTCGAGCGGCCCGCCGATCCGCACCGCCGCGACCTTTTTCGCGAGCCCGGTCGTGTCGTCGGTCTCCACCGCGATGCCGCACAGCGTCGCCGGCCCCATCGCCGGCTCGAACCGGCCGTGCGGGATGCGGCGCAGGAAGCGGCCGAGCGGCTCGTCCTTGGCCATGCCGATCACCGAGTCGTAGTCGCCGGTCATGCCGACATCGGTCATGAAGGCGGTGCCGTGCGGCAGGATGCGGTGGTCGGCGGTCGGCGCATGGGTGTGGGTGCCGACCACCAGGCTCGCCTTGCCGTCGAGGAAATGGCCGACCGCCTGCTTTTCCGAAGTGGTCTCGGCATGGATGTCGACGACGATCGCGTCGGCCGCCTCGCGCAGCGGGCAGGCGGAAATCTCGCGCTCGACCGCCTGGAACGGGTCGTCGAGCGGATCCATGAAGATGCGGCCCATCAAATTGATCACCAGCACGCGGGCGCCGTTCCGCGCCTCGACCAGCGCCGCGCCGCGGCCCGGCGTGCCGGACGGATAATTGAGCGGGCGCACCAGCTTGTCGGCGCGATCGATGAACACCAGCGTCTCGCGCTGGTCCCACGAATGATTGCCGAGCGTCACGGCGTCGGCCCCGGCGGCCAGCATGTCGTGATAGATCAGCTCGGTGATGCCGAAGCCGCCGGCCGCGTTCTCGCCGTTGATCACCACGAAGTCGAGCGCCCAGTCGCGCACCAGCGCCGGCACCCGCTCGCTCACGATGGTGCGGCCGCTGCGGCCCACCACGTCGCCGATGAAGAGAATGCGCACGGAAAGCTCAGCCCCGCCTGACCTGCCTGAAATCGTGAACCGCCGTTTCCGTTAGCACGAGATCGAGGGGTGCGTCGAAGGGTCCGACCGGAATTCTCGGACATTCCTGGCACGCGAAAGCGAGCCCGATCGCCACCACCGGCTTTTTCGCCCGGAGCGCGTCGAGGGTGCGGTCGTAGAAGCCGGCGCCGTAGCCGATGCGGTGGCCGCGCCGGTCGAAGGCGGCGAGCGGCACCAGCAGGATGTCGGGCGCGACCTCGGGCGCCGCCGGGGTCGGCTCGGACAGTCCCCACCGGCTCTCGTCGAGCGGCTCGCCCTCGCGCCAGGCGCGAAACACCAGCGGTTTTCCGCGAGAAAGAGTGACCGGCAAGGCCAGCGAGGCGCCGGCTTCGACGAAAGCGCGCATCAGCGGCAACGGATCGAGCTCGCTGCGGATCGCCACGTATCCTGACACCACCGCGGCCGGCGGAACCGCCACCGGCAAGGGCCGGCGGGCGAGCACGGCGGCCGCCGTCACCCGCCGCTCGGCCGGTAGCGCGTCGCGCCGCGCCAGCGCCGCCGCGCGGACCGTCGCCTTCTCGGCGTCGAGCGGCGTTCTTCTCGCGTCGGCCGTCATCGGCGGGCGAGAGTTGGCGAGCCGGGTCGTCTTGCCGGGCGATCGGGTGGGGTCACGGGCCTGCCGGGGTGGGACGCAGGATGGGAAGAAAACGTGCGGAGCCGCCTGAGCCGTCGGGGTACACGATCCCGGGTTCCCTACCATGGTAGGTGGGCGCCATGTGTCCGGACCCACGGGTCCGGTCAGGGACAGCTCCCTTCAGGATCGATAAGGCCCCGGGGATTAAAGACCCCAAACGCACCCCGCAGCCCCGCCCGGCCAATGTAGGCGCTCGCCCGCTGCGCCGCCAGCGGCGGCATGCGCCGGGCGGACGATTTTGTCGGCGGGGTGAAAGGGCGCACGCCGGTCTCTCGGGATGCCGGCACGGCACCAGGAAACCGCGGTGCCGCTCGGCGGTTTCCCCGATGGCCGCCACGGCGACCACGGGGCTCGCGCGGGCCGGCATCCGACAGCGACGACATGCGGACGGCGAAAGGAGGGGCCATGCGGCTCGCCGACGGCAAAACCCTGGCCCTCGGGGCCTTTCTCCGGTTCCGCGACGACCGGCTGACGACCACCGCCTCGAGCGTCGCGTTCTACACGATGCTGGCGGTGGTGCCGGCGATCGCCGCCGTCGTCTCGACCTATTCGGTGGTCGCCGATCCGCACGACATCACCCGGCTGGCCTCCTCGCTGAAGGAGCTGCTGCCGCCGCCGGCGGCAAAGGTCTTGGACGAGCAGATCCGGCAGGGGCTCCTGTCGAACGCCACCGACGGGCGCACGCTCGCCGGCTCGGTCGGCTGGTTCCTGCTGCTCTTGTGGAGCGCCAGCCGGGCGATCCGCAGCTTCGTCACCGCGCTCGCGCTGATCTACGACCGGGCGGAGCGCCGGCCGATGTGGCAGCGCTACGCCGTCTCGCTGGTGCTGACGGTCGGCGGGGTGGTGTTTCTCTCGCTCGCCACCTTCGGAATCCTGGTGCTGCCGTCGCTGCTCGGCATCTTCGCCGCGGAGGACGTCGCCGCCGCGGTGCGGCTCGCCCGCTGGCCGATTCTCTTCCTGGTGGCGGCGCTCGCCATCGCCACGCTCTATCGCTTCGGCCCGAACCGCAAGAACCCCGACTGGCCGCACATCCTGCTCGGCAGCGCGGTCGGCACCCTGCTGTGGCTCGGCTTCGCGCTCGCCTTCTCCTGGTACATCGGCAGGTTCGGCGGCTACACCCGGCTCTACGGCTCGCTCGGCGGCATCGTCGCCTTCATGTTCTGGCTGTGGGGATCGGCGCTCGCGGTGCTGATCGGCGCCGAGGTCGACGCCGCGGTCGGCCGCCGCCGGGCCGGCGAGCCGCAGGCCCGGGGATCGCGTGGAGAGGAGGCGCGGGGAGCGCCCGAAAAAGAGGCGACGCCCGCCTGACCTTCGTTCCGCCCCGCTCACACCGGAAAGGCGACGGTCGACAGGAGGCTGATCGCCGGGTTGCGCGAATCGAGCCGCGAGTGCTGCACCACGATCGGCACGGTGGAGACGATCACCGCGGAGTAGCTGGTGTCGCGCGGCACCGGCGCGGGATCGTCGAGATCGTTGAAGCGCAGATGCAGCGTGCGCCGCGCCGGCACGGTGACGCGATACGGCCCGACCGGGTCGCGGTCGGTGAAGAACAGGGTGATCGTCACCTCGGCGTCCTCGTTGCCGGCGTTCAGCATGCAGGCCGCCTCGTGCGAGACCAGCGCGTGCTCCTGGCTGACGCTCTGCCCCGGGATGTAGCCCTCGGCGATCGCCCACACCTTGCGCCCGACCTCGATCATTTCGTGCTCCTCGGCTCGCTCGCCCCCGCCGAGCGGGAACGCACCGGCGGCCGGCCCCGTTCGGCGCCGTGGCGCGCGGTGGTGCGCTGCCGGACCGACGGCGGCGCCGCCCGGTGCGACAAGCCCGGTGCGACAAGATCGTCATTTTGCCGCCGCGGATGCGTTCCCATATCGAGCGACGGGCGGCGCACGCCGCGTGCACGCCGCCGCAAAACCCCGTGTTTCCGCCTGCGTACCGGGCCGACACGATCGGCCAGAGGAGAGACCCATGACTCCGCAGGAAAAGACGCTCGTCGCCGCACTGTTCGACCGTCTGGCGACGCTCGAGCGCGAGCCCCGCGACCCCGATGCCGAGCAGGCCATCCGTGACGGCCTCGGCCGCGCGCCGCACGCCGTCTACGCGCTGGTGCAGACGGCGCTCCTCCAGGACGAGGCCTTGCGCCGCGCCCACGAGCGCATCGCCGAGCTGGAGGCCGGCCATGCCGAGGAGCGCGCGCCGCAGGGCGGGTTCCTCGACAGCTTGCGCAGCGCGATGTTCGGCGAGGGCGACGCGCCGCGCGGGCGCGGCTCGGTGCCCTCGGTGCGCGCGGCCGATCCCCACGACGATCGCGACCCGCCGTCCGATCCGCGCTGGCACGACTCGCGCTGGGGCGGGGCCGGCCAGCCGGCCGGCCAGTCGCCCGGACAATCTTCGGGGCAGCCGGTGTTCGGCCGCCGTGCGGATCCGGGATTTTCTCAGGGCGAGGTGCCGCCGGCCGGCTATGGCCAGGGCGGTTTTGGCCAGGGTGGCTATGGCCAAGGCGGGTACGGGCAGGGCGGTTACGCGCAGGGCGCCGCTCCCGGCGCCTTCGGGGGCGGGGGCCGCGGCTCGTTCCTCGGCACCGCGGCGGCCGCCGCGGCCGGCGTGATCGGTGGCTCGCTGCTGCTCGACAGTCTCCGCGGGATGACCGGCACGGCGCATGCGGGCGATGCGGCGGGCGGTGCGACCGGGCACGGTGCGCTCGATCCGGGCGCCGCGGCGGCGGCCTCGCCGTGGGGCGGCAGTGGCGGCGGTGGCGACCTCGCGCGCGATGCCGGGCTCGGCGACATCGGCGTGGACCGCCATGCCGCGCTCGACGATCCGGACACGGACGACAGCGACGACGCCGATTACGACGACGGCGGCGATTTCGGCGATTCCGACTCCGACCTGGCCTGACTCCGACCTGGCCTGACTCCGACCTGGCACGACTCCGACTTGGCCCGACTCCGACTTGGCCCGACTCCGACTTGGCCCGAGCCGGGCCGGAGCGGGCCGCGCCGTCCGCCGAATGTCCCGGGAGCCGCCACGGGTGGCTCCCCATTCCGAGCGCCGCCACCGGCGGCTCCCTCATTCAGAGCGCCGCCACGGGCGGCCTCGAGAATGACGAGGCCCGGCCCGAGGACAGTGTCCTCGTCCTGCGAGACGCGCGCCTGCGGAGTGCGCCTCGACGAGGTCGATCTCCGTCGCCGCCGGTACGAGCGCGGGCGCGAGCGAGGTCCCCCGCCCGCCTCTCTCGTGTCAGGGCCGCTCGGCCGCCTCGTGCCGACCGCCGGCCCGCTCGAGCGCCTGCTCGGCGAGCGGCAGCCAGCGCGCCTGCTCGACGGTCAGCCGGTGGGCGGCGTCGAGATCCTGCAGCGACCGCACGATCGTGGCGAACCGCTCGGCCGGGCGATCGCCGAGCCCGGCGAGCCGCCATTCCACCACCACCCGCTCCCACACGTCGCCGCCGACCGCCGCCGGAACCGATGTGGCACGTCGTGCGGAAAAGTCCGGCGCGAAGCGTGCCGCCGGGTCGGCGCTGGCGGTGGCGATGCTGCCGGTGGCGATATCGTCGGCGGCCGCCCGGTCGGGCGTGTCCGAGATCCTGCCGGCAGACGCGGCCGACGCGGCGGCGGCGGCGATCAGCCGGTCGCGCAGCGCGAGCGCCCGCCGGTATCCGGCCATCGCCTGGTCGGGCTCGCCGAGCTCGGCCAGAACGTCGGCGATCCGCGTCTCGGCCACCGCGATGTCCCGCAACAGGCGGTCGGACGGCTCGACCTGCGCCAGCCGCTCGCGGCCGGCGAGGCTGGTGCGGTAGGCGGCGAGCGCCATCTCCGGCATGCCCTGCGCCGCCAGCACGTCGCCGATCCGCTCGTGGGTCACCGCGAGCTCGCGTCGCCAGCGTTTTCCGCGGGGATCGGCCGGGGCCACGGAGGCCGCGAGGTTTTCGCGGATCACCAGGCAATCCTGATAGGCGGCGAGCGCCTCGGCGAGGCGGCCGCGCCGCTTCTCGACGTCGCCGATCCGCTCCTGCGTCACCGCGAGCGCGTCCTGCGCGACCGGATCGGCATGGCCGGCGGCGGCGAGCTGCACCGCGAGCGCCGCCCGGTGGCTGTCGAGCGCGTCGGCGGTCGCGCCCTGCGCCGCCTGGACGTCGCCGAGCTGGTCGTAGACCACCGCGAGCGCGCGCTGCCAGCCGGGGTCGGGCCCGGCCGCCGCGAGCCGCAGCGCGAGCGCCCGGCGGAAGCTCTTCTCCGCCTCGGCGGGGTCGTGCTTCGCCACCATCGCGTCGCCGATCCGCTCCTCGGCCAGCGCCACGTCGCGCTTGGCCGCGCCGCTCGCCGGATCGACGGTGGCGATCGCCTCGCGGATCACCAGCGCGTCACGATACGGCACCAGCGCCGCGTCCGGCTCGCCGGCGGCGAGCAGCGCGTCGCCGACCGCGACCTGGGCTGCCGACACGTCGCGCCGCCGGCCGGTGTCGTCGGGGGTGCGCGAGGCGAGCCGCTCGAGCAGCGCGAGCGCCCGGCGCGCCTCGACCAGCGCCGCCTCGGTCTCGCCGTGGGCGCGCCGCTGGCGGGCGAGCGTCAGCGTCTCCATCGCCACGTCGCGCAGCAGCGCGGGATCGAGATCGTCGGCGTGGCGGGCGAGATCCTCGAGCAGCCCGGCGGCGGCCGCGGTGCGGTCGCCCGACCGGGCATAGAGGCCGAGCGCCTCGGCGCGGCGCTCGAAGGCGAGCAGCATCGCCGCCCGCCGATAGCGGATGCGCGGCGAGGCCGCGCCGTTCTCGGCGAGCGTTTGCAGCGTCCGCTCGGCCGGGCCGGCCACCGCGCCGATCGCCGCGTGCGACAGGCCGAGCCGGTCGGCCCCCTCCATCACCCGCACCGTGACCCCGGTGCCGGCCGACAGGAGCGCGTCGAGCGTCGTCGGCGTGTTCGGCAGGACGAACCGGCCGAGCCCCCAGATGCCGCCGGCGAGCAGCGCCAGCACCGCCGCTCCCGCGGCGAGATCGGCGACGCCGCGCCGGAGCTTTTGCGCCCGCGCCGCGGGCTTCAGGAAATCGTCCGGAGCGAGGCCGGTCAGCCGGGCGGCGATCTCGGCGACCAAGCCGTCCGGCTCGTCGACCCGCGCGTCGATCGGCGCCGGCGCTGCGGGGTCGGGCCGGTCGGTGATTCGGCCGGCATCGTCGAGGCGGAATTTCAGGGCGGGCGGGCAGCAGTCGGTCCACACCGTCAGCGGGCCGCCGGCGACGATCACCGGAACGATCCGCGCGCCGCGACCGAGCGCCTTGAAGCGGCGGACGATCTCGTCGAGCTGCGGATTGTCGGCGCCCTCCGGCGAGCACAGCACGATCAGCGACTGCGAATCGGCGAGCGCCGCGCCGACCGCGTCCGGCACCAGCGGCCGCACCGCCTCGGCGTCGGCCGTGCTCCCGGCCTTGGCGTCGGCCGTCCCCTGGGCCTTCGGCTCGGTCTCGGCGCTCTCGTCCGCGGCGGCGGGCGCGTCGTCCGGCTCGAGCTCGTCGTCGGCCTGCAGGAAATCGAAGAAGTCCGCCGGGGACGGCTCGGCGGTGAAGCGGAACAGCGGCACCAGCGTCGCCGGCACCCGGCCCGCCGGGGTCTCGCGACCCGCCAGCCGCCAGGGAACGCGGGTGTTCTCCAAGCCGCGTCGAATGGTGTCGGCCCACGCCTCGTCGACCGGCGTGTGCACGACGAATGCCCGATAGGTGTGCTCGCTCACCTGCTGCCCCTCGGTCCCCGCATCGGCTGTTCCCCGACACACTGAACGTCCGAAATTTGGCCCCGCCGTGTCGGTCGCCGACTTTTCGTCGCCGCCGCCCCTCGGGACGCGAAAGCAGGAACGCGCCCGATTCGGATGAAATCGGACGCGCCCCGCGCCAGTACGTCGTCGTGTGCTTTCGGGTGAACCCGTGCCGTCGGAGCTCCCTCGTTGCGCCGCCCGCGGGCGGCAAGGAAGAACATCGTGGTGGTGCCTAGAGCACCACCACCTTGGTGCCGACCTTCACGCGGCCGTAGAGGTCGATCACGTCCTCGTTGCGCATCCTGATGCAGCCCGAGGAGATGCGGGTGCCGATCGTCCACGGCTCGTTCGACCCGTGGATGCGGTAGAGCGTCGAGCCGAGATAGAGCGCGCGGGCGCCGAGCGGGTTCTCCGGCCCGCCGGCCATGAAGGTCGGCAGATCGGGGCGGCGCTGCAGCATCTCCGGCGGCGGCCGCCAGTCGGGCCATTCGCGCTTGG
The DNA here is from genome assembly GCF_000293785.1 of Rhodovulum sp. PH10. Classification (GTDB taxonomy): domain Bacteria; phylum Pseudomonadota; class Alphaproteobacteria; order Rhizobiales; family Xanthobacteraceae; genus Rhodoplanes. The sequence continues at coordinate 50,075 of NZ_AKZI01000019.1, read as the reverse complement.
CGGAGATTTCGTGGGTGCCGGCCCAGGTGAAGCCCGGCCGGCCGACCCCGACGCCGTAGCGCCGCGCCCGGCCGTTGCCCTCCACGAGATAGAGAAAGAACCGGTCGGTATCGATCACGATGGTGCCGGGCGCCTGATGGCCGTCATAGGCGACCTCCTGCGGCAGGTAGCGCGGATCGACCGCGTTGCGACTGTAAGCCGAAGGGTCGGGCAGCGACGCCTGGGCGCCGTAGGGCGACCCGGAGGTGGCCGACCCGTAGACCGGCACCGCGGCGCGGTCGAGCGAGCCGCCGGACGATTCGGCGCCGCCGAAGATCGCCTCGAGCAGGCCGCCGCCGAGCGCCGAGCGTGGCTGATGGCGCACCGGCATCGGCGCGACACGCGCGCCCGATCCGCCGTTCGGACCGGGGACGTAATAGGTCTGGGCCGAGGCGACGCCGACCAGCGCCGTCGAGGCCAGGGCTGCGATGAGAATGCGGACCATGTGGGGGCTCTGTACGCGATACGCCGACAAGACTCTGGACACCATTCCTTGGTGCATTTCGAGTAAACGGGATCAATGGAAACCAAGTCGTAAAAACGGGCGCCGTTGTCTTTACTGTGAAGCCTTCGGTGACGATGTTTGGACGTCTATGGTTTGCAGGTCGTAAACATGAAGAAACGTGGTTAATGACGACTTCGGCGAAAGATCGTGGTAAACGCAAGGTAAACGCGTGACGGGCGACGAGGGGGGCGACCGATGGATGCCGAGACGGGACCGTCGCCGGGTGGACCTGTGGGGGGACCGGTGAGGGAGCCGGTGCGCCCGCTCGCGGCCGCCGACGTCGTGGCGCGGGCGGCGGCGGTTCTCGCCCGCACCCCGGCGCCGCGCCGGATCGCCACCCGCGGCGGCGACGTCGAGTGCGCGGTGGTCGGCGACGGGACGGGTGCGCCGCCGGTGCTGGCGCTGCACGGGCTGCTCGCCGGCTACGACCAGGCGGCGCTGCACGCGGCCTGCGCCCTCGGCGACGGCTATCGCATCGTCGCGCCGTCCCGGCCGGGCTATCTCGGCACGCCGCTCTCGGTCGGCGCTTCGCCCGCCGAGCAGGCCGACGTCTGGGCAAATCTCCTCGATGCCCTCGACATCCCGAGCGTCGCGGTCGCGGCGTTCTCCGCCGGCAGCCTGTCGGCCTTCGAGTTTGCGGTGCGCCATCCCGACCGCTGCCGCGGGCTGGTGCTGGTCTCGGCGTGCGCCGCGCGGCTCGACACCGCGGCGCCGGGCTGGCTGCATGTCCTGGCACTGATCTCCAAAATTCCGCCGCTCGCCCGCTGGCTCGCCCGCCAGGCGGTGCAGAACCTCGAGCGCGCCGCGGTGCGGCCGATCGCCGACCCGGCGATGCGGGCGCGCCTCCTCGCCGATCCGGAGGCGGCGGCGCTGTTCGCCGCCAATCTGCAGAGCGGGATGAACCGGCTCGCCGCCCGGCTGCCGGGCTCGCGCGCCGACCACGCCCGGCTCGTCGCGCTGACCGACCTGCCGCTCGCCCGCATCGCCGTGCCGGTGCTGGTGGTGCACGGCACCGCCGACCCCTACGTGCCGTTCGCCCATGCCGAGATCTTGGCGGCGGCGATACCGGGCGCCGAGACGATGACGATCGCGGGCGGCGAGCACTCCTGCCTCTTCACCCACCACGCGGAGATCGAAGCGCGGGTGCGGCCGTTTCTCGCCGGCCTCTTTCCAGACTGCCCCGCCGTGCCGGTGGCCTGAGCCTTCAGCGCAGATCGCTGCCGGCGAGCGTCTCCAGCACGTCGCAGGCGGTCGCCGCCGCATGGTTGGTCGACAGATCGGCGGCGCGCCTGCGGCACGCCTCCCGCACCTGCGGGCCCATGATCGCGGCGAGCCTCTTGGCGGCCGCGCGCGGCCGGTAGGCGCGGGGCGTGAGATAGTCGCCGACGCCGAGCCGCTTCACCCGCTTGGCATTGTCCGGCTGGTCGTGGGTCGCCGGCACGACGAGCTGCGGCACTCCCGCGGCGAGCGCCTGCGCGGTGGTGCCGATGCCGCCGTGATGGACCAGCGCCGCCGCCCGCGGCAGCACCACGCCGAACGGCACGTAGTCGAACGCCCGCACGCCGTCTGGCAGCCGCTCGGGCAGCTGCGCGGAAAACTGGGTGAGCAGAATCCCGCGCCGCCCGAGCTTTTCGCACACCGCGACCGAGGTCCGGAAGAAGCGCTCGGCATGGGTCATCGCGGTGCCGGCGGTGAACACGATCGGCGGCTCGCCGTCCGCGAGGAAGCGCTCGAGCGCGGGCGAGGGCGCCCACTGGTCGCGGCCGTCCCACAGCGGAAAGCCGGCCAGCACCAGATTGTCCGGCCAGCCCGGCACCGGCGGGCCGTACCACTCGGGGAAGAAGCCGATCACCGCCTGCGGCGAATGGAACCAGGCATCGAACAGCCGGGCGACCGGCGGCAGGTTCAGCTCGGCCCGCAGCGCGTTGGTCGGGCCGGCGAGATGGGCGTCGATGAAGCGGTCGGCCTGCTCGAAATAGGACCGGCGGAACCAGCGCGGCCCCATCCCGAGCAGATCCGGAAAGCCGTAGCAAGGCGGCGCCTCGATGCTGCGCATCACCGCCGGCTGCAGATGGACGCTCGCCAAGGGCACGCCGAGCGCGTCGTGGGCGATGCGGGCGCCGAGCGCGAAGCCGGGCGCCGCCACCACCGTGCGGCCGGGCCGGTACTTTTCGCGGATCAGCGAGAAGACGGGGCGCAGCGCCGGCAGGATCAAGCCCTCGGCGAACACCCGCACCGAGCGCATCGGGTGCCACAGGTCGGGGTCGTCGATGGTGCGGCGATAGTGCGCCTCGTCGACCAAGGGGACGAACGGCAGTTTTGCGCGCGCTGCGACGGTGGCGAACACCGCGGGGGCGGCGAGCACCACGTCGTGGCCGCGCCGCGCCGCCTCGGCGGCGAGCGCGACATTGGGGTGGACGTCGCCGGCGCTGCCGAGGGCGACGACGACGATCGTCAGGGGGGCCGCGCGGCCTTCTGCGTTCATGTCGGGTCGGGGGTCATGGTGTGCGCATCCGGTCGCACCCTCGCGCGGGCCGGGACGGACGGGCGCGACCATCTCCTTGCCAAAACTCCGGGGCTGCTTCAACCGCCGGCCCCTTGTCGGGTCGCCGGAGCTCGGCTACGGCATGCGGGCACGCGTTCCGGCCGCGATCGGACCGGGCGGTTCGACGGCCTTTGCCGCACCCCGTGAACCACCCGTTAAAGAATGATCGCGTAGAACGCTAAAGGCCGAATCGAATGCGATAAATCCATGCAGCCGCGCAAAACTTTCCGGGTCGAGCAATTCCGTGCGCCGGTCGAGGTCGAGACCCCGGGCGAGCAGATCCCGCCGGCCTCCGCCACCGATGCCGACGCGGTGCTGCGTCATCTCGAGATCGTCACCGAGATCCGCGGCGTACGCGCGCTGATCGAGGGCCGGGCGCTGGATGCGCAGCGGGCGCTCGAGAAGTTCCAGGCCCAGTTCGCCGAGTACCAGAAGGTCAAGGCCGAGCTCGACGTGATCGAGCACGCCATCACCGAGACCAAGCGCGAGCTCGCCACCATCCACGTCACCGGCTTCAACGGCCAGGAGATGTCGCGGGTGGCGAACGAGCTCGACACCGTGGTCGAGGACACCGAGCACGCCACCGAGGCGATCCTCGGCCTGGTCGAGCAGATCGACGAGCAGGCGAACGTCTTGGCCGGCTCCGTCCAGAGCGAGGCCGATCAGGCGGCGGTGCAGCTGATCCAGGACTCGGTCGTCAAGGTGTTCGAGGCCTGCAATTTCCAGGATCTCACCGGGCAACGCATCAGCAAGGTGGTCGCCGTGCTGAAGTTCATCGAGGCCCACATCCAGCGGATGGAGGAGATCTGGGGCGGCATCGAGTCGTTCGAGGGCTACGCCCCGGTCGACGTCGCCGAGAAGGCCGAGGAGGACAAGCTCCTCAACGGGCCGAAGCTCGAGGGCGATGTCGGCCACGTCTCGCAGAACGACATCGACGCCTTGTTCGACTGACGTCGATCGCCGACGCCACGACCTCGGCCGGCACGACCTCGGCCGGCCCTCCATGACGGTTTGATTTTCCGCCGTGTGGAGTATTGTCGCACACGCCCGCGGGCGTCGCCGTGGGCGGCGTTCGGAGGCGTGACGATGACGGGCTTTCCACAAAGGCTGACCGAGGGCTATCGGGCCTTTCTCACGGGGCGGCTGCCGACCGAGCAGAGCCGCTACCGGGCGCTCGCCGAGCACGGGCAATCGCCCGAGATCATGGTGATCGGCTGCTGCGATTCGCGGGTCTCGCCGGAGGTGATCTTCGACGCCGGGCCGGGCGAGCTGTTCGTCGTGCGCAACGTCGCCAACATGGTGCCGCCCTATGCGCCGGACGGCGCCTATCACGGCGTCTCCTCCGCGCTCGAGTTCGCCGTGCAGGCCTTGAAGGTGAAGCACGTCGTGGTGCTCGGCCACGCCCAGTGCGGCGGCGTGCGGGCGTTCGCCGAGGGCGGACCGCCGCTGTCGCCGGGCGACTTCATCGGCAAGTGGATGGAGCTGCTCGCGCCCGCCGCCCGAAAGCTCGGGCCGCGCGGCGACATGCCGCTTTCGGTCTATGCCGCCGAGCTCGAGCAGGCCTCGCTCCAGGTCGCGCTCGACAATCTGATGACCTTCCCGTGCGTGCGCATCCTGGTCGAGCGCGGCAAGCTCGCGCTGCACGCCGCCTATTTCGGCGTCGCGACCGGCGAGCTGATGGCCTACGACGCCGCCGACGGCGCGTTCGCCCCGGTCGCCGCCGCCGAGTATGCGAAGATTTTTGCCGCGCCTCGGTTCTGAGCGCGGCGGTCTCTCAGCCCTGCAAGCCCTTGACGATCGGCATGCGGGCGGCGCGGATCGCCGGCAGAAGGCCGCCGACCAGCCCGACCACCAGCGCCAGCACGACGCCCTGGCCGATCGTCGCCGGGGTCAGGCGGAACGAGAACACCACCTGGGCGAAATTGGCGCCGAGCGTGGAGGCGGTGAAGCCGTCGAACACCAGCCACGTCGCCACCGCGCCGATCGCCCCGCCGATCCCGGCGAGCACCAGCGATTCGGCGAGCGTGCCGACGAAGGCGGGAAAGCCGGAAAAGCCGATCGCCCGCAGCGTCGCGATCTCCACCGCGCGCGAGGCGACCGAGGAATACATGGTGTTCAAGGCGCCGGCGAGCGCGCCGAACGCCATCGCGATCGCCAGCGGCCAGCCGAGTTTCTGAATCAAGTCGTTGGTCTGCGACGACTGCTCGGAGAAATACTCCTTCTCGGACTTCACCTCGAGCTTCAGCCGCGGGTCGTGGTCGCTGTAGGCCTTCAGCGCGGCGAGCGCGCCCGGCCCGTCGAGCTTCATCCGCACCGTCTGGAAGGTGTTGTTGCGGTTGAACAGGCTCTGCACGACCGGCAGGTCGCCCCAGATCTCCGACTCGAACACGCTGCCGTCGGCCTCGAACACGCCGACCACCGTCCACCGCGCCGTGCCGAACTTGACGGTCCGTCCGAGCCCGAAGCCGGAAAACTCGGCGAGCAAGCTCTTGCCGACCACCACCTCGTTGCTGCCGGGGGCGAACATGCGGCCCGCGACGACATGGACGCCCTTGCGGAGCGCCGGCCCCGCCTCGCCGATGCCACGCAGCGGCAGGTTCGCCTTGGTGCCGGTCGAGCGCTTGATGCCGTCGACGATCAGATAGAGCTCGGCCGAGACCAGCGGCTTGCCGTCCGGCCCGCGGGCGATGCCCGGCGCGTCCTCGAGCAGGCGCACCTGATCGCGGGTGATCGCCGAGTTGATCTCCGCCTGGGCGCCCGCCCGCAGCGCGATCGCGACGTCCTCGGCGCCCGAGCTCGCCAGCGTCTGCCGGAAGCCCGCCGACATCGCCAGGAACGACAGCAGCACCATCACCACGAGCGCGACCGCCACCACCGTCGACAGCGACGGCCAGAAGCGTTGCGGGATGCTGCGGAGATTGATCCGCGTCACCGCGGCGATCTGCTTCAGCATCAGCCGCGTCCCATGCCGTCGGCGATCTTCAGGCGAAAGGCGTTCCAGGCCGGCACCAGGCCGGTGGCGAGGCCGAGCGCCACCATCAGCCCGACGGCCGACAGCACGATCCCCGGGCCGACCTCGAGGTTCGGCACGAAGGTCGAGAGGCTGTCGCGCATGCTCGCGGTGATCGCCGCGGCGATCGCGATGCCGATGCCGCCGCCGATCAGCGCCAAGAGCAGCGTCTCGCCGAGCACCAGCCGCAGCACCCGCGCGCCGGAGAAGCCGAGCGTCTTGAGGACCGCGATCTCGCGGGTGCGCTCGCGCACCGCCATCACCATGGTGTTGCCGACGATCATCAGGATGGTGACGAAGGCGGCGCCGACCACCAGCGTGACGATCAGCGCGACGTTGCCGAGCTGCGCCATGAACGCCTTGTTGAACGCCTTCTCGGTGTCGGTCGCGGTCTCGTAGAAGGAGTTCTCGAACATCTTGTCGATCGTCTCGGACACCCTGTCGTTGATCGCCGGCGAGTCCGTCTTGAGGATCAGCCAGCCGATCGTGTCCTTGCCGAACGAGCGGGTCTCGTCGAAATAGTCCCAGCGGATCAGCATGAAATTGGTGTCGACCTGCGGCTTGTTCTTGTCGAAGACGCCGACGATCTCGACCTCCCAGCTGTGCGAGCCGTCCTTCTGCTGGAAGATGCTCGACGAGATCGGGATGCGGTCGCCGACCTTCCAGCCCCATTTGGCGGCGAGCTGGCGGCCGACCAGCGCCCCGGTGCGGGTCCGCTCGAACCGCTCGCGCATCGCGCCGTCATAGGCGAAGTCGCTCGCGGTGATGTCGAGATAGGTCGCCGGCTCGACCGCCATCACGATGGTGAAGTTCTTCGGGTCCTGATAATAGCCGCCGAACCAGTTGGCATAGGTGACCTGACGGACGCCCGGCACCGCGGCGATCCGGTTGAAGTAGGAGATCGGCAGCGGCTGGGTGAAGTTGATCTTGTTGACGACCACCAGCCGGTCGTCCTCGGAGACCTCCTGCCCGGCATTGAAGGCGCGCTCGAACGCCGCCAGCACGCCGAAGATCGCGAAGGCGATCAGGATCGACACGATCATCAGGATCGCGCGCAGCTTCTTGCGGAAGAGGTTCTTGGCGATCAGCACCCCGTCGTTCACGCCGCGAGCTCCTTCTCCTCGAAGTGGCCCTTGTCGAGATGCAGCGTGCGCTTGGCGTAGCGCGCCGCCGCCGGGTCGTGGGTGACCATCACCACGGTCTTGCCGAGATCGGCGTTGAGCGACTTCAGCATCGCCAGGATCTCGTCGGCCGAGCCGCGGTCGAGGTCGCCGGTCGGCTCGTCGCACAACAGGAGCTTCGGATCGGAGACGATCGCGCGGGCGATCGCCACCCGCTGCTGCTGCCCGCCCGACATCTCGCGCGGATAGTGCTTGGCCCGGTCGGCCAGCCCGACCACCTCGAGGGCGGCGGCCACATGGGCGCGCCGCTCGCGCCCGCCGAGCCGGGTCAAAAGGAGCGGCAGCTCGACGTTCTGCGCGGCGGTGAGCATCGGCATCAGATTGTAGAACTGGAAGACGAAGCCGATCGTCGCCGCGCGCCAGCGCGAGAGCCGGCCCTCGGAGAGCCCGTCGATCCGCGTGCCGGCGATCTCGATCGCGCCGGTGTCGGGGCGATCGATGCCGCCGAGCAGGTTGAGCAGCGTCGACTTGCCGGAGCCCGACGGCCCCATCACCGCGACGAAGTCGCCTTCGGGAATCGCGAGGTCGAGATGCTCGAAGATCGAGATCGCGTCGCGGCCCTTGACGAAGCCTTTGCCGACCCCCGAGAGGCGGACCAGGGCGGAATCGTTCATCGAGCTGTCTCCGCTTGGCGGATCGGTCGGGATCACCGGGCCGCGGATGTTTTCGGAGCGGCGGCGGTGGTCGCCGTGGCGTCGGCGGACGACGCGCCGGCGGACGACGCGCCGGACGGCGAGGCGGCGGCCGCGCCGTCGTCCTCGACGAAGGTCACCTTCACCGCCATGTCGGGCAGGATGCGCGGGTCGGTCTCGCCGAGCCCGATGCGCACGCGCACCGTCGCCTTCTCGCGGTTGGCGGTCGGCACGATGGCGACGACGTGCGCCGGGATCGTCCAGTCGGGATAGGCGTCGAGCACCGCCCGCACCGCGCCGCCCTCGCGGACCCGGCCGATGAAGGCCTCGTTGACGTCGACCTCGACCTCGAGCGAGCCCATGTCGACGATGGTGCAGATGCCGGTGCGGGTGAAGCTGCCGCCGGCCGACATCGGCGAGATCATCTCGCCCGGCTGGGCGCTGCGATCGACCACCACGCCGCCGAACGGCGCCTTGATGGCGTGCTTGTCGAGCACCTCGCCGTAGCGCTGCGCCTCGAGCTTGGCGGTCTCGAGCTGGGCCTGCGCCTGGGCGAGCTGGGCGCGCAGCACGTTCACCCGCGCCTCGGTGCGGGTCAGCTCGGCCTCGGTGGCGAAGTCGCGCTTCGACAGGCTCTGGGTGCGGGCGAAGATGCGCTCGGCGTCGGCGAGGTCGGCGGCGATCGCCCGGCGGGCGGCCTCGGCGGCCTCCGCCTTGGTCTTGGCGAGCGCGAGGTCGGTCTCGGCGAGCGTCGAGTCGAGCTTTGCGAGGATCTCGCCGGCGTGGACCACCATGCCCTCGTCGACCAGGACGTCCGTCACCTTGCCGGTGATCTCGGCGGCGACCGTCGCCTTGCGGCGGGCGACCACGTAGCCCGAGGCGGCGAGGCCTTTTGGTCGCGCCCGCACCGGCGGGGCGGCGGGCGGCGAAGCCGGGGCGGTGTCGGCCCGCGGGGCGGTGGCCGGCGCGGTGGTGGGATCGGCGGAGGCGGTGCGGGTGGCGCCGGTCGCCGCGGTCCGGTCGGGCGGGGCGGCGGGGGCGCGCGCCGGGTCGAACGGGTCGAGCAGCCACACGCCGACCGCCAGCACGCCGGCGAACGCCGCGACCAGGGCGATCAGCGGCCCGCGAAAGCTCCGCCGCGGCGGCACCGCCGCCTCGCTCCGATCGATCGTCAGCGACTTCAGCAGTCTCGTCCGGTCGTCCATTCTCGCCTTCCGGCGGCCGCGGCTCCGGGATCGCCCGGGGCGTCTCGGCCTGACATACGGGTTGTGAGCCCCCTAGTGCAACATCGTGACGTCGGCATGGTTGTCGGGTGGGGTGCGGCGCGACGTCCCGCCGGCGACGGGCCGGTCCGCGCCGACGGCCCACCCCCGAGCCCCCACCCCTTCCACCTCTCGCGCGCGCAAAAAAGGAGCGACCGCATGGCCTACGAGCTCTATTACTGGCCGACGCTGCAGGGCCGCGGCGAGTTCGTCCGCCTCGCGCTCGAGGAGGCCGGCGTGCCGTACCACGACGTCGCCCGCCTGCCCGAGCCGAAGGGCGGCGCCCCGGCGATGCTGGCGCTGATGGGTGGCGACACCGTGCCGCACCCGCCGTTCGCCCCGCCGTTCCTCAAGGCCGGTCGGCTGCTGATCGGCCAGACCGCCAACATTCTCCTGTTTCTCGGCGACCATCACGGGCTCGCGCCGAACACCGAGGGCGGCCGGCTGTGGGTGCACCAGGTGCAGCTCACCATCGCCGATCTCGTCACCGAGGCGCACGACACCCACCACCCGATCGGCGCGTCGCTCTATTACGAGGAGCAGAAGGCGGAGGCCGCCCGCCGCGCCGCCGATTTCCGCAAGACCCGGATGAAGAAATTCTACGGCTGGTTCGAGACGGTGCTGGAGCGGAGCGGCGGAAACTTCGTCGGCGGCCGGCGCGCGACCTATGCCGATCTCTCGCTGTTCCAGGTGGTGGAGGGCTTGCGATGGGCCTTCCCGAAGACGGCGAGAAAGGTGGAGAAGACGACGCCCCGCCTGGTCGCGCTGCACGACGCGGTGGCCGCGCGCCCGCGGATCGCCGCCTATCTCGCCTCCGAGCGCCGGCTCGCCTTCAACGAGACCGGCATTTTTCGGCGCTACGAGGAGCTCGACGGCTGAGGCCGGACGGCGGACGGAACGGCGGCGGCGCGCCGGCTACTCCGCCCGGAGAGGATCGCAGCGCAGGCCGCCCGGCACCGGCTCCAGCACGGGCTCCAGCACCGGCACCAGACGGCGCTTGGCGCGCTTGGCGGCCGGGATCGCACGAAACACCTGCTTGGTCGCCTCGACGATGTGGACGCCGGCGAACGGCGCCGACAGCGTCGCCCCGGTGCGCTCCCAGGCGAACGCCGAGCGCATGAACCAGCGCTTGCCGATCGGCGGCATGTAGAGCGCCTCGCCCCACGAGGTCGGGGTGAACGAGGTCTCCCGCAGGAGGGTGACGATCTGCGAGCGCGAATAGGGCCGCCCTTGGCCGAACGGCGTGGTGTCCATCCGTGCCCACAGGCCGCGGCGGTTGGGGATCACCACCAGAATGCGGCCGCTCGGCGCCAGCACCCGCCACACCTCGCGCAGCAGCGACAGCCCGTCGGCGGTGTTTTCCAGCGCATGGACCAGCAGCACCCGGTCCATCGTCGCGTCCGGCAGCGGCAGGTCGTACTCCTCGACCAGCGCGGCGAGCGCCGGGCGGGCGGTCGGCCAGCGCACCACCCCCTGCGAGGCCGGCATGAAGGCGAGGCAGCGCTCGGCCTGCTCGCGAAAGAGCCCGAGATAGGGCGTCGGGTAGCCGATGCCGAGCACCCGCTGGCCGCGGGTGTCGCCCCAATGCGTGCGGATCCCGCGACCGACGAAGCGGCGCGCCACCTTGCCGAGCGGGTGGGCGTAGAAGTTGCGGAGATCGACGACGTCGAGCGACATGTTCCTCTGCCATCAGCGGCCGGTCCCGGCCCGGCGTCGTGCGTGCTCTCGGCGCTCCGGCGCCGACCCGCGGGCACCGGTTCCACGGTCTCCGGTTCCACGGTCTCTGGTTCCACGATCGCGCCGGGTCGCGGTGCCGCGCCTCAAAGCCTCCTATACACGAGGATTCGGCGCTCGGCCGCACCATCGGGCTGCGGGGACGGCCGCGGCGGCGGCGAATCGGGCTCCTGTGGCGAAGTGACGGCGCGGACCGGCGACGGAGTGGTCGACCGGGGGTGCGATCGGTGGTGCGAGGCCGGGGCGGGACCGGGCGAGAGCCGGCCGGCAGCGCGAGGCCGCCGGCCGGTCGTGGAGGTGCGAGGCCGACGCCCTCGGCGCCAGGGCCCTCGGCACCAGGGCCCTCAGCGCTCGACGCACATGGCGATGCCCATGCCGCCGCCGATGCACAGCGTCGCGAGGCCCTTCTTGGCGTCGCGCTTTTGCATCTCGTGCAGCAGCGTCACCAGCACGCGCGCGCCGGAGGCGCCGATCGGGTGGCCGAGCGCGATCGCCCCGCCATTGACGTTGACCTTGGAGGTGTCCCAGCCGAGGTCCTTGTTGACCGCGATCGCCTGCGCGGCGAACGCCTCGTTGGCCTCGACCAGGTCGAGGTCCTCGTGGGTCCAGCCGGCTTTCTCCAGCGCCTTGCGGGTGGCCGGGATCGGGCCGGTGCCCATGATCGCCGGGTCGACGCCGGCATGCGCCCAGGAGGCGATGCGGGCGAGGATCGGGTGGCCGCCCTTCTCGGCGTCGCTGCGGCGCATCAGCACCACCATGGCGGCGCCGTCGTTGATGCCGGAGGCGTTGGCGGCGGTGACGGTGCCTTCCTTGTCGAACGCCGGCCGCACCTTGGCCATCTGCTCGATGGTCGCGCCGTGGCGCGGGAACTCGTCGGTGTCGACCACCGTGTCGCCCTTCTTCGACTTGATCGTCACCGGCACGATCTCGTCCTTGAAGCGTCCCGACTTCTGCGCCGCCTCGGCCTTGTTCTGCGAGCCGACCGCGAACTCGTCCTGCTCCTGCTTGGTGATCTGCCACTTCTTGGCGACGTTCTCGGCGGTGACGCCCATGTGATAGCCGTGGAAGGCGTCGAACAGGCCGTCCTTGAGCATCGAGTCGGCGAGGTCGAGCGCGCCCATCTTCACGCCGGAGCGCAGATAGGCGAGGTGCGGGGCGAGCGTCATCGACTCCTGGCCGCCGGCGACCACCACGTCGGCGCCGCCATCGCGCAGCTGCTGGGCGCCGAGCGCCACCGTGCGCAGGCCCGAGCCACACAGCTGATTGACGCCCCAGGCCGGCGCCTCGACCGGAATGCCGGCGCCGATCGACGCCTGGCGAGCCGGGTTCTGGCCCTGGCCGGCGGCGAGGATCTGGCCGACGATCACCTCGTCGACGTCCTTGGCCTCGACCCCGGCGCGCTCGAGCGCGGCCTTGATCGCGATCTTGCCGAGCTCGTGCGCCGGCAAGGTGCTGAACACTCCGTTGAAGCTGCCGACCGCCGTGCGGGCGGCCCCGACGATGACGATCTCGTCCGACATTGGGTGAACTCCCTGGTTGCGTTCTGGCCGGCCGCCGCGGCGCCTGCCGGGCGTGCCGAAAGGGTGCCGCGGCCGCGTTCGCTCGCGACCTCGTTCTCGGCGCTCGATACTCGCGGGTGGTTCTTCGCTCCCGTCGGTTGCGAGGTTGGCACGACATCCATGCACTCGACAACCGTCTTCGCGCCGGAACGTCGACCGGGCGACGGACGTTTCACGAGATCCACGGCGACCGCGGGAGATCCACGAAAACGGTAGCCGCGGGAATGGAATTCGCCTAATTTTTGTCGGCTGAGCTCAAATCGGGGCGAGGTCGATGCCTTTGCACCGAGAATTCCCGTGATCCCGTTTGCAGAGCGAAACGCGCATGGCCAAGTCCGACGCCCCGGTCATCATCAAGAAGTACGCCAACCGGCGCCTCTACAACACCGGCACGAGCACCTACGTCACCCTCGAGGATCTCGCCGGCATGCTCAAGACCGGCGAGGACTTCGTCGTCTACGACGCCAAGACCGGTGAGGACATCACCCGCTCGGTGCTGACCCAGATCATCTTCGAGCAGGAGGGCAAGCAGGGCCAGAACCTGTTGCCGATCACCTTCCTGCGTCAGCTGATCCGGTTCTACGGCGACAGCATGCAGATGCTGGTGCCGCGCTATCTCGAGAGCTCGCTCGACATGTTCTCGCGCGAGCAGTCGAAGTTCCGCGACCAGATGGCCCAGGCCTGGGGGGTCGGCGGGCTCGGCACGATGGAGGACCAGGTGCGGCGGAACATGGAGATGTTCCAGCGCGCCTTCACGATGTTCACGCCGTTCGCGACGCGCCCCGGCGACGGCACGGCCGGCGAGGCGCCGACCGGCGCGGCGTCCGCCGAGGCGCACGGCCAGCCGGCCGCGGCCGGCGAGGCGCCGCCCCAGCCCGGCGAGATCGAGGCGTTGCGCCGCCAGCTCGAGGAGATGCAGAAGCGCATCGACCGCTTGAGCGAGGGCGACAAGCCGAAGGAGTAGGCCGAGGCGCGACGTCCGGCTCCTGCGGGAGCCGACGGTTCGACCGGCACGGCGGCGTGTCCACGCCGCCGTTGCCGTGAGAGGCCGAAGACGGTCCTGCGATGCGGTCCTGCGGCGCGTCGCGCCGGTCAGCCCGCCGCGGCCGTCGTGTCGGCCCGCCACGGCCGCTCCAGCGAGGCGAGGCCGATCAGCGCGCCCTGCAGGTGGTCGCAGCCCCAGTCGGCGAGCAGGCCGGCCGACGTCTCGTCCTGCACCCATTCGGCGACCGTCTTCAGCCGCAGCCGGTGGGCGAGGTCGAGAAAGGTCTGGACGAAGGCGCGGTCGTCGTCCGAGCGGGTGAGGTGCTGCACGAAGGCGCCGTCGATCTTGACGATGTCCACCCCGAGCTTGCGCAGGCTGCGGAACGAGGTGTAGCCGGCGCCGAAATCGTCGATCGCGATCCGGCAGCCGAGATCCTTCGCCCGCGCGACGAAGCCGCGGGTCTCGTCGATGTCCTGGATCGCCGCCGTCTCGGTGATCTCGATCACCAGCCGGTCCGCCAGCTCGGGATGGGCGCGCAGGCTGGCCGACAGGCAGTCCCACCATTCGGGATCGGAGGTCGAGGCGGGCGAGACGTTGACGCTCGCGCGCAGCGTCGGCGCCTGGTGCATCTCCTCGATGATCAGCTCGAGCACGCGGTGGTCGAGCAGCCGCACCAGCCCGAGCTTCTCGGCGATCGGCACCACCTCGCCGGCGCCGATCAGCGTGCCGTCCGGCCGCGCGAGGCGCAGCAGGCACTCGTAGAAGGCCGGCTTTCGCGTCACGGTGTCGACCACCGGCTCGAAGGCGATGCGCACCCGCCGCTCGTTGAGCGCGGTGACGATCTCGTCGGAGGTGCGCATGCTGGCGCGGCGGAGCGCGTCGCGCTCGATGCTCGGCTGATAGGCGTGGAACGAGCCCGAGCGCTTCGACTGGGCGAGGTCGAGCGCCTCCTTGGCGCGGCTCAGGACCTCCTGCAGGTTTCGCGCGTGGCGTGGCACCACCACCCCGCCGATCGAGGCGGTGACCGCGACCGGGCCGACCCGGGTCTGCACCACCCCCTCGCGCACGCCGGCGAGCAGCCGCTCGGCGGCGACCTTGATGTCGTCCTGCGAGCACTGGCGCAGGATGATGCCGAACTTGTTGCCGGAGAACCGGCCGAGATCGTCGCCGCCGCGCATTCGCGCGCGCAACCGCTTGGCGACCGCCGCCACCACGTCGTCGGCGATCTCGAAGCCGTAGGCCTCGTTGATGCGGCCGACATTGTCGATCGCCAGCAGCAGGAACCCGCAGCTCGCCCGGTAGCGCACGGTCTCCTCGACCGTCGCGCTCAACACCTCGGTGAGGTGCCAGCGGTTCATCTCGCCGGTGAGGTCGTCGTAGCGCGAGAGATAGGCGAGCCGCTCCTCGTGGGCGCGGCGCTCGTTGATCACCCGCACCACGCCGTGCGCGCGGGCCGGCTCGCCGTGCGGGCCGGCGAACCAGCGGCCGACGTCCTCGACCCACAAAGCGCCACCGTCGCGGAACGGGGCGGTCAGGGCGTACTGGACGCAGTAGGGAACGCCCCGACCCGTATCGGTTTGGGACGATCGCATCACCGCGTCGAACCGGGTGTAGGCGTTGTCCGCCGCGAGCAGCTGGGCGAAGGCGCGGCCGGAGGCGATCGCGGCCGGATCGTCGACCCCGAGCACGGGGCCGACATTGGAGCCCCAGGCGATCGCGTCGCTGGCGACGTCCCAGCAATAGGGCACGTCCCCGATCGAGACGAGGATCTTCCAGGCGTCCAGGCAACCGCTCGGATCGCTGTGATCCGGCGGGTTTTCGGCGCGGGGAAGGTCGGCGGCGGGGGGCCGCGGCTGCGGGTCGGGGAAGGTCACGTCGTCACGGTCCTCGGATAACGCACGAGTGTATTCCGCAGGCGTACACGACAGGATTAAACAATTGGAAAATCGTGTGCCGGGCCGGCGGTGGAGAACCGAGGGCATGGCACGGGCGTTGCGGTGACACACGGTATCGGCGGGACCCTGTCCCGTCTCGGTACAGGAGTCGTCCATGAGCCCGATCGAGCGCGTCGGTACCTACGCCCCGATCCCGCGCGACGCCCCGCACCAACGGGCGGCGGACGCCGCGGCGACCTCGGCTGCCGATACCCGCGCGGTGCCGCCGTTCGGTCGTGCCCTGGTCCCGCTCGAGCCCGCCCGCGCCCCGCGCGCGCCGCGTCCGGTCGGGCGTCACGACGCCGGCTTCCTCGCTCATCTGATCGCGACCAAGGACGGCGTGCCGCAGACCCGCGACCGCCGCCGCGCCGAGCCCGAGGAGGTGCAGGCCGCCTATGGCGCGACGGTGCGCGCCACCGGCCCGGCCAATTACGCCCGGATCGCCGTTACCGCTTGATTGTCTTCGGCGTTTTTCGTCCCCGGATGCGCGCAGCCGCAGCCGTCGTGCGCGGGTTTCGGCCCGCGCAAATGGTCGTCGCCCTCGTGTGCATCCCGTCGCGCCAGCGAGGAGAGCCGACGACGCGGCACGCGTGCCGCAACTCTCCCCTCGTGCCGAGGAGCGGCCGCAGGCCGGTCTCGAACCATCAGGCCGCCCCCGCCCTTCGAGACGCACTTCTTCGGAGTGCCTCGCTGGACGAGAGCGAGCCCGGCCGTCGGCCTCAGGCCGCCTTCTTCTTGGCGGTCAAAAGCTTGCGCTTGAGCATGCACTCGGCGATCTGGACCGCGTTGAGCGCCGCGCCCTTGCGCAGATTGTCCGACACGCACCACAGCGCGAGGCCGTTCTCCACCGTCGCGTCTTCGCGGATGCGGCTGATATAGGTCGCGTCCTCGCCGGTCGCCTCGTAGGGCGTGACGTAGCCGCCCGGCTCGTGCTTGTCGATCACCAGGCAGCCCGGCGCGCTGGACAGGATCGAGCGCGCCTCGTCGGCGGTGATCGGCTTCTCGAACTCGATGTTGACGGCTTCCGAGTGGCTGACGAACACCGGCACCCGCACGCAGGTCGCGGTGAGCTTGATCTTCGGGTCGAGAATCTTCTTGGTCTCGGCCATCATCTTCCACTCTTCCTTCGTGTACCCGTCCTCCATGAACACGTCGATATGGGGGATCAGGTTGAAGGCGATCCGCTTCGGGAACTTCTTCACCTCCATCTCGTCGAGGGTGAAGACCGACTTGGTCTGCGAGAACAGCTCGTCCATCGCGTCCTTGCCGGCGCCCGACACCGACTGATAGGTCGCCACCACCACGCGCTTGATGGTCGCACGGTCGTGCAGCGGCTTGAGCGCGACGACCAGCTGGGCGGTCGAGCAGTTCGGGTTGGCGATGATGCCCTTCTTGCGAAAGCCGTCGACCGCGTCGGCGTTCACCTCGGGAACGACCAAGGGCACGTCGGGGTCGTAGCGCCAGGCCGACGAGTTGTCGATCACCACCGCGCCCTGCGCGGCGATCTTGGGCGACCACTCCTTCGACACGGACCCGCCGGCCGACATCAGGCAGATGTCGACGTCGGAGAAGTCGAAGTGCTCCAGCGCCTTCGCTTTTACCGTCTTGTCACCATAGGAGATTTCCGTGCCCATGCTCCGCCGCGAGGCGAGAGCCGTGACCTCGTCGGCGGGGAATTGCCGCTCGGCGAGGATTTCGAGCATCGCGCGGCCCACATTGCCCGTGGCGCCGACGACCGCGACGTTGTAACCCATGGTGTTCTCTCCGGATCCTGCGGCCTTTCTCGAAAAGGCCGAAGCGACGGCGTTCTAGGCGAGACCGGCCGGCAATTCAACGGCCCGGCCCGGTCGATGCCGGCGTGCAGCCATGCGGCGGGCGGCCGCCGGTGCCGCCGCACGGTCGGGGGCGCGGCGCAAAGCGATGTGCTGCCCTGCGGCCACAGGTCGCCTGGAACCGTGGCGTTAACATGCTCGTTTCCTTGTGGTGCTATGAGAATCGCGGGTAAGAGTGCGACAATCGTGCTCGCGTTCCCTGTGGTGGTCGCGCTTCCGGGTCCGCCGTGCCCTCGAGGGCCTCGACCGGTGCCGGACAGCGCTCGAATTTCTTTGCGAGGACCCATGCGCCTGATGACCTTTGCCGCCTGCGCCGCCGCCGCCGGACTGGCGGCCGCGCTCCTTGCCGCGCCGGCCGAGGCCGCGCCGCGCCGCACCGCCGCCTCGCACGATACCGTGATCATCAAGGAAGAGGGCCGCGCGCCGACCCGCATCACCGTGCGCCGCCGCTCGTTCCTCGACCCCGGTCCGCACCAGATCCCCGGCACCTACCACTATCAGGACTACGCGCTGTCGCCGGCCTTCACGGTGTATCCGAGCTTCTTCGATTACAGCACGGCGCCGGGCTCGTATTCGCGCATGCCGCTGCCGGGCGCTTTCGACGTCCCGGGCTACCAGCGCTACTGATCGGCGCTTCGGTCGCCGACGCCGCTCCGGACAGAAGCCCGGAGTATCGGTGCTGGCGGCCGGCTCGGACGAGTGTGCCGAACGGGACGCGTGACGACGGCGCACGACCGAGACGTTCGACACCAGGACGTTCGACGAAAAAGGCGGCCACGCGGGCCGCCTTTTGTGTGTCTGAACGGGTGTGTGGCCTCACCGGTCCATCCGGGCGATGAACCACGACAACAGCTTGCGCCACACCTCGTCCTTGCCGACCGCGTCCTCGACGCCGTGCTCGAGGTTGGGGTTGTCGTTCACCTCCATCACCACGATGCCCTTTTCCGTCTCCTTCAGGTCGACGCCGTAGAGGCCGGTGCCGATCGGCTTGGCCGCCCTGACCGCGAGGTCGAGCACCGCCTCCGGCACCTTGTCGAGATCGAACGTCTCGAACCCGCCCTCCTGCGCGGTGCCGTCCGGCCGGTGCTTGACGATCTGCCAGTGGCCGCGCGCCATCCGGTATTGGCAGGCGAACAGAGGCTCGCCGCCGAGCACGCCGACCCGCCAGTCGAAGTCGGTCGGCATGAATTTTTGCGCGAGCAGAAGGTCGGTCTCCTCCAGAAGCTCGTCGGCGACCCGCTCGAACTCCTTCTGCGTCGCCACCTTGTGAACGCCGCGCGAGAACGAGCCGTCCGGGATCTTCACCACCAGCGGCAGCCCCAGCTCGTCCATCGCCCGCGTCATGTCGGCTTTTTCGGCGACCATCACGGTCGGCGGCATCGCCACCCCGTGCTGGTCCATCAGCTCCATGAGAAAGACCTTGTTGGTGCAGCGGATCATCGAGATCGGGTCGTCGATGACCGGCATCCCCTCCTGCACCGCGCGGCGCGCGAAGCGGTAGGTGTGGTTGTCGATCGAGGTGGTCTCGCGGATGAACAGGCCGTCGTACTCGGCGAGCTGGGCGAGCTGGCGCTTGGTGACCGGCGCAATGTCGACCGACATCTTCTCGGCGATCCGGGCGAAATGCTTGATCGAGCTTCGCGAGGTCGGCGGCAGCTTCTCGTTCGGGTCGTACAGCACCGCGAGGTCGTATTTCGCCGAGGTGCGGGCGCGCGGCGAGCGCCATTCGCGCTTGGTGTGCGCGTGCAGCGAATCGCGAAAGAAGGCGGCCTCGCCGTTGATCAGCCGGGTGGCGTTGCGCATCCGGATGCGGTCGATGGTCAGCCACGGGTCGCCGGTGTCGACCGTCACCTCGAGGGTCGGGCAGCGAAACCAGTCGAACAGGAGCCGGCCGAATCCTTCGAAGCGGGCGTCCTGCGGCAGGCCGAAGCAGACGAACAGCTTCAATTCGCCGTCCGGCACGAAGTCGGCCCGCCTGGCGCAGCGGTTCAGCTCGTCCTCGAGCTCGGGCAGCGCGTGCTCGTAGAGCTTCGATTCGCGAAGCTCCAGCATGGTCTCGACGGTGGGGATCACCCGGTGGCCGCGCGCCTCGGCGAGCAGTGACGCGTAGTAGCCCTTGGATTGGTAGGCATAGGAGCGTGAGAGGTTGACGATCTTCGGACGTGCCGAGTCGAACAGGCGCGGTCGGGCGAGATAATCACTGGTGGTGATCACCTTGTGGGGCGTGTCGGCGTTCGGAAAGTCGCGAGGCTGGTCGACCAGGATGACCCAGCCGGTCATGAGGAGAGCCCTTTTTCATGCACGGACCGCCGCCCCGGACGGGGCCGATCCGCGGCGTGGAATCCGCCCGAATGGCGGCAACCGCATGGCATGTTCTTCGTCTGCCGAGGTTTTGTGAGATGCAGGCGAGACGGCATCCGGGCACGGGACCGTGACGAGGCATGCATGTTCCGCCACGCGTGCCCGGATCGGTGCCCAGGTCGGTGCCCAGGCCGGGCCACGCGTCTGACCACGAACACCCGGTGCGGCGCGCCGCGGGTCGGCATGCAATGTCCTGAGATCGGGCGTTCGCCGTGCCGGCGCGCCACGTGCTGCTCTCATAACAGATTCTGCTGCCGGCGAGCAGTGAGCCGTGGCGCTTCTGGCGCCCCCGGCTCACGACGTCGGCGCGTGTGATCGGGCTGCCACGCTTTTTGCAGGCGCGTCGTCCGGGCCGGCGGCGAGCGGCTTCTCGAAGCGCAGCGCGTCGGCGCCGTCCTCGTAATAGTCCACGCGCCGGCCGAACGGCAGGTATCCCGCTTTGTGGTAGCGGGCGATCGCCCGATCGTTGTCGGTCCGGACTTCCAGCCGCATGCGGTCGGCACCGCGGGTGCGGGCAAAATCTTCGCCGGCGGCGAGCAGCGCCGGGCCGATGCCGCGGCCGGCAAAGGGCGGGGCGACCGCGATCGAGTAGAGCCGCGCCGTCCGGCTGTTTCGCCGCACCAGCACCACCGTGGCGCCGGCGACCGCGTTGCCGACATCGGCCACCAGCACGGCCGCCGAGGGGGCCTCGACCAGCCGGCCAAAGCTGCGGCGCGACAGCCGGTCGCCGGCAAACACCGCCGCCTCCAGCCCGACCAGGGCGTCGAGATCGGCGCGGGTCGCCGGCCGAACCACGTAGTCTGGCACCGTCATGGTGGAAAGAGCCTCGCGCGGGGACCGGGCGTGCGGCGTATGCGGCGTTGCCGAAGCGGGCACCGGACGCCATCTTGGTCGCAACGGAGGTTTAGCTGATGTCTCTCGCCCTCGACCGCAAGTCCGACGTGTCCGCGTCCCCCGCCGCTCCCGCAACCTCCCAAAAGCCCGCCGGCCACGTGGTGCTCGACATCACCGGCATGACCTGCGCCGCCTGCGCGGGCCGGGTGGAGAAGGCGCTGTCGCGCGTGCCGGGGGTGTCGCTGGCGAGCGTCAATCTGGCGCTCGAGCGGGCCGACGTCGACCTCACCTCCGCGGACGTCACCCCCGAAGCGCTCGCCGCCGCGGTCGAGCGCACCGGCTTCGGCGCCCATCCGCGTCCGCCGTCCGCCGCCGAGCGGCGCGCCGAGCAGCAGGCGGTGGAGGCCGAGCGCGCCGCCGCCGAGCGCCGCCAGCTGCTCCTGCTGATCGTCTCCGCGCTTCTCACGCTGCCGCTGGTGCTGCCGATGATGGCGGCGCCGTTCGGCCTGTCGCTGCATCTCGACCCGTGGGTCGAGCTTGCGCTCGCCACCCCGGTGCAGGTTCTCGTCGGCGCCCGCTTCTACAAGGCGGCCTGGAAGGCGGTGCGGGCCGGCTCCGGCAACATGGACCTCCTGGTCGCGCTCGGCACCTCGGCGGCCTATCTGTTCAGCCTCTACATGCTGCTCGACCGCGGTCATGCTGCCGCCGGCCATCTCTATTTCGAGGGGGCGGCCGCCGTCATCACGCTGGTGATGTTCGGCAAGTGGCTGGAGGCGCGGGCCAAGCGCGGCACCACCGCGGCGATCCGCGCGCTGATGACGCTGCGGCCCGAGCGCGCCCGCGTGCTGCGGCACGGCGCGGAAGTGGAGATCGGCATCGAGGAGGTGCGGGCCGGCGACAGCGTGATCGTGCGGCCGGGCGAGCGCATGCCGGTCGACGGCACGGTGATCGAGGGCGAGAGCGAGGCCGACGAATCGCTGATCACCGGCGAGAGCGTGCCGGTGGTGAAGCGGCCGGGCGACCGGGTGACCGCGGGCGCGCTCAACGGCGTCGGCCGGCTGACCATCGAGGCGATCGCGGTCGGCGAGGACACCACGCTCGCCCGCATCATCCGGATGGTGGAGAACGCCCAGTCCGGCAAGGCGCCGGTGCAGCGCCTGGTCGACAAGGTGTCCGCGGTGTTCGTGCCGACCGTGATCGGCATCGCGGTTCTCGCCTTTGCCGGCTGGATGCTCGCCGGCCACGGCTTTGAAAATGCGCTGATCGCTGCCGTCTCGGTGCTCGTCATCGCCTGCCCGTGCGCGCTCGGCCTCGCGACACCCGCCGCCCTGGTGGCGGGGACCGGGGCGGCGGCCCGCGCCGGCATCCTGGTGAAGGACATCGAGGCGCTGGAGCGGGCGGCTGCGGTCGACACCGTGGTGTTCGACAAGACCGGCACCTTGACCGAAGGCCGCCCGGCGCTGACCGACGCCGTGCCGCTCGCCGGCACCGACGAGGACACGCTGCTGCGCCTCTCCGCCGCCGTCCAGTCGGCGAGCGAGCACCCGCTCGCCAAGGCGGTGCTCGCCGCGGCCCCGCAGGGCGCGCTGCCAAACGTGGAAAATTTTCAGGCGCAGGTCGGGCGCGGTGTGGTCGGCACGGTCGAGGGCAAGCGGATCGCCATCGGCAACCGCGACCTTATGCGCGAGCAGAGCGTCGATATCGGCCCGGTCGAGCCGGTGCTGGCAAAGATCGAGAGCGAGGCTCGCACCGCGGTGGTGGTGTCGGCCGACGGCGCGGCGATCGGTGTGCTCGGCATCGCCGATCCGGTGCGGCCGGAAGCGGCCGAGGCGGTGAAGCTGCTCGCCCGGCGCGGCGTGCGCTC
The DNA here is from genome assembly GCF_000293785.1 of Rhodovulum sp. PH10. GTDB lineage: Bacteria > Pseudomonadota > Alphaproteobacteria > Rhizobiales > Xanthobacteraceae > Rhodoplanes. The sequence continues at coordinate 27,798 of NZ_AKZI01000019.1, read as the reverse complement.
GGAGATGCTGACCGGCGACTCCGAGGCGGTGGCGGCAAAGGTCGCGGGCGCGCTCGGCCTCACCGACTACAAGGCGTCCGTGAAACCGGCCGACAAGTCGGGCGCGCTGTCGGCGCTCGCCGCGGCCGGGCACAAGCCGGCGATGGTCGGCGACGGCATCAACGACGCGCCGGCACTCGCCGCGGCCGAGGTCGGCATCGCGCTCGGCACCGGGGCGGACGTGGCGGTGGAGACCGCCGGCGTCACCCTGATGCGGCCCGATCCGCGGCTCGTCGCCGCCGCCCTCGACATCTCCCGCCGGACGGTCAGAAAAATCCGGCAGAATCTGTTCTGGGCCTTCGTCTACAACGTGATCGGCATTCCGCTCGCCGCCGCCGGCTTCCTCACCCCGGCGCTCGCCGGGGCGGCGATGGCGATGTCGTCGGTCTCGGTGGTGACCAACTCGCTGTGGCTGAAGCGCTGGCGCCCGCGCTTCTCGTCCGGCGAGTAGATCGCCCGGAAAAGACCGGCGACCCGGAGCGGCCGCCCGTCAGTTCAGGATCTTGACCGTCTCGGTGCAGTTGCGGCCGCCGAACGCTCCGCGCACGGCGCACTGGCGCACGGTGACGGTGCGAAGCTTCGGCGCTTGCGGAACCGGCGCGGCGGCGGGAGCCGGGGTGGCGGACATCGCCGCGACCTTCGCATCGGCGGCCTTCCCATCGGCGGCCTTCGTGTCGGTGGCCGGCTTCGCGGCCTCCGGGGCGGGCGTCGTCACCGCGGCTTCGGCCGGCGTCACCGCGCTCGCCATCACCGCCTGAACCACCGGGGCCGCGGTGAGGTGCGGGCGGTGCTGCTGCATCGGCAGCTTGCCGGTCGCGAACAGGACGAGGGTGAGGCAGAGAAGGGCGTACAGGGTCCGCATGGCGGCGCGCTCCGGCTGAAAATTTGCGCCCGGTCGGTGTGCAATGCGGTGCGGGCGGCGGGCGTCCGGGCGGACCCGCCGTCGTCCCGAGCGGATCCCCCGAACCGGGTGGCCGCATCTGAACGGCACAAGAATTCACCAAATCATTTAATAGGTTGTTACCGTTACTTCTCATCTCGCACGAGATGTGGCCGGTGCACGCTCCGCCGCCGCGGGTTTTCGGCCGGAGGAGCGTCGCGAGCGACCTTCGTGCACGAAAATGGGCACTTTCGGCCGCCCGCCCGGTTTCGCCACACGGCAGTTGGCAGCGATCCTGTGATACTATAACAATATCTGGCGCCCGCCGGGCGCCGCGATCCCCCGCACGCCCGCAACGCGCCGGCCAAAAAGGCCCCATGACGCACCATCACCACGACCCGGGTTTCGCCCATCCGTCGCCGCCGCTGTCGCCGTCGCTGCTGCGATTGTCGCTGGCGCGCAGGCTCTTGCTGGTCGCCGGAGTGGCGGGCCTGGTGTGGGGCCTGGTCGCCTGGGCGATGCTGTGGGGCTGACGACGATGCCGGCACAGCTCGCCTTCCGCGACCTCACCCTCGGCTACGAGCGCCATCCGGCCGTCCACCATCTCGACGGCGCGGTCGAGAAGGGCGCCTTGATCGCCGTCGTCGGCCCGAACGGGGCAGGAAAGTCGACCCTGTTCAAGGGGATCGTCGGGGTCGTGAAACCACTTTCGGGGCGGGTCGAGCGGCTCGGCCTGCGCCGCCGCGACATCGCCTATCTGCCGCAGCTCGCCGAGATCGACCGCACCTTCCCGATCACCGTCTACGACCTCGTCGCGATGGGCCTGTGGCGGCAGATCGGCCTCTTCTCCGGCATCGGCCGGGCGGCGCGCGAGCGGGTGTTTGCCGCGATCGCCGCGGTCGGGCTGTCGGGCTTCGAGACGCGCCCGATCGGCGCGCTGTCGGGCGGGCAGATGCAGCGCGTGCTGTTCGCCCGCCTGCTGTTGCAGGACGCCGCGCTGATCGTGCTCGACGAGCCGTTCAACGCGATCGACGCGAAGACCACCGCCGATTTGTTCGAGCTGGTGCGCCGCTGGCATCACGAGGGCCGCACCGTGCTCGCCGCATTGCACGACCTCGAGATGGTGCGCACGCGCTTTCCGGAAGTCCTCCTGCTGGCGCGGGAGAAGGTCGCGTGGGGCGACACCGCCGAGGTGTTGACCGAGCAGAACCTGCAAAAGGCCCGGCGCATGTGCGAGGCGTTCGACGAGAGCGCCGGCCCGTGCCGGGTGGCGGCCGAGTGAGCTTCGGATGTACGACCTCCTGATCGCGCCGTTCCTCGAGTTCGAGTTCATGCGCCGCGCTCTCGCCGGCACGGTGGCGCTCGCCTTCGGCGCCGCGCCGGTCGGCGTCATCCTGATGCTGCGGCGGATGAGCCTGGTCGGCGACACCATGGCGCACGCGATCCTGCCGGGGGCGGCGATCGGCTTCCTGGTCGCCGGCCTGGATCTGTTCGCGATGACCGCGGGCGGCATCGCCGCCGGGCTTCTGGTGGCGCTCTTGACCGGCGTCGTCACCCGCCTCACCCACATCAAGGAGGACGCGGCGCTCGCCGCCTTCTTCCTGATGTCGCTCGCGCTCGGCGTGGTGATCGTGTCGATGCGCGGCACCAATGTCGATCTGCTCGACTTTTTGTTCGGCAGCGTGCTGGCGCTGGATGACGAGACCTTGCTGCTGATCGCCTCGATCGCCACCGTCTCGCTCGTCGTGCTGGCGGTGATCTGGCGGCCTCTGGTGCTCGAATGCGTCGACCCGGTGTTCCTGCGCTCGGTGAGCCGGGCGGGCGCGCTCGCTCACATCGCCTTTCTCGGGCTGCTGGTCCTCAATCTGGTCGGCGGGTTCCAGGCGCTCGGCACGCTGCTCGCGGTCGGCATGGTGATCGTGCCGGCGGTGGTCGGGCGGTTCTGGGCAAAGGACCTCACCGGCATGATCGTGGTGGCGATCGCGACCGGCATCCTGTCGGCCTATAGCGGGCTCCTGCTGTCGTACCACACCGGCGTGCCCTCGGGCCCGGCGATCATCCTGGTGGCCGGCGGGCTCTATGTCCTCTCGGTGCTGTTCGGCCGGGTCGGCGGCATCGTCACCGGCCTGTTGCCGCGCCGCCACCTCGAGGCGTGACCCCACCGGTCCGGCCCGCGGGGCGTGCGATTGCGGATGCGGTTTCGTGTCGATCGGCGGTAGCGTCGCCGCGTGCGCTCCGTTACGCTTCCCGGATGACAGAGCACCGCGACACGACCTCCGCCGCCGGCTCCGAGCTGTCCGATCCCGATCTGCGGATCCGGGCGCTCGCGAGCCTCGTCGCCGACAAGGGCTGCGTCGAGGCGGGCGCGCTCGACGGCTTCGTCGACGTCTACATGACGCGGGTCGTCCCCGCCGAGGCGGAGGCCGCGGCCGCCGCCGCACCGGCCGACGGCGACGCCGGCCTGCCGGACGCCACCCTCGGCGCCCGGGCGATGATGGCGATCCCGCGCGATTCCGTCGGCCCGCTGTTCCGCGACCGCTGGGAGGCGCACGCCTTCGTGCTGGCGACCGTGCTCGAGCAGCGCGGCGTCTTCTCGTGGGCGGAATGGGCGCCGGTGCTCGGCGGCACCCTCCGCCGTCTGCGCGGCGATCCGGCGACCGAGAAGGCGAGCTATTACGAGGTGTGGCTCGACGCGCTGGAGAGCATGGCGGCGCACAAGGGCCTCGCCGATGCGGCGGCACTCACCCGCTATCGCCACGCCTGGGACGAGGCGGCCGCCCGCACCCCGCAGGGGGCGCCGATCCGGCTGCGGCCGGAGGATTTTCAATAGAAGATATTTCGGGTGCGCTCTCCCGGCCGGGCACCGGCCGGGAGGCATGGCTTGCCGCGATCTCGCCCGGCCGCGATCATGCCCCGGAGGAGCGCGGACGACGGGCGAGCCTCACGCCTTGCCCGCGGCGGCGCTGCGCGAGCGCCGCTCGGCCGGGCGGGTGCCGCCGGCGCTCTGCAGCCGGGCGACCTCCTGCTCCATCCGCGCGGGCGTGTAGCCGCCGAGCAGCATCAGCCGCCGGTCGAACGCCCGCATGGTGATCACGTCGGCCGGCAGCGGCGTGCCGTTCGCCGCGGTCGACGGCAGCTTGAGCAGCGCCGTCGCGATCCGGCTGGCGAACCGCTCCTGCTCGCGCATGAAGGCGATCATGAAGGACCGATAGCTCATGTCGGAGAGCTTGCGGCCGTCCGGGTGGTTGCGGCAGAGAACCTGGATGCCGCGCCGGCTGTGCTGGGTCGCCGGGGCGAACACGGTCGGCTCGCACGAGCAGGCGAAGCGGGTGAGCAGCGACATCAGCGAGGCGGTCGTGAGCTTTTCCTGCACCGCCTGGAAATTCAGATCGTCGACCAGTGCCCAGGCGTCCGGCCCGGCATCGAGGATGTTGCACAGCGCCGGCCGGGCGGCTCGCTCCAGAAAATCGCGGAACTGCTCGCGCTGATCGCGCCGGAGCCGGTCGCCGAGGCCCCAGAAGGCGAGCCATCGATTCAGCAGCTCCGCCGATACGATGGTCTTCGACTTGAAAGACGCCGAGAACGCCGCCTCGCCGCCTTGCCAACCCGCGACCGCGGCGCGGACCGCGAGGTCGTCGAGGTATTGTTGCTCCTGCATGTCACCACCTTCCGGCCGGCGCTCGGTCACCGCACGGGCGAACCGTTTCTCGGCGAACCGGGATCGAGGCCATTGTCGAAAAGATTTTTCGCGCGGGGGACGGCGGCGTCACCCGGGATGGATGTGCGAAGTCCCCGTCGTCCCACGACAACGCACGAGGGGGCCGTTTCGATCCCGCTTTGCGAAAGAAGTCGTCGGCAATTTTTTCGATAGAGACGATGTATTCGTCGCACGGGGTGCGAGTATTGACGCTCGACTGGACCCGGCCGCGACAATGGTGCGGTGCGGCAAGGTCGGTCCCGACAAAGTATGCGGGCGTCAGCCGAACAGGCGATCGCCCTGCAGGTCGACGATCTGGCGCGCCTTGGTGATGCTGAAGGCCACCGCGTCCTCGTGCGAGGCGTGGCTGTCGGCCCGCACGAAGCGGTGCTCCTTCACGACGCCGTCGATCGTCTTCTCGATGGTGCCGGCGGTCTGATACTGGCCGGCGTGGTTGCGGTAGGGCGCGGCGCGAATGACGAAGCCCCGGTACTCGACCGGCTCGCTCGCCGGCGCCGCCTCGCGAGCGGACCCCCCGCCGGCGCCGAACAGCTTCTTCAGGAACGACATGACGATCTCCACCGCCGCCGGCCCGTGCCGGTCGGCCGGGACTTACCACCCTTCGCGGCGGAGCGAAAACGCCTCGCGGTCGAGCCAATCGCGCAGCAGACGAACGTTGCGGCGGTTGGCCCGCCACATCACGTCGAAGGCGTCGCCGACCAGCGGCACCGCGCCGACCGCGCCGTCCACCGCGACATTGGCCAGCATGCGGCCGATCACGTGGCGCGGCGCCCCGAGCGCCCACGCCTCGCGCACGATCCACAGCGACAGCAGCGTGGTGGCGGCATCGCCGATGCCGGGCACCAGCCCGATCAGCGCGTCCATGCCGACCCGCACGCCGAGGCCCGGAACGACGATCGCGGTGTCGAGCAGATGGGCGAGCGACTCCAGCCGCCGCACCCGCTGATGGGCGTTTTCGCGCTGATAGGCGTTTTCGCGCGCGGCCCGGTCGGTGCCGGCGGCGCGGGCGAAAAAGTCGGCGTCGTCGCGATCGTTTCTGCGGTGATCCCAGGTGGTCATCACCCGCAAATGGTGTGACGCCGGCTTGCTTCAAGTGGATCCTCGAGAGGACCCGCCGGCCGGGGGCCCCGCGTCACGGCGGCAGCCGGCCGGCTGCCGCGGCGAGCCGGTCGAGCGCATCGGCGAGCATCGGCCCGCCGCACACGGTGAGCCGCTCGGGCATCACGATGCGCCGGGCCGGCGGATAGAGCCGGGTCAGCGCCGGGTGCAGCAGAAAGGCCTGGCCCTGGTCCTCGGGGGTGTCGCCGCCGCCGGCCACCAGAATGTCGTCGGGGCGCGCCGCGACGATCGTCTCGAGCGACGCGAAGCCGCCGGTGCGGAACCCGAGTTTTGGCGCGATATTGACGAGGCCGGCGGCGTTCAGGAGATCGTTTGTCAGCGTCTGGCCGCCCGGCACCCAGCCGCGCCGCGACACCGCGAGCACCGTGCGCGCGTGCCCCGTCGCCGCCGCCCGGGCGCGGGCGAGGGCGGCGTCGATCCGCCCATTGGCCGCCGCGGCGCGCTCGGGATGGCCGACCAGCTCGCCCATCCGCGAAATGTCCGCCTTGGCCTCGGCGATCGAGCGGGCGATGTCGAACTCGGCGACTGGCAGGCCGGAGCCCTTCAGGAGCATGCGGGTCGCCCGGCGGGCGAACCGCCCGGCCACCACGAGGTCCGGCTCCAGCATCAGCACGTCCTCGGCGGTGCCCGACAGGAGCCGGAATTTCTTGGCCTCCTCCGCCATGAAGGAGCGGTCGGCGTCGCGCGCATACGGGCTCAGGCCGACGATCTGCTCGGGATCGGCGAGCGCCATCAGGAGCTGATCGGTGCACAGATTGAGCGAGGCGATTCTCTTTGGCCCGGCAGCATGTGCCGGAGCCACGATCAGCAGCGTCAGGAGGACGGCGACTAGGTGGCGGACCATGGCACCACCACCGGCTGGCCGTCGTGCCCGCCGTGAAAGGCGGCGATCCGGAAGACGCTCGCCAAAATCTCCGGCGCCAGCGCCTCGGCGGGCGGGCCGTGCAGCACGAGGCGGCCGTCGGCGAGCACCAGCACCTTGTCGGCAAAGCGGGCGGCGAGGCCGAGATCGTGCGTCACCACGATCACCAGCGCCCCGTTCGCGGCCGCGGCGTGCAAGAGGCCCGTCACCTCGAGCTGATAATGCGGGTCGAGGGCGGCGACCGGCTCGTCGGCGAGGATCACCGGCGCCTCCACCGCCAGCACGCGGGCGAGGGCGACGCGCGCCCGCTCGCCGCCGGACAGCTCGGTGATCCGCCGGTCGGCGAGCGTTTTCAGGTCGGTCGCGGCGATCGCCCGCTCGACCGCGGCGAGATCGGCCGGGCCGAGCCGGGACGGGTCGGTCGCGCCGTGCGGGAAGCGGCCGAGCGCCACCACGTCGCGCACCGGCAGCGGCCAGTGCACCGCATGCCCCTGCGGCAGATAGGCGAAGCGGCGCGCCCGCTCCTTCACCGACAGCGCGGCGACCGCTTCTCCATCGGCGAAGACCGTGCCGCTCGCGGGAACCAGCCCCGCCAAGGCGCGCAACAGGGTGGTCTTGCCGGCGCCGTTCGGCCCGACCAGCGCCACCAGGCTTTTTCGCTCGAGCGACAGCGAGACGTCGGCCAGCACCTCGCGGCGGCCGAGCGCGACGCCGACCTTTTCGGCGACCAGATACGGCGCCGCCGTGCTCACGACACCCCTCCGCCGAGCGCCCGGCGCTCGCGCACGATCAGCCACAGGAAGAACGGCACGCCGATGATCGCGGTGAGCACGCCGACCTTCACGTCGGTCGCCGCCGGGATCAGCCGCACCGCGATATCGGCGGCGGTCAGCAGGCCGGCGCCGGCGAGCGCGCTCGGCACCATCAGTTTCGCCGGGTCCCAGCCGACCAGCGGCCGCATCAGATGCGGCGCCACCAGCCCGATGAAGCCGATCGTGCCGGCGACCGCCACCGCCCCGCCGACGCCGAGCGCGACGCCGACCACGACCAGCAGCCGCAAGCGCTCGACATCGACGCCGAGGCTTTGGGCGGTCTCCTCGCCGAGCGCGAGCACGCGGAATTTTTGCCGCTGCGCCATCAGGAGCGTTGCCCCCACCACGATGAAGGGCAGCGCCAGCGCGACGTGGCGAAAGCTGCGGTCCTCGAGCGAGCCCAAAAGCCAGAACGAGATCTCCAGCACCGCGAAGGGATTTGGCGCGAGGTTCATGGCGAGCGAGGTGCCGGCCCCGGCGAGGCTCGACAGCGCGAGGCCGGCGAGGATCAACAGAAGCAGGTTGGCGTTGCGGCCGGCGACCGCGAGCAGCACGAACACCGACAGGAAGGCGCCGAGAATGGCGGCGATCGGCAGCGCGAAGGACAGCACGTTCACGAGCCCGAGCGAGATCGCCAAAACCGCGCCGAACGCCGCCGCCTGCGGCGCGCCGAACAGCGCCGGCGAGGCGAGCGGATTTCTGAGCAAGCCCTGCAGCGCCGCGCCCGAAAGGCCCAAAACACCGCCGATCGCCACCGACAATATCGCCCGCGGCAGCCGGATCTCCTGCACGATGATGCGGGCGGTCTCGCTACCCTGCCCGGCGAGCGCCTCGGCGACCGCGAGCGGCGACAGCTTTACGGGACCGATCGCCAGCGACCCGACGAACAGCACGAGCACCACGGCCGTCAGCGCGAGCGTCGGCCCGCCGGTGCCGAGCGCGGCGGCGGCGCCGAAGGTTTTGGCTCTCGTCCTGCCGTCGGCTTTCATCGGAGGCGAACGCCTTTGTGGCGGGGTGCGCGCGTGCTGGTCCCCGGTGCCGTGAGAGTCGAGATCGGGCCACGGGCTCTGCCGTCATCGCCGGGCTCGACCCGGCGATCCATCAAACCAAACAACAAGAACTTTCTTGCGTTCGATGGATGCGCGGGTCGAGCCCGCGCATGACGGATGTGGGCGTGGCAAACGGGGTATTCTCTCATGCCGCCACCCGGTCGATCAGGTGAAAGAAGGTGCCCGTCACACACCCGCGGCGGGCGCCGCTCTCGGCGACCGGCCGGCCCGTGGCGTCGTGGCAGGTGGCGAGCGGATCGTCGGGGCAGGCGAGCACGGTCGCGTAATGGAACTCGTGCCCCAGGAAGCGCGCGGCCGCCTCTCCGAGCACGCACGGTGCGAGCAGGCTTGCCCGGCGATAGCCGAGATGCAGCTTTTTCACGGCGAACGACGTCTCGAGGCCCAGCAGGCCGAGCATCTGGTGCCGCGTGCCCTCCGCATCGACGAGGCCCGCGCCCAACACCATGAAGCCTCCGCACTCGCCGTGGATTTTTGTACTCTTCTCCGCGAGCGCTTTCATGCCGGCGCGAAAATTTTCGGCGCTCGCGAGCCGGCCGGCAAAAAGCTCGGGATAGCCACCCGGCAGCCAGACGACATCGGCGGACGAATCCGGCGGCTCGTCGGCGAGCGGCGAAAACATTTTCAGCTCGGCCCCGGCGGCCCGCCATGTGCGCAAAAGGTGCGGATAGACGAAGGAGAACGCCGCATCCTGCGCCAGCGCGATTGTTTGGCCGGGCGGCGGCAGCGCGGCGGCACCGGGTCGTTGGAGCGGCGCCACGAGCGGCCGTGCGGCGCACAAGATCGCATCGAGATCGACCTTTTCGACGTCGGCGAGCCGGTCGAGCCGCGCCTCGATCTCCTCCGTCTCGGCCGCCTGGACCAGCCCGAGATGCCGCTCCGGCAGCGCCAACGTATCGTCACGAAACACTGCGCCGAGCACCGGCAGGCCGATCCTCGCGAAACCCGGCGTCACCGCCGCGAGGTGGCGCGGGCTCGCGACCTTGTTGAGGATCACGCCGGCGACCGTCACGTCGTCCCGGTATCTTGCACAGCCGAGCGCGACCGCTGCCGCCGTCTCGGTCTGGCCGGAGACGTCGAGCACCAGCACCACCGGCCAGCCGGTGAGCGCCGCGATGTCGGCGGAAGCGCCGTTGCCGGACTGCCCGTCTGCCGGGGCGCCGTCGAACAAACCCATCACGCCCTCGGCGACCGCGACGTCGGCGCCCGCCGTCTCGCCCAGCAGATCGGCGAGGAGCGCCGGGCGCATGGAAAAGCCGTCGAGATTGAAGCTCGGCCGGCCGGCCGCGACCGCGTGCCAGGCGGGGTCGATGTAATCCGGGCCGCATTTGTAGGGCTGCACCGAAAGGCCCCTTTTGCGTAGCGCGCGCAAAAGACCGAGGGTGACGGTGGTCTTGCCGCTCGCCGAGCGCGGGGCTGCGATCAAAAGGCCCGGCGTGCTCATTCGGTGCGTCCGCGAAAGCGGCGCTGATAGCCGGCGTCGTAGAGCGCGCTGTCGCGGAAATCGCCTGAGCCCAACACCTCGCCGACCAGCACCAGCGCAGTGCGCTCCATCGGCGATTTTTGCGCCTCCGCGACGATGGTGCCGAGGGTGCCGCGAAGAATGCGCTCCTCCGGCCAGGTCGCGCGATAGACGATCGCCACCGGGCAGCTTTCGCCATAAGCGGGGATCAGCGTCTCGACCAGCCGGTCGAGCACGTGAATGGAGAGGTGAATCGCCAGCGTCGCCTTGGTGGCGGCGAAGGCGGCGAGCGACTCGCTCTCCGGCATCGCCGAGGCGCGCCCCGAGGTGCGGGTCAGCACCACGCTCTGCGCCACCTCCGGCAGCGTCAGCTCGGTCTTCAGGGCGGCGGCGGCGGCGGCGAAGGAGGGCACGCCGGGCGTCACCGTGTAGGGGATGCCGAGCGCGTCGAGCCGGCGCAGCTGCTCGCCGAGCGCGCTCCACACCGAAAGGTCGCCGGAGTGCAGCCGGGCGACGTCGTGGCCCGCCTCGTGGGCGCGAAAGAACTCGGCGGCGATCTCGTCGAGCGACATCGGCGCGGTGTCGACGATGCGCGCGCCCTTCGGGCAGTGCGACAGCAGCGCCGCCGGCACCAGCGATCCGGCAAAAAGGCAGACCGGGCAGCGGGCGAGCAGGTCGCGGCCCCGCACCGTGATCAGGTCGGGCGCGCCGGGGCCGGCGCCGATGAAATGCACGGTCACGGGCCGTCTCCGATGGCGAGCGCGCAGGTGGCGCTTTTCGTGGCGACACGCGGACCGGCGAGCCGGGCGTTGCGGCCGGCGGCGGCGAGCGCCGCGGCCTCCGCGACCGAGGCCGTGCCGACCGCGTCTTTTACCCGCTCCGACCGCGTGAGGAGTTTTTCCGCCACGCTCTCGAGCTTCGCTGTCGTGACCGCGACCAGCGGCACGCCGAGCTTTTCTGCGGCCTCGCAAAATGCCGGCTCGTCGGCCTTGAAGGCGGCGGTGGCGAGCGCGTCGGGTTTTTGGCCCGCCCGGCCGGCATCCGCCAAGGCGGCCTGCACCGCTTCAATGATGGCCGCGGCGGAGGTGCCGCGGCGAAAGCCGACACCCGCCACCATCACGGCTTTCTCACCCGCCACTGGGTCACCGGCATCGCCGGCCGGAAGCCCGACAGCGTGCCGACCGGTTCCGCGCGGGCGACCGCGAGGCGGATCAGCTCGCCGCCGTGCCTTTGGTGGAGATCGAGGAGGCGCGCCTCCGCCTCCAGCGTCACCACATTGGCGACCAGCCGGCCGCCCGGCTTCAGCGCCGCCCACGCCGTCTCGAACACGCCGGGCACGGAAAAGCCGCCGCCGACGAAGACGGCATCGGGGGCGGGCAAGTCCTTCAGCGCGTCGGGCGCGCGGCCCTCGACGATCGTCAGGTCCGGCGTGCCGAGATTCGCCGCGTTGTGGGCGGCGCGCGCCGCCCGGTCGGGCCGCGCCTCGATGCCGATCGCCCGCATCGCGGGGTGGCACAACAGCCACTCGATCGCGATCGAGCCGGCGCCGAGCCCGACGTCCCACAGAAGCTCGCCGGCGCGCGGCGCCAGCGCCGACAGCGTGACGGCGCGGATCTCGCGCTTGGTGAGCTGGCCGTCGTGCTCGAATAGATCGTCGTCGAGGCCGGAGGCGAGCGGCACCACGAGGGCGTTCGGGTCGGCGACCACCTCGAGGCCGATCAGGTTCAGCGGGTCGATGTTTTCCAGGCGAAAGACGTCGGCCCGCGCCGACCGAACGTTTTCGCGCGGACCGCCGAGCGCTTCCAGCACGTGCAGCGTCGAGCCGCCCATGCCGCGCGCGACCAGAAGCTCGGCGAGCTTTTGCGGGGTGGTGCCGTCCCACGACAGCGCCAGCACGCGCGCGCCCGGCTGGAGATGCCGGACGATCGTCTCGAGCGGCCGGCCGTGCAGCGTGACGGTGGCGAGATCGGGCAGCGACCAGGCGAGCCGCGCCGCTGCCAGGCTGAAGGCGGAGGGCTGGGGCAGACAAAAGATCTCGTCGGCCGGGATCACCTCGCCGAGCATGCGGCCGACGCCGTAGCAGAACGGATCGCCGGTCGCGAGCACCGCCACCGGCCGGCCCCGTCGCGCGGTGATGGCCGGAAAGGCGTCGCGCATCGGCCGCGGCCAGGCGAGCGTTTCCCCGTGCACCAAGGTTTCGGCGAGGGCGAGATGGCGGTCGCCGCCGACCACCAGCACCGCGCTCTCGACCAGCGTCCGCGCGGCCGGCGACAGGCCGTCGATCCCGTCCTCGCCGATGCCGACCAGCGACAGCCAGCGGCCGGGCCGGTCGGCCGTGTCCGAGCGCGCTTCGGAGAGGGGGGCGGTGGGCGAGCTCATGGCAGGACCTTTTCGAAGCGTGCGGCCGCCCAAAGGATACGCCGGGCGACACCATCCGCTCGTCCCCGCGAAGGCGGGGACCCAGTGGCGTCACGAAACGAGCGCCTGTCGCCGACGCCCTTCCGGGTTCCCGCTTGCGCGGGAACGAGCGGAGTTTTGGGCGTCTCCCGTAACAAAGAGCGAGCTCTCATTTCAGCCGCACCGGGCAGCCGGCGACCATCAGCCACGCCTCGGTGGCCTTGGCCGCCGTGCGCTGGCCGAGAAATCCCGCGAGATCGCGAAACCGCCGCACCACCGGGTCCATCGGCACCGGGCTCCAGCCGACCTCGTCGCCGATCACCACGACTGGAAAGGGTGCTGTGCGGAACGCCTCGAGGTCGGCGCTCCAGGCCGACAGCACCGCGTCGTCGGTCATCTCCATGCGGTCGGCGAGCCACAGCGCGATACTGTCGATCACCACGCCGGAGGGCGGCGGGTCGAGCGCCAGAAGCGCTTCCGACACGCATTCGGGCGCCTCGAGTGTGCGCCAGCCCGACGGGCGCTCGGCCTGGTGGCGGCGCACCCGCTCGGCCATCTCGGCGTCGTCGGGATCGCGGCGGTAGGTCGCGACGAACACCACGCCGTCGCCGAACCCGCGGGCGAGATCGACGGCGCGCCGGCTCTTGCCGCTGCGCACCGGCCCGGTGAGATGGATCAGCTCGCCCAAGATCTTTCGCTCACGCTTCTTCTTTCATGGCGGTCTCGCGCGGCCGCACGGGTTTTTGGCGATAGCGCCGCGTCTGCGCGCTGCCGTCCCACACCACCGGTCGCTCCAGCCATTTCTGGATGAAGTTCCACGCGCCACGAAAGCCGTTGTGCGGCAGCGTGCAGGCCGAGCAGTCCTTGCGGTGAAGGCCGTGGCGGTCGGTGAACACCTGATAGGGGCCGGGGCATCGGTAAGCGATCAGCGGGCAGTAGCAAAAAAGGCAGTTGAAGTCGCCCCGCACCCCGGCATGGCAGGGCAGGAACGGGCAGGCCGTGTTGGTGAAGCCCTTGAAGGCCTCGTTGGTCGTGGTGTCCTTCGGCTGCATGAACGGCGTCCGATGCGGAGCGAGGCTTTTCACGCGACGCCGAGGCCGGACGACGCGAGCACGGACGATCCGCCGCCCGGACCACGGGGATCGCGGCGCGAGCGGGTTCGGCGGGCGTGCGAGCCACGCCGGCGGATGGCGAATGGAAGGACGATCAGCTTCGGATGGGCATCGGCTTCTCCCTTCGACCCGCCGTCGAACGAACTGAACCCCGTGTCTCCGGCCGGTCTCCTGGCTCACGGATCATGGCTGCCGGTCATCCTTCCCGAGCGAGAGAAACGCTCAGTGGCCGTCGACCGGCGGCGATCCGCCTACAGTTGCGGGGGCAGCCGCGGCATGAGCGAGACCCGAAGGCGGTCGCCGCACCGCGTTCCCGTTTCACCTCTTTCGAGGCACCGAAGACGGCGTCACCTGAGCACGAAGCGCGCCGCGGCGCAAGGCGAGCGGCCGGCCGCCGCGATGGCACGGACGGCGCGCAAGGGGCGTTGACTTCGGCGGGCGGAGCTTTCATGACGGCGCCCTCCGACCTCTCGTGCGACCGGACGGCGTGCGTCTGCCGTGGGCGCGTTCTCATGATTCCTCGTGCCGAAGATTTTCCGGTCGACGATGTTGCGGTCGACGTGCTGGTCGCGGGCGGCGCGGCCGCCGGCCTGTGCGCGGCGATCGCCGCCCGCCGCCGCGGTGCCTCGGTGCTGCTCGCCGAGCGCGCGCCGCTCGCGCTGCGCGGCGGCAACACCCGGCACGCCCGCAATTTCCGCATCGTCCACGACGGCCCGGCCGACTGGGTGCCCGACGCCTATCGCGAGGACGAGTTCGTCGCCGATCTCGAGCGGGTGACCGAGGGCGAGTGCGACCTCGCGCTCGCCCGCCATCTGGTCCGCGCCTCCGCGAGCATCGCGCCGTGGCTCGCCGACAACGGCGTGGCGCTGCAATCGCGCGACGCCGGCGTGCTGCCCTATTCGCGGCGCACCGCCTTCCTGTTCGGCGGCGGCAAGGCGATGGTGAACGCGCTGTACGCGACCGCCGAGCGGCTCGGCGTGCGCGTCGCCTACGACGCCGAGGTGGCGGCGGTGCGCACGCACGACGACGGGTGCGAGGCGGAGATCGTCCGGCACGGTGCGCGCGAGCGCGAGCGGGTTCGGGTACGCCTGCGGGCGAAAACGATCGTGATGGCGACCGGCGGCCACCAGGCCGATCTCGACTGGCTGCGCGAGGATTTCGGCGAGGCGGCCGGCCGGCTGGTGATCCGCGGCACGCCGTACGCCGACGGGCGCGGCCTGCGCCTGCTGCTCGGCCTCGGCGCACAGGCGATCGGCGATCCGGGCTCGGCCCACATGGTGGCGGTCGATGCCCGCGGGCCGCGCTTCGACGGCGGCATCGTCACCCGCATCACCGGCATCCCCTACGGCATCGTGGTCGACCGCACCGGCCGGCGGATCGCCGACGAGCGCGCCGACACCCGCCGCACCCATTATGCCCAGTGGGGGCCGCGGATCGCCGCCGCACCCGGCCACATCGCCTATCTGATCGTCGACCGCGACGGCCTGCGCCGCGCCGGCCCGACCGCGCTGCCGCCGGTGACCGCGCAAGCGCTTCCCGATCTCGCTCGCAGGCTCGAGGTCGACGCGGCCGCGCTCGCCGACACGGTGGAGCGCTTCAACACGGCGGCGCTGGCGCTGCAGCCCGCCACCCGCCCGGTGCGCGAGCCGCCGCTCGCGGCCTGGCCGCTGTTGCCGGGCCTCACCTTCACCCGCTACGGCGTGCGGGTGGACGGCGCCATGCGGGTGGTGATGCGCGACGGGACGGCGGCGCCACGGCTGTTCGCTGCCGGCACGCTCGTGCAGGCGAACATTTTGGGGCGCGGCTATCTCGCCGGGCTCGGGGTGACGCTCGCCGCCGTGTCGGGGCGGATCGCCGGCGAGGAGGCCGCCCGTGCAACGACCGTCTGAGACGCGCACGTCGGACACTCGCCGGGCCGAGACTCACGAGGAGGCCGAGCGGGTGCTGCGGCTGTGCAGCGCCTGCATGTATTGCGACGGCTTCTGCGCGGTGTTTCCGGCGATCGCCGGCAAGGCGTTCTTCTCGCTCGTCGAGGTCGCCCACCTCGCCAATCTCTGCCACGCCTGCCGCGGCTGCTGGTACGCCTGCCAATACGCCCCGCCGCACCCCTTCGCGGTGAACCTGCCGCAGGCGCTCGCCGCGGCGCGCGAAGCGTCCTATGCCGGCTTCGTGCGCCCGCGTTGTCTCGCGCCGGCTCTCGACCGGCCGATGGTCGCCGTCGCGGTGGTGCTGATCACGACGCTGGCGATGGTTCTCGGGGTGTTGATCGCGGTGCCGTCGGCCGAGCTTTTCGCGGTCCATCGGGGCGAGGGGGCGTTCTACGAAATCGTGCCGCTGCCGCTGATGAGCGGCGCCGCCGGGCTTTCGCTCCTGTGGGCGGTGGTGTCGCTCGCCTGGTCGACGCTGGCGTTCTGGCGGGCGGTCGATCCGCGGGTGAAGCGCGGGGTGCTGCGAAAGGCGCTGAAGCCCGCGCTGCGCGACATCGTGATCTTGAAGAATCTCGGCGGCGGCGGGCACGGCTGCAACGACGTCGACGGCCGCTTCTCGCGGGAGCGCCGCTGGAGCCACCATCTGCTGGTCGGCGGACTTTTGGGCACGCTCGTCGCCACGGTCTCGGCCGCCGCGCTGCACCACCTCGCAGGCCTGGCCGCGCCCTATGGCTGGTTCAGCCTGCCGGTGCTGTCCGGCACGCTCGGCGGTGTGGCGATGCTCGCCGGCATCGGCGGGCTCGCGGCGATCGAGCTGCGCGGCGACCGCGATCCCACCCTCGCCACCGAGCGGCGGCACAACGCGGTGTTTCTGGCACTGCTGGCCCTGGTGGCGGCGAGCGGCCTCGCGGTGCTGCTCCTTCGCGAGACCGGCCTGATGGGCCTCGTGCTGACGCTGCATCTCGGGCTGGTGACCGGCTTCTTCCTGGCGCTGCCGATGTCGAAGATGATCCACGCGCCGTTCCGCGCGGTGGCGCTGCTGCGCGCCGCGATCGACCGCATCGTGGCGCCGCCCCGCCGCAGCGGCGGCGAGTGATCAGCCGGGCTTTGTCGCGCAGGCGGTCTCGAGCCGCTGCCATGCCGCCTCGTCGCCCGGCAGGCCGAAGCGGCAGCGGGTGGGCGCATCGGCAAAGCCGCGCACCAGGATCCCGTGCCGGGCGAACCGGTCGATCGGGTCGAGGCCGGAACAATCATCGGCGAGCACGAACAGGTCGCAGCCGCCACGCAGGGAAAAGCCCGCCTGCGTCAGAAGCGCCTCGAGGCGGCGACGGTCGGCGGCGAGCCGGGCGCGCGTCGCGGCGGTCCAGGCGTCGTCGGCGAGCGCATCGGCGGCGATCGCGCAGGCCGGGCCCGACACCGGCCAGTCGCCGAGCAGGTTGCGCCACGCCAGTGCGTCGCGCTCGGATGCGGCGACGAAGCCGAGCCTGAGCCCGGCGAGCCCGAAGAATTTGCCCAGCGACCGCAGCACCGTCACCCCCGCCGGCAGCCGCGCCGTCGCGAGCAGCGAAATCTCGGGCGCGACGTCGGCAAACGCCTCGTCGACCACCAGCCGCCCGTCGGGCCGTGCGGTCCAACGGTCCGCGAACTCCAGCAAAGCATCGCGCGAGAAGCGGCGCCCGTCCGGGTTGTTCGGATTGACCAGGACGACCGTGTCGAGCCCGCTCGTCTCCGGGTCGGGCAAGTCCGAAAGCACCGCAACCTCGCGGCCGGCGGCGCGCCACGCCTCGCCGTGCGAGCCGTAGGTGGGGCCGAGAATGCCGACCCGGCGGCCGCCCGCCACCAGCGGCAGCAGACGAATCGATATCTCGCTGCCCGGCACCGGCAGCAGCACGGTGCCCGCCGGGCGGCCATAAGCCGCCTCCGCCGCCTCGGTCAGGCGGGACAGATCGGCCGCCAGCGGCAGCCGATGATAGAGCACCGGCTCGATCGCCGGCACCGGAAACGGTTCGGGATTGATGCCGGTCGACAGGTCCACCCACGGCACCGGCGCGCCGGGATACAATCGCGCCGCCCGATCGATTCGCCCGCCATGCGCGCGTAAATCCTCGCTCGTCTCCATCGTCACCCGCAAAACGTCACCCGCGAAAAGAAGCGTCCGCCCGTGCTCGACCTCACCGACCGCTTGCTGATCTTGGTTCTCGCCGCCGGCCTCGAGGCGGTGGTGGGGTATCCCGACGCCCTGTTTCGCGCAATCGGCCATCCGGTCTCGTGGATCGGCCGGCTGATCGCGGCGCTCGATGCGGCGCTCAATCGGCCCGCGCTGCCCGAGACGTTTCGCCGCGCCGGCGGCATCGCCACCGTGGTCGTGCTGCTCGGCATCGGCCTTCTCGGCGGCCTCGTGCTGGAAGGGTTCGCGGCGGGTGTGCCGCTCCTCGGCATCGTGCTTCTGGTGGTCACCGCGGCGACGCTGATCGCCGGCGGCAGCCTCGATCGTCACGTGCGGGCGGTCGCGGTGGTGCTGCAACGCGAAGGCTTGCCCGGCGGGCGGCGGGAGATCGCAAAAATCGTCGGCCGCGATCCGGAGACGCTCGATGGGCCGGCGCTGTGCCGCGCCGCAATCGAGAGCCTCGCGGAAAATTCCTCCGACGGCGTGACGGCGCCCGCCGTCTGGTATCTCGTTCTCGGCCTGCCGGGCATGCTCGCCTACAAGGCGATCAACACCGCCGACAGCATGATCGGCCATCTCACCGCGCGATACCGGGCGTTCGGCTGGGCGGCGGCGCGGCTCGACGATCTCGTCAACCTGCCGGCCTCGCGGCTGACCGGGCTGATGCTGATCGCCGCCGCCGCGGTGGTGCCGGGCGCCTCGGCATCGGGCGCGCTGCGCGCCGTGCTGCGCGATGCGAAAAGGCACCGCTCGCCCAATGCCGGATGGCCGGAGGCGGCGATGGCCGGGGCGCTCGGGCTCAGGCTCGCCGGCCCGCGGGTGTATGGCGGCGTGCGGGTGGACGATGCCTGGATGGGCGACGGCCGCGCCGAGGCGACGCCGGCCGACATTTTTCGCGCGCTGACGCTCTACCGGGCGGCGTTTCTCGGCGCGCTGGGCATTTTGGCGGTGCTCGGCCTTCTGGTCAGCGGCTGAGGGCGAGCAGCTTTTCCACGTCGACATGGCGGGCGAGGTGATCGGCGAGCGCATCGAGCGTCGCGTCCACCATCGCCTCGTAGGAGCCCGCAGCACTCGGCACGCCGAGCGTTTCGAGCCAGCGGGCGCGCTGGCGGTCGTCGGCGAAGAAGCCGTGCACATAGGAGCCGGCGACCCGTCCGTCCGGCGACACCGCGCCGTCGTCGCGGCTGGACGAGCCGTCGTCGAGCCGCACCAGCGGGCGGCGCGTGCCGGGGCCTTCGGTGCGGCCCATATGCATCTCGTAACCGGCGAGCGGCACGCCGTCGGCGACCGTCTTTCCGGTGACCGCGACCAGCGACTTGTCGCCGCCGAGGGTGGTCGTCACGTCGAGGAGACCGAGCCCCTGCGCGGTGCCCGGCAAGCCCTCGAGGCCGTCGGGGTCGGCGATCGCCCGGCCCAGCATCTGATAGCCGCCGCACAGGCCGAGCACCCGCCCGCCACGGCGCACATGCGCGAGAATGTCGATGTCCCAGCGGGCGGCGCGCAGCGCGGCGAGATCGGCGATGGTCGCCTTCGAGCCCGGCAGGATCACCAGGTCGGTGTCGGCCGGCAGAGGCGTGCCGTTCCGCAGCATCACCAGCTCGACCGCGGGCTCGAGCTTTAGCGGATCGAGGTCGTCGAAATTGGCGATGTGCGGCAGCACCGGCACCGCGATTTTTGCGCGCTGCGCCGCGCCCGGCGGGCGCGCGGCCGGCAGACCGTCGAGCGCCATGCTGTCTTCCGCCGGCAGCCGGAAGGCATTTGCAAAATGCGGCACCAGCCCGAGCGCCGCCCAGCCGGTTCTTTCGGCGACGAACGCCATGCCGGCGGCAAACAGCGCCGGGTCGCCGCGCATCTTGTTGACCAGAAAGCCGCGGATCAGCGCGGCGTCGGCGGGATCGATCACCGCGGCGGTGCCGCAGAGGCTCGCGATCACCCCGCCGCGGTCGATGTCGCCGATCAGCACCACCGGCACGCTTGCGGCGCGGGCAAAGCCCATATTGGCGATGTCGTTGTCACGAAGATTCACTTCCGAGGCCGAACCCGCGCCCTCCACCAGCACGATCTCGGCGCTCTCACGAAGCCGCGAAAAGCTCTCCAGCACGGCGGGCATCAGCAGCGCCTTGCGCGACTGATAATCGCGCGCGCCCGCGCTGCCGATCACCTTGCCGCACAGCACGATCTGGGCACCGACCTCGCTCTGCGGCTTCAGCAGCACCGGGTTCATGTCGACGCTCGGCGCGATCCGCGCGGCGCGCGCCTGAAGCGCCTGCGCCCGGCCGATCTCACCACCGTCGGCGGTGACGGCAGCGTTGTTCGACATGTTCTGCGGCTTGAACGGTGCGACCGAGACGCCGCGATTCGCCAGCAGCCGGCAGAGACCTGCGACGATCAGCGACTTTCCGACGTCCGACCCGGTGCCCTGGAACATCAGCGCGCGGGTCATGATCCGAGGCCGAACGACGGTCTGGCCCCCCTCCCTGTCCCTCCCCCACGAGGGGGGAGGGAACGACGGAGCCGATGCGTCGCCACTTTGACGACCGCTTCTGCAGCGAGAGCCGCTCGCTCGGTGGCTGCCGAATTTTGTGCGCCGTGCCACACCCGGCTCCCGTCCCTCTTGCGGGAGGGGGGCATCGGCATGGCCATCGGGACGAATGCGCGGATCGAAAGATGCGGCATCGTCAATACTCGATCCCGGCCTGGGTCTTCACGCCGGCCTTGAAGTGGTGCTTGACCAGCGTCATCTCGGTGACGAGGTCGGCCGCCTCGATCAGCGCCGGTTTTGCGTTGCGGCCGGTGATCACGACGTGCAGCTCCTTCCGCCGTGCGGCGAGGCGGGACAGAATCTCGTCGAGCGGCAGATAGTCGTAGCGCAGCGCGATGTTCAGCTCGTCGAGGACGAGAAGGCCGATCGAGGGATCGTCCATCAAGCGTTCGGCGAGCGTCCAGGCGTTGCGGCAGGCGGCGATGTCGCGCGCCTTGTCCTGCGTCTCCCAGGTAAAACCCTCGCCGGCGGTGTGCCACACCACGCGGTCGCCGAAGGCTTGCAGCGCGACGCGCTCGCCGGTGTCGCGCGACTTGACGAACTGCACGATCCCGACCCGCACATCGTGGCCGAGCGCGCGAAGCACGAGCCCGAAGGCGGCGGTCGACTTGCCCTTGCCGGTGCCGGTGTGGACCATCAGAAGGCCCTTCTCCACCGTCCGCGCGGCGATTTCTGCGTCCTGCAGCGCCTTGCGCTTGCGCATTTTTTCGCGATGACGCGCGGCCTCGGCGGGGTCGGGCACGGCGGTGCCGGAAACGGTGTCGGTGGAAACGGTGTCGGGGGTGTGGTCGGTCATGCGGGCTCCGTGGTCGGGGCCGACATGATCACATTGCGGCCCGCGAGCGCAACGGCGTGCGGCGCAGCCGGAACCCGGACGGCGATAGAATCAAAAGGCTTCTTCCTCGGCGTCGCCGCCGACCAGAATCTCGCGCTTGCCGGCATGGTTCGCCTGGCCGACCACGCCCTCGGCCTCCATCCGCTCCATCAGCGAGGCGGCCTTGTTGTAGCCGATCTGCAGGCGGCGCTGGATGTAGCTGGTCGAGGCCTTGCGGTCGCGCAGCACCACGGCGACGGCCTGCTGATAGAGGTCGCCCTCCTGGCCCATCGCGGTGCCGTCGAACACCGCCTCGCCGTCGCCGCTCTCCTCCTCGGCGGTGACGTCCTCGAGATATTGCGGCGCGCCCTGCGTCTTGAGGTGGCGGACGATCTTCTCGACCTCCTCGTCGGAGACGAACGGCCCGTGCACGCGGCTGATCCGGCCGCCGCCGGCCATGTAGAGCATGTCGCCCTGGCCGAGCAGCTGCTCGGCGCCCTGCTCGCCGAGAATCGTGCGGCTGTCGATCTTGGAGGTGACCTGGAAGGAGATGCGGGTCGGAAAGTTCGCCTTGATGGTGCCGGTGATGACGTCGACCGAGGGGCGCTGGGTGGCGACGATCACGTGCAGGCCGGCGGCGCGCGCCATCTGGGCGAGGCGCTGCACCGCACCCTCGATGTCCTTGCCGGCGACCATCATCAGGTCGGCCATCTCGTCGACCACCACCACGATGAAGGGCAACGGCTCGAGGTCGAGCTCCTCGGTCTCGTAGATCGCGGTGCCGGTCTCCTTGTCGTAGCCGGTGTGCACCGTGCGGGTGAGGCGCTCGCCCTTGGCCTTCGCCTCGGCGAGGCGGGCATTGTAGCCCTCGATGTTGCGCACCCCGACTTTTGCGAGCTTCTTGTAGCGGCTCTCCATCTCGCGCACCGCCCATTTGAGCGCGACGACGGCCTTCTTGGGGTCGGTGACGACGGGCGTGAGGAGATGCGGAATGCCGTCATAGACCGACAGCTCGAGCATTTTCGGGTCGACCATGATCAGCCGGCACTGGTCCGGCCGCAGCCGGTACAGGAGGCTCAGGATCATGGTGTTGATGGCGACCGACTTGCCCGAGCCGGTGGTGCCGGCGATCAGGAGATGCGGCATGCGGGCGAGATCGACGATCACCGCGTCGCCGCCGATCGTCTTGCCGAGGCAGAGCGGCAGCTTGGCGTTGCAGTCGTGGAACTGCTCGGACGCCAGCATCTCGCGAAACAGAACTTTTTCGCGGGTGGCGTTGGGCAGCTCGATGCCGATCACGTTGCGGCCGGGCACCACCGCGACGCGGGCCGACACCGCGCTCATCGAGCGGGCGATGTCGTCGGCGAGCCCGATGACGCGCGACGACTTGATGCCGGGCGCCGGCTCCAGCTCGTAGAGCGTGACCACGGGGCCGGGGTGCGCGTCGAGAATCTCGCCGCGGACGCCGAAGTCGGACAAGACCGTCTCGAGCGCGGTCTCGTTCGCTTCCAGCACGTCCTTCGGCACCACGTTGCGGTCGGACGCCTTCGGCGCGGCGAGCAGGTTCAGCGACGGCAGCTCGTACTCGGCGGGCTTCTTCGGCTTGCGGCCGGCCGGCGCCGCCTTCCTGGCGTTGCGGGGAGCGGGGGCGGGCGCGTCCTCGACCTCCTCGTCGCTCTCGTCGTACGGCTCGTCCTCGTAAGCCGCGTCGCCTTGCGCGTCCGCATCGGGTGCGACCGGATCGGCGGCCGGCGGCATCGCGCCGAAATGCGGCTCGCGGCGGTCGCGGGCGAGCGTGTCGGGCTCCTTGTCGCGCTCGCGCAACGCCTTCACCCCGGCGACGATGCCGGCGCGGGCGAGCCGCAGCGCGCGCGCCTTGAGGCTCAGGAGCGCATGCACCACGAGGCCGATCGACACCGAGGCGCGGTCGCCGTCCTCCTCGTCCTCGTCCGGATCGTCGGGCGCGAGCGGGGCGGCCACCGGCTTTGCCGGCTTCGCCTTGGCGGCGGGCTTTTTCGGGGCGTCGGTCGCGGTCGCGGTGAAGCCGACTCCGCAGGCGAACAGGATCGCGGCGGCGGCGGCGGCGCCATAGACCACCAGGCAGACGCTGGCGCCGATGCCGATCCAGGCCGGACCGTGCACCATGCCGTCGCCGACCACCCCGCCGAGCCCGGTCGGCAGCGGCCAGGCGGCGCTTCTCGGCAGGCAGGAGGCGAAGCCGGCGGCGAGCGGCAGGCCGAGCACCCAAGCGCCGAGCCGCCAGCGCTCGCGCCCGAACCGGTGCTCGTGGGCGAGCCGCCAGCCCCACACCGCGATCGGCGCGATCAGCGCCAAAATCGCGAGGCCGAAGAGCTGCATCGACAGGTCGGAGACGATCGCGCCCGGGACGCCGAGCAGGTTGCGCACCGGCGCCGAGGTGGCGTGGCTCAGGCTCGGGTCCTTGACCGACCAGGTGATCAGCGCCGCCAGGCACAGCGCCGCCGCGCCGAGCAGCACGAGCCCGCCGGCCTGCCGGACGCGGCGCGCCACCGCGGCGCGAAGGTCGTCCGGCAGCAGAGCGATGGACCCGGTGTGGCGCAGTGCGGTCATGACCCCTCGGCGGTGGCTCTATCCCAGCACGGCGACCAGGCGCCGCAGCGCCTCCGCCGTGGTCTCCTCGTCCTGCACGATCGCGACGCGGATGAAATCCGCGCCGGGATTGCTGCCGTCGGCCCGATCGCGCGCGATGTAGCGGCCGGGCAAAACCTTCACCCCCGCCTCGCGCCACAGCGCGAGCGTCGCCTGCTCGCTGCCGCCGTGCGCCGAGACGTCGAGCCACAGATAGAAGCCGCCCGCCGGGCGCACCCAGCCGTAGCGGGTGCCGACGATCTCCTCGGCGATCTCGAACTTTCTCGCATAGAGCCGGCGGTTCTCGTCGACATGCGCCTCGTCGGCATAGGCGGCGGCGCCGACCAGCTGGGCCGGCACCGGCACCGTCGGCGCGGCGACGTTGCGCAGCTCGAGGAAGGTTTTCAGGAACCGCTCGTCGCCCGCGGCGAAGCCGACCCGCAGCCCCGGCAGGTTGGAGCGCTTGGACAGCGACTGGAACACCACGACGTCGGCAAAGTCTTCGCCCGCCGCCTCGAGGATTCCGGGCGGTTTTTCGCGGGTGTAGATCTCGGAATAACACTCGTCGGCAAAAACGAGAAAGCCGTGGCGGCGGGCGAGCGAGACGAGCCGCGACAGATAGGCGAGCTCGGCCACCGCGCCCTGCGGGTTCGCGGGCGAGGCGAGATAGAAGGCGACGGTGCGGGCGAGAAGCGCCTCGTCGAGCGCGTCGAGGTCGGGCAAGAAGCCGGTCTCGCGGGTCGCCGGCAGAAAGACGGTCTCGCAGCCGGCGGCGTCGGCGCCTGCCGGATAGACGGCATAGAACGGGTTCGGCACCAGCACGGCGGGCGTGCCGCGGCGCGGTGCGACGAACCGGCGGGCGGCGACCGCGGCGAGAAACAGCCCCTCGCGGGTGCCGTTGAGCACCAGGATTTCGGTCTCGGGATCGGGCATCCGCACCCCGTAGCGGCCGGCGAGCCACTGCGCGGCGGCGGTGCGGAAGGCGGGCGTTCCCTTGCCGGCCGGATAGCGGCCGAGCGAGGCGATGTCGGAGCCGAGAATTTCTGCCACGAAGCCCGGCACCGGGTGCTGCGGCTCGCCGAGCGAGAGCACGATCGGCGGCTTGCCGGGCGCGACGTCCGAAAGAAGCTCGTTCAGCCGCACGAAGGGCGAGCGCCCGATCGCCGTGCCGGGCGCGGAGACGATCTCGGGGTCGGCGGCGGAGCTGGACATCGGGGGACGGCACTCGAACGGTTGCGTCCGCCCGGCGGCCGGGCGGATTGCGGATCACGGAAAGACCATAGCGGCGGCGAGGTTAAGGCGCGATTAACCATCGGCGGGCGGGGGGTGGCGGGTGACGAATGCCAGGGTGCGGTCTAGGGTGTGGCCGCTTCGGCGGCCGGAAGGGTCGATCGATCGCGGGAGAGCCATCGTGAAGGCATCGAAGACGACACCATCCATCGTTTTCACGATCGGGTACGAAGCGACCGACATCGATCGGTTCATCGCCACGCTGCAGGCGGTCGGCGTAGAGGTCCTCGCAGACGTGAGAGCCGTCGCCGTCTCGCGCAAGAAGGGATTTTCCAAGAACAGCCTGCGAGCGCAGCTGGAGACTGCGGGAATCGGCTACGTCCACTTCGTCGGGCTGGGTGACCCCAAGCCTGGACGGGACGCCGCCCGCGCGGGACGTTACGACGATTTTCACCGCATTTACCGACGTCATCTCGCTGGCCGCCCGGGCCAGGCCCAGCTCGGTTCGCTCCTGGAGGTGATGCGAACGAACCGGACGTGCCTGATGTGCTTCGAACGTGACGCGAAATATTGTCATCGCTCCCTCATCTTGGATAACCTGTCGGTTGAAGGTATCCAGGTGGTTCACCTCTATGGCGACCAGCCCGAGCGGTATGCAGGACGGTTTCCCGACCTCACGCGTGGTCGTCCTGGTCAAGGCGCTGCCGCAGCCGAGTAAGAGGTACGGCGAGACGGTCTGCTGCGCCGGTGTGACCGAGCAGCGCGAATGGAAGCGCCTCTTTCCGGTCCGCTTCCGCCATCTCGAAGGGCGCCACAGTTTCGGCCGGTGGGACGTCATCACGTTTCGCTACCGGCGCCCGACGCACGACAGCCGCTCGGAGAGCTGCCACGTATTCGAGGACACCATTGCCCGAAATGGGAGCCTGCCGCCTCGAGAGCGCGCTCGACTGCTCGATCCGCTCGTTGTCCCTTCGATATCGTCTGCCGCCGCGCAGGGCCGGTCGCTCGCCCTCATCCGCCCGAAGAACACCTGCTTTCGTTTGAAGCCGAAGAAGCCGGGCCACATTGCCGACGAGCGCGCCGCCTACAAGCGTGCCGCGAAGCAAACGGCGTTCTTCGACAAACAACTTGCCGAGATCGAGCCGTCACCCTTCGAATTCATTTTCGACTTCGAGGACGGAGACGGACACCACAGCTTCCGGAGCGGCGACTGGGAAACCCACACGATGTTCTGGAAGTGGCGGATGTCTCATGGCGAGGCCGGCGCCTTGAGCCGGATGTCTGCCGTCTACAACGACCACTATCCTGGACGCGGCATGGCATTCGTGGTGGGCAATCAGGCGAAACGCCCGCACGTGTGGCAGTTGCTCGGCGTCCTGCGGCTCGACGAAGTGCGTCAGCCGGACCTTTTCGGTTGACTCCCGATCGTGTCCGGCGCCGAAGGTCCGCCTCTCCGAAAAAAAGAGGCCCCGACGGGTGGTCGGGGCCTCCGGTGGAAAGGGCGGTGCCGGGTGTCCGTCCTTTCCGGTGATGCGAGGAGAGGAGAGCCTCACATGTTGTAGGCGCGCTCGCCGTGGTCGGAGAGGTCGAGGCCTTCGCGCTCGGCTTCCGGGGTCGGGCGCAGGCCGACGACGACGTCGACGATCTTGTAGAGGACCGCCGAGCCGACGCCCGACCACACCAGCGTCAAGGCGACCGCCTTGATCTGGGCCATCAGCTGCGTCTGCATGTTGTAGTCGGCGACCGCACCCGCGACGTAGTCGTAGATGCCGGTGCCGCCGAGCGCCGGGTTGACCAGCACGCCGGTCAGGATGGCGCCGACGATGCCGCCCACGCAGTGGATGCCGAACACGTCGAGGGCGTCGTCGTAGCCGAGCGCGTTCTTCACCACGGCGACGAAGAACAGGCAGACCACGCCGGCGATCAGGCCGAGCACCAGGGCGCCCATCGGGCCGGCGAAGCCGGCCGCCGGGGTGACCGCGACGAGGCCGGCGATGCAGCCCGACAGCGCGCCGAGCAGCGACGGCTTGCCCTTGGTGATCCACTCCGCGAACATCCAGGACAGCGCCGCGGCGGCGGTGGCGATGAAGGTGTTGGTCATCGCGAGCGCGGCCGAGCCCGACGCCTCGAGGGCGGAGCCGGCGTTGAAGCCGAACCAGCCCACCCACAGCAGCGTGGCGCCGATCATCGTCTGCACCAGCGAGTGGGGCGGCATCAGCTCCTTGCCGTAGCCGATGCGCGGGCCGACGATCAGGGCGCCGACCAGGCCGGCGATACCGGCATTGATGTGCACCACGGTGCCGCCCGCGAAGTCGATGCCGCCCCACAGGAAGATCTGGCCGGCGTCGGCGAGGACGGCGTCGAGATTGGCCTGGGCGGCGGTGCGGGCCGCCTCGTCGGTCGCGGCCTGGACCGCGGCGTGCGCCGCGACGATCGCGTCGGGGCCGGCCCAGTACCAGACCATGTGGGCCATCGGGAAGTAGATCAGGGTGACCCACAGCGGGATGAACAGCGCGACCGCCGAGAACTTCATGCGCTCGGCGAAGGCGCCGACGATGAGGGCCGGGGTGATCGCCGCGAAGGTCATCTGGAAGCAGACGAACACGAGCTCGGAGATGTTGGCGCCGGCGGTGAAGGTGCCGGTGGCCGCCTCGGGCGTGACGCCCGTGAGGAACATCTTGGTGAAGCCGCCGACATACGGCGTGGTGCCGCCGGTGAAGGCCATCGAGTAGCCGTACAGCGCCCAGATCACGATGACGACGCACACCGTGTAGAACACGTGCGCGAGCACCGAGAGCATGTTCTTGGTGCGCACCAGGCCGCCATAGAACAAGGCGAGGCCCGGGATGGTCATCAGCAGCACGAGCACCGCCGAGGTCATCATCCAGGCGTTGTCGCCCTTGTTGACCGTGGGCGCGGCCGGCGGGGTCACCGCGGCGGTCGCGGTGCCGCCCGAGACCTGCTCGGCGGCGGCCGGGGCGGCGGCCGGGGTGGTCGCCGCCGGGGCGCTCGGCGCCGCGGTGGAGGCGGCGGGCTCGCTGG
>NZ_AKZI01000018.1 GCF_000293785.1 Rhodovulum sp. PH10 | reverse complement strand
GATGAGGCCCGCACCGTGGCCTCGCCCTTCGAGACGCACTCCTACGGAGCGCTCCTCAGGACGAGGTCGGACTCTGTCGCCGTTCGTATAAGAAGCGGCACCCCGTCATGACCGCCTCGTTCGACCAAATCCTGCCGCGTCTCCTGGCGCTGCATCCGCGCCGGATCGACCTCACGCTCGACCGGGTACGGCGGCTGCTCGACGCGCTCGGCAATCCCGAGCGGCGGCTGCCGCCGGTGATCCACGTCGCCGGCACCAACGGCAAGGGCTCGACCATCGCCTTCATGCGGGCGATCGTCGAGGCCGCGGGCCTCACCGCGCACGTCTACACCTCGCCCAATCTGGTGCGCATCAACGAGCGCTTCCGGCTCGGCCGGGCGGGCGGCGGCGTGCTGGTCTCCGACGAGGAGCTGATCGAGGCGCTCGAGCTGTGCGAGCGCACGAATGCCGGCCAGCCGATCACCGTGTTCGAGATCGAGACCGCGGCGGCGTTCCTGCTGTTCTCGAAGCATCCGGCCGACGTGCTGCTGCTCGAGGTCGGGCTCGGCGGAAGGCTCGACGCGACCAATGTGGTGGAAAGCCCGCTCGCCAGCGTGGTGACGTCCGTCTCGATGGACCATCTCGAATTCCTCGGCGACACGCTGGAAAAGATCGCGCTCGAGAAGGCCGGCATCTTCAAGCGCGGGGTGCCGGCGGTGATCGCCCGCCAGGGCGACGTCGTGCGCGACGTGCTGGTCGACCGCGCCGAGCGGGTCGGCGCGCCGCTCCATGTCGCGGGCCAGGACTGGGTGGCGGGCGAGGAGCGCGGGCGCCTCGTCTATCAGGACACCGACGGGCTGGTCGATCTGCCGGCGCCGCGGCTGTTCGGCCGCCATCAGGTCGACAATGCCGGGGCGGCGATCGCGGCGCTGCGCGTGAGTGGCCTGCCGCTGCCGGCCACGGCCTTCGAGCAGGGCCTGGTGCGGGCGGAATGGCCGGCGCGCATGCAGCGCCTCGCGACCGGAAACCTGCCGCTGCTCGCCCCGGACGGCGCCGAGATTTGGCTCGACGGCGGCCACAACGCCGATGGCGGACGAATGATCGCGGCGGCGCTCGGCGACCTCGAGGAGCGGGTGTCGCGGCCGCTGGTGCTGGTGGTCGGCATGCTGTCGACCAAGGACGTCGCCGGCTTCTTGCGGAATTTCCTCGGGCTCGCGCTGCGGCTGATCGCGGTGCCGGTCCCGCAGGAGAAGGCCCTGCCGGCGGACGAGATCGCGGCGGTGTCGCGGAGCATCGGCCTGCCGGCGGACGTGGCGGGCAGCGTCGAGGATGCGCTGGTGCGGGTCGGCGCGCTCGGCCTCGCGCCCGCCGCGCGGATCCTGATCACCGGCTCGCTCTATCTCGCCGGCGAGGTGCTTCGGCTCAACGGAACCCCGCCGCGCTGAGGGCGGCGGGGTTTTTGCCACGAGCGAGTGTCGGGTCTCCGGCGTGCCGGATGCCCGGAACGCTCACCACGGCGCGCCATAGCCGTAATAGCCGGCATATCCCGGATAGCCGCACACGTTCACGCGCTGCCAGCCCCACGGGGTCGGCCGCCAGCGCCAGCACGTGCCGTGATAGCCGGTGTCGTAGCCGTAATAGCTCGCGCCCCAGGCGGCGCCGATCAGCGGGGCGGCGATGAACGGTCCCGCCCAGTAGCGCCGATGCCGCCACCGCGGGCCACCGTACCAGCCCGGCCCGCGCCACCCCGGACGCGGCCCGCGCCAGCCGGGACCACGCCAGCCCGGCCTGCCGGCGAAGCGCGGTCCGGCGAAGCGCGGCCCGCCGACGCGCGCGCCGACGAAGCGCGGTCCGCCGCCGAAGCGAGGACCTGCGCCGAAGCGGGGACCGGCACCGAATCGCGGACCTGCACCGAAGCGCGGACCTGCACCGAACCTGGCGCCACCGCCCATTCGCGGCGCCGCACCGAAGCGCGGGCCGCCACCGCCGAACCGGGCGCCGCCGCCACCGAACCGGGCGCCGCCGCCACCGAAGCCGCGCGCACCGGCCGAGAAGCCCGGCCCGCCCCGGCCGCGCTGCGCTTCCGCCGGAACGCTGAACGCCACCGCCGCCAGGGCGGCAACCGCCGCGATCGCCAGCCGGCCGCTCCTCCCGATCGTCATCGCTCGCATCTTGCTCTCCTTTGTCCGTCGCCACGAGCAACATAGGCCGTGGAAAACGGCCGGACACAGAACCAGGCCGCAGAGGTGCGTTCACAATCGCGATACCACCGTCGCGGACGGCGATCGCGGCGCGAGACTTGCCGGAAAAGGAGATTTCGTCCGTGCGGGACCCGACGGTCAGACCGCTTCCTGGAACTTGACCGCTTCCTCGAGATCGACCGACACCAGCTGCGAGACGCCGCGCTCGGCCATGGTGACGCCGAACAGCCGGTTCATCCGCGCCATCGTGATCGGGTTGTGGGTGATGATCACGAAGCGGGTCTCGGTCGACTTGGTCATCTCGACGAGCAGGTCGCAGAAGCGGTCGACATTGTGGTCGTCGAGCGGGGCGTCGACCTCGTCGAGCACGCAGATCGGCGCCGGATTGGTCAAGAACACCGCGAAGATCAGCGCCATCGCGGTCAAGGCCTGCTCGCCGCCCGAGAGGAGCGACAGCGTCGCCGGCTTCTTGCCGGGCGGCTTTGCCAGAATGTCGAGGCCGGCTTCCAGCGGGTCCTCGCTCTCGGTGAGCTGAAGCTCGGCCGTGCCGCCGCCGAACAGCGTGGTGAACAGCCGCTTGAAGTGCTCGTTGACCACCTCGAACGAGGCGAGCAAACGGTCGCGCGCCTCCTTGTTGAGGCTCTGGATGCCCTGGCGCAGCCGCTTGATGGCGGCGGTCAAGTCCTCGCGCTCGGAGGTCAGCGTGCCGTGCTGCTGCTCGACCTCGTTCAGCTCGTCGTCGGCGCGCAGGTTGACGGCGCCGAGCCGCTCGCGCTCGCGGCGCAGCCGCTCGAGCTTTGCCTCGATCTCGGCAGGGTCGGGCAGGGCGGCGTCGGGCGTGATTTCCGCGAGCGCCGGCAGGGCGTCGGGCTGAACCTCGAGCACCTCCTGGATCTCGCGGGCGACCTCGGCGAGCCGGCGCTTGGCCGCCTCGTGGCGCTCCTCGGCGCGCACCGCGCTCTCGCGGGCGGCGCTCATCGCGTCGCGCGCGGCCTTGTCGGCGCGGTCGGCGTCGGCGAGCGCGGTCTCCGCGGCGGCCAGCGCATCGGCGGCCTCGCGGCGCTCGGCCTCCGCCGCCTCGATCTCGCCGATCAGCGCGCGGCGCTTCAGTGCGAACTGGGCGGGCGCCTCGGCGAGCCCCTCGCGCTCCTCGGTCGCCTCGGCGAGGCGGGCGGCGAGCGTCTCGATCTGCTCGCCGGCGCTGCCCTTGCGGGTCTCCCAGGCGGCGATGTCGGTGGCGACGCCGGTCAGCCGGCGGGTGGTGAGGTCGATCTCGCGGGCGAGCGCCTGGGCGGCGGCGCGGGCTTCCGCGAGCGTCGTCCGCTCGCCGGAGACTTTTGCCTGGACCTCGGCCAGCTCGGCCTCCAGCTCGTCGGAGGGGGCGAGCTCCTCGAGCGCGGCGGCGGCCTCCTCGGCTGCGGCACGGGCCTCGTCGCGCGAGGCGGCGAGGCGCGACTGCGCTTCCACCAGCCCGGCGCGCCGGGCGGTGAGCCGGCCCATCTCGCGCTCGGCGGCGGCCTGGCGGTCGCGCGCGTCCTGGGCGGCGCGCTGCTGCTGGCGCCGCGCCTCGCGGGCGGCCTGCTCGGCGGCGGCGGCCTCCGCCACCTCCTGCCTGGCCGCCTCGGCGGCCTCGCGGCGGGTCTCCAGCTCTTCGCGGGCGGCGGCCAGCTCGCCTTCGATGTCGGCGAGGCGGTTCCTTTCGGCGAGCCTCCGGGCGGCGCCGGTCGGCGCGTGGGCGGCGACCGCGAACCCGTCCCAGCGCCAAAGATCGCCGTCCGGGGTGACGAGGCGCTGGCCGGGCTTCAGGAGCTTTGCGAGGCGCGGGCCGTCGTCGCGCGCGACGACGCCGATCTGGGCGAGGCGGCGGGCGAGTTCTGGCGGCGCCTTCGACACGTGCGCGCCGAGCGAATCGATTCCCGCCGGCAGTGCCGGGTCGTCGCCGGACCCCTCGGAAAGAGTCCAGCGGATCGGCGCGGAGGCCTCCACCGGGGCGTCGAGGTCGTCGCCGAGCGCGGCGCCGAGCGCCGTCTCGAAGCCCTTGTCGACGGTGATCAGGTCGATCACCGGCGGCCACATCTGGGTCGCCTCGACGTGCAGAACCTTGGCGAGCGTCTTCGCCTCGGTCTCCAGCCGGTTGACCCGGCGCTCGGCCTCGGCGAGCGGCTGGCGGGCGACGTCGAGCGCCTGGCGGGCGCCGGAATGCGCGGCTTCCGCGCGCACCGAGGCCGCCTCGGCTTCGGCGAGCGCCTCCTGGGCGATCTCGGCGGCCTCGGCGAGCCCCTCGAGGTCGACCGCCTCGTTCGCGTCCGCCATCATCCGGTCGAGCTCGGCGGTGACGCCGGCGAGTTCCTGCTCGGTGCGGGCGGCGCGCTCGCTGTTGGAGCGCATCGCGCCTTCGAGCGCCCGGCGTTTCGCGCCGATCTCGGCGAGCGCGGCGGTGAGCGCGGCGAGTTTTTGCTCGGTCTCGGCGACCGCGGCGCCGGCCTCGGCGACCTTCTCCTCGACCGCGAAGCGGCGCTCCTCGCCGGCCGCAAGCTCTTCCTCGAGCGTTTCGCGCTCGGCGGCGAGCCGGGCCATGGTGCCGTCGGCGTCGGCCAGCATCTGCGCCTCGCGGTCGCGGTCGACGGCGATCTGCTGGATGCGGCGGTCGAGCTCGGCGGTGCGCTCGGCGGCGCGCGCTTCCTCACGTGTGAGCAGATCGCGGGCGGAGACGAGGCGCTGCAGCGCGGCGGCGGCCTTGGCCTCGGCCTCGCGCAGCGCCGGCAGCGAGGCGAAGGCGTGGCCCTGGCGGGTGGCGGCGTCCGCCTGCACGGCGGTGCGCTCGGCGACCTCGCGCACGCTCGCCTCCTGGGCGCGGGCGGCGGCGGCGACCTCCTCGCCGGCCTTGCGCCAGCGGACGTGAAACAGCGTGGCCTCGGCCTTGCGGACATGGCCGGACAAGGCCTTGTAGCGCACCGCCTGGCGGGCCTGGCGCTTGAGCGACTCGATCTGCCCGCCGAGCTGGCCGATCACGTCCTCGAGCCGGAGCAGGTTCTGCTCGGCGGCGCGCAGCCGCAGCTCCGCCTCGTGGCGGCGGGCGTGCAGGCCGGAGATGCCGGCCGCCTCCTCGAGCACGCGCCGGCGCTGCTCGGGCTTTGCCTGGATGATCTCGCCGATGCGGCCCTGATGCACCATCGCCGGCGAGCGCGAGCCGGACGAGGCGTCGGCGAACAAAATCTGCACGTCGCGCGCGCGCACCTCGCGGCCGTTGACCCGGTAGGTCGAGCCCTGCTCGCGTTCGATGCGGCGCGACACCTCGAGCTGGTCGTCGCCGTTGAACTGGGCGGGGGCGGTGCGCGCCGTGTTGTCGATCAGGATCGAGACCTCGGCGGTGTTGCGCGCCGGCCGCTTCTGGTTGCCCGAGAAGATGACGTCGTTCATGTCGGCGGCGCGCATCGCCTTGTGCGAGGCCTCGCCCATCACCCAGCGCATCGCCTCGACGAGGTTCGACTTGCCGCAGCCGTTCGGCCCGACCACGCCGGTCAGCCCCGGCTCGATCATGAAGTCGGTCGGCTCGACGAAGGTCTTGAAGCCGACGAGGCGCAGACGCTGGAACTTCATCGCGGGCACGCCTCCGGACGCCGGGCACGAGGCGCCGGCGCGCCGGCCGCCGCGCGCGGCACGATGCCGAGCGGAGCGGGGCCGAGCGGGGCGGGGCGCCGGGTCGGAGTGGTCGAGGTCTGCCGCATGGCGGCGGAGAATGGAGCGATTTCCGGCGAACGCAACAGCCGGGCCCGGCTTGTCCAGACCTTTGTCTCTCGCGAAATCGCGTCGATCTCCCGTAAAACGCCGCCGGGGCGGGCCTTTTCGACCCGCCCCGGCACGTCTCGGTGGTGGTTTTTGGCCGTCACGCCTGGAGGTGCTTGTCGATGATCTTGGTGAACTCCTCGGCCGGCAGGGCGCCGACGATTCGCTCGCCATTGATGAAGAAGGTCGGCGTCGAGTTCACCCCGAACTCCTTGGCGGCGCGGTCGCGCACCGCCTGCACCTCGTCGAGCAGCTTCTGGTCGCCGATGCAGGCCTCGAACGATTCCTGGGTGAAGCCCGCCTGCTTGGCGAGGTTGAAGATCGCCCCCTTCATGTCCTTGGCGGTGATCCAGTTCTTCTGTTGCTGGAAGAACATCTCGACCATCGGATAATATTTCTCGCCGCCCTGGCAGCGCGCCAGCAGGGTGATCGCCGCGGCGACGTTGTCGAGCGGGAAGTCGCGCAGGATGTAGCGCACCTTGCCGGTGTCGATATACTTTTCCTTGACGATCGGCAGCACGTCGTTGGTGAAGTGGCCGCAGTGACCACAGGTCATCGAGGCGTATTCGACGATGGTGACCGGGGCATCCTTCTTGCCGAGCGCGATGTCGCCGAGCGGGCTCGGCTCCAAAACCTTCGCCATGTCGACGTCGTCCTCGGCGTGCGCCGGCATCGGCAGGCCGATCGCCGCGACGAGCGCGAGGCAGGAAGCACTGATGACGAGTTCGCGGCGGGTGACGGGCACGGTGATCCTCTCGGGGCTGTGGAGGCAGGGGTCTCGGTCGGACGTCCGCTAGCGGGTTTGGTCCATGCGCGCAACAATCCCGGCCTTTGTGGCGTTTTTGCCGCTTTCACGGCCGCGCGAGCGAACGGTGCCGCGCTGCCGGTGAGGTGCTTCGTTACCGGCTCTTCACCGCGGCGCCGAGCTTTGCCAAGGCCGCCCGCAACCCCTCGTCGGCGATGCCGCCGAGCGCTGCGCTTTCGCGCGCAATGGCGGCCGGGTCGATCCGCCGGCGCGGCTTCGCCTTGGCGCGGCGCTGCAGCGGCGCCTGGCGCAGCGCGATGCGGGCGACCGCCGGCCAGCCGAAGAACTGGTTGATGCGGGCGACGATCGCACCCGCGAGGTGCTGGATCTCGATCGCCGCCGGCCCCTCGACCCGCAGCACCAGGGTCGCCGGGGCCTGCTCCTCGCCTTCGCGGCGGCGCGGCCACTCGATCTTCATCGGCTCGGCGAGGCCGGCGATCTCGGCGCCGACGATGTCCTCCCAGTGGGTGACGAGCTCGGTCGAGGCAAAACCGCGCCGGGCGAACGCGGTGGCGACGCACGGGCCGACCAGGTCGGCGAGCGGGCGGGCACGGAAGCGGACCGGCTTGTTCATGGCGTGCGGCTCTGCCAGAGGGAGACGATGACCCTAGCAGCGCCACGCGCCCCGCGAAAGCCGACCTCTGCC
The DNA here is from genome assembly GCF_000293785.1 of Rhodovulum sp. PH10. Lineage (GTDB taxonomy): Bacteria > Pseudomonadota > Alphaproteobacteria > Rhizobiales > Xanthobacteraceae > Rhodoplanes. The sequence goes on along the minus strand of NZ_AKZI01000018.1, from coordinate 32,960 downwards.
CCGCGTGCCCCGCGCGCCCCCTGCGCGCCGCGTGCCTCGTGCGACGACCTGCTCGCCTGGTACGACCGCCACCGCCGGGTGCTGCCGTGGCGGGCGCCGCCCGGCCGGCGCGCCGACCCCTATGCCGTGTGGCTGTCGGAGATCATGCTGCAGCAGACCACCGTGAAGGCGGTGGCGCCCTATTTCGCGACCTTCATGGCGCGCTTCCCGACGGTTGCCGACCTCGCGCGGGCAAATCTCGACGACGTGCTCCGGCTGTGGGCCGGGCTCGGCTATTACGCCCGCGCCCGCAATCTTCATGCCTGTGCCAAGGCGGTGGTGGAGCGGCACGGCGGACGATTTCCGGGGACGGTGGCGGAGCTGAAGGATTTGCCCGGCATCGGCGACTACACGTCGAACGCGATCGCGGCGATCGCCTTCGACGTCGCGGTGGTGCCGGTCGACGGCAATGTGGAGCGGGTGGTGACGCGCCTGCACGCGCTCGCCGAGCCCCTGCCGGGCGCCAAGCCGAAGGTGCGGGCGCTGGCGGAGGCGCTGGAGCCGCCCGAAAGAGCCGGCGACTTCGCGCAGGCCTTGATGGATCTCGGCGCGACGATCTGCACGCCCAAGAATCCGGCCTGTGCGCTGTGCCCGTGGAGCGATCCGTGTGTTGCCCGAAGGCGGAGCGATCCGGAAAAATTTCCGGTGAAGACGGCGAAGCGCGAGGGAATTTTACGGCGCGGCGCCGCGTTCGTGGTGGTGCGGGCGGACGGCGCCGTGCTGGTGCGCACCCGGGCGGAAAAGGGCTTGCTCGGCGGCATGACCGAGGTGCCGACCACCGACTGGTCCGCCGATTTTTCGCAGCGCGATGCGCTGTCGCATGCGCCCGATCTCGGTCTCTCGAAGAAGGATTGGCGCCGCGTGCCGGGCGTGGTGACGCACGTGTTCACGCATTTTCCGCTGGAGCTGCTCGTCTACGTGGCGGCAGTGCCGGACGGCTGCGTCGCGCCGCCCGGCGCGCGCTGGGTCGCGCGAACGGATCTCGCCGACGAGGCGTTCCCCAACGTGATGAGAAAGGTCCTCCTCCACGCCGGGCTCGACACCGGGCCGCGACGGGGCACGTGAGGATTTTTCGGCGCGATTGCCGAGTTTTCGATGAGAGGCGCGGAGGCCGCCGAGAGCTCCGCCGTCATCGCCGGGCCGGCCTTGGCCGTGACCCGGCGATCCATCGAGCCGAACAAGACGATGTTTTTCGATTTGATGGATGCGCGGGTCGGAGCCCGCGCATGACGGATGCATGCATCCGTGGGTTCCCGCTGTCGCGGGAAGGAGCGGAGGAGGGGGTGGTTTTCGGCCCGCGGGCGCCGGTGGCGCGGTGCCAGAAGCCACCCGGCAAAATTTGCCTGGTCCTCACGACGGCTCGTCACGAGCCCTCGTGAGGAAACCGCGGTGGCGTGCCACCCGTGGCGAGCCACCCCGTGACGAGTCGCTCGTGACGAGTCACCCGCGACGAGCCACCCGGCGACGAGTCGCCTACTCGGCGGCGATTCGCTGCTCGGCGCGCACGACGGCGCGCAGCGTGTCGATCGGCGCGAGGCCCTTCGGCGTCTCGACGTGCCAGAAGGTCCAGCCGTTGCACGCCTCGAGCCCCTGGGCGATCGCGCCGATCCGGTGGATCGAGCCGACCGACTGGCCGAAGCTCACCGCGCCGTCCGCCCGCACCAGCGCCTTCACCCGGCCTTTTGCATCGGTCAGCGTGGTGCCGGGCGTGACGAGGCCGCGCTCGATCAGCGCGGCGAACGGCACACGGGGCGCCTCGCGAGCGGTCTGGAACGGGGCGACGGAGGCCGCCGGCAACGGCAGCACCGAATCGAGCCGGGCCTGCGCCGCGTCGGCATATTCGCGCAAGCGCTCGACACCGACGAACCGCCGCCCGAGCTTTTTCGCCACCGCGCCCGTCGTGCCGGTGCCGGTGAACGGGTCGAGCACCAGGTCGTCGGGGCGCGACGAGGAGAGAATCACCCGCGCCAGCAGCGCTTCCGGCTTCTGGGTCGGATGCAGCTTCTTGCCGGAATCGTCCTTCAGGCGCTCGTCGCCGGTGCACAGCGACAGCGTCCAGTCCGAGCGGACCTGGACGTCCTCGTTGCCGGCCTTCAGCGCCTCGTAATTGAAGGTGTAGCCCTTGGCGCCGGCGTCGCGCGCCGCCCAGATCATCGTCTCGTGCGCGTTGGTGAAGCGTCGCCCGCGAAAATTCGGCATCGGGTTCGACTTGCGCCAGATCACGTCGTTGAGGATCCAGAAGCCGAGATCCTGCAGGATCGTGCCGACCCGGAAGATGTTGTGATAGGAGCCGATCACCCACAGCGTCGCGGTCGGCTTCATCACGCGGCGGCAGGCCAGCAGCCAGGCGCGCGTGAAGGCGTCGTACGCCTCGAAGCTCTCGAACTTGTCCCAGGCGTCGTCGACCGCGTCGACGCGCGAATCGTCCGGCCGCTTGAGATCACCCTTGAGCTGCAGATTGTAGGGCGGATCGGCAAACACCAGATCCACCGATGCGGCGGGGAGCTTCTCCAACTCGGCGACGCAGTCACCGATCAGGACACGGGCCGTCGAGGCGGCGATTCTTGGAGTTGTGCGGGGCGTCCTGACGGACGCCCCGCGACGCGTATCACCCATGACGCAAAACTCTACTCGAGCGACGCGGTCGGCGACGCGAGACCTTCGGCCGACGAACGGATCATCGCCGGCTTAGGTAAAAATCGACTTAATTCCTGCGCATCTCTGGTGCGCCCCGCGGCGCGAAGCCATATTCGCGGCCGACGCACGGGAACGTGAGTGGCCCGTCGCGTCTTCATGGATCACGGGTTTTTTCTCGTGCCGTCGGAGCGCAGTGCGGCGAGGGCGGCGAAGCGGGTTCGGAATTCGGTTCACGGAGCGGGTCGATGCGCTGGGACAATCTGCCGGAAAGCGACAACGTCGAGGATCGGCGCGGCGAGAGCGGATATTCGCGCGGCGGGTTCGGGCTGCCGGTGGGCGGCGGTGGACTCGGCATCGGCACCATCGTGGTGCTGGGCCTGGTCGGCTGGGCGCTCGGCATCGATCCGCGCCTCCTGATCGGCGGCGCCGAGATGATGCAGGGCGGCGGCCAGCGCCAAGTGCAGCAGCAGTCCTCGGGCCGCACCGGCACGCCGGACGACCAGACCGGCAAGTTCGTCTCGGCGGTGCTCGGCAGCGCCGACGTCGAATGGAAGGAGATCTTCTCCAAGAACGGCGCGACCTATCGTGGCCCGGTGCTGGTGCTCTACAACGAGGTGACCAACCAGGCGTGCGGCGGTGTCGCGCAGGCGGCGATGGGGCCGTTCTATTGCCCGGCCGATCGAAAGGTCTATCTCGACACCTCCTTCTTCAAGGACATCGAGCGACGCTTTCACGGCTGCGACGCGGGCTCCGACTCCTGCCGCTTCGCCCAGGCCTACGTGATCGCCCACGAGGTCGGCCATCACGTCCAGAATCTGCTCGGCATCCTGCCAAAAGTGAACGAGATGCAGCGCGGCATGTCGCGCACCGACGCCAACCGTCTGCAGGTGCGCGTCGAGCTGCAGGCCGACTGCTTCGCCGGCGTGTGGGCGCATCACGCCGACCGCAAATATCGCGCGATCGAGCCGGGCGACGTCGAGGCGGCGATGCGCACCGCATCGGCGATCGGCGACGACAAGCTGCAGATGCAGGCGCGCGGCCGCGTGGTGCCGGATTCCTTCACGCACGGCTCGTCGGCCCAACGCCAGCGCTGGTTCGAGACCGGCCTGAAGGAAGGCACCATCTCCGCCTGCAACACCTTCAAGGCCGACAGCCTCTGAGGTTTTTTCATCAGTGCCCGGCGCGCCAGCGCGGGCCTTGCATTCGCGGCACGACCGGGAAACACTTTCGCCCGGCCGCGGATGTGAGACGGCACGGAATCGTGCGGCAACGGCCCCGAGAGGAACGAGAAAATGCCGGGTATCGACGAGTCCCGCGAGTTCAAGCCGCTCAAGATCGCGGTGCTCACCGTCTCCGACACGCGCTCGCTCGACGACGACAAGTCCGGCGCGACGCTCGCCGACCGCCTCACCGCGGCGGGCCACACGCTGGCCGCCCGCGCGATCGTGATGGACGACGTGGCGGCGATCCGCACGCGGGTGGAGACCTTCATCGCCGATCCGGAGATCGACGTCGTGATCACGACCGGCGGCACCGGCTTCACCGGCCGCGACGTGACACCGGAGGCGGTGGAGCCCCTGTTCGAGAAGCGGATGGAGGGGTTCTCCACGCTGTTCCTGTTCGTCAGCTATCAGCAGATCGGCACCTCGGCGATCCAGACGCGGGCGACCGCCGGCGTCGCGCGCGGCACCTATGTCTTCTGCCTGCCCGGCTCGCCCGGCGCCTGTCGTGACGCCTGGGACGGCATCCTCGTGCATCAGCTCGACTATCGCTACCGGCCGTGCAACTTCGTCGAGATCATGCCGCGGCTCGAGGAGCATCTGCGCCGTCCCAAGGCCGGCGGCGCCAGCAGCTGAGTCCGCCGCACGGCCGACTGGCGATCCTGTCACGACCGTGTCACGCCGTCGTCGCCGCTTCGGTTCGATGCCCGACCGAGCAGGCGTGCACGATCGTCGTCACGTGAGAGACCTTCCAAACTCCGTTTCAACTTGTGATGATCGAGGAACCGGCAACCGCAACCCGACTTGTCAGGCTGCCATCCCCACCACAGGAGGAAACGATGGATCAGCAGGTCGACGAGCAGCGGCGCGTCGCCGAGGACACCGCGCGCAAAGTCTCGGAGCAGACAGAGCGGATCGGGCAGGCGTCGGCGGCGGTGAACGAGCGGGCCGCCAAGGCGAGTGCGGAGATGTTGAAGCACGGTGCGGAGGCGATGCAGGACGCGATTCAGTCCGGCTCGCGCCTCGCCTCGGACATCGCCAGGCACTCGGCCGATCAGTTCTCGAAGGCGCTCGGGCTGTCCGGCGACGGCGTCCAGCAGGCCGCCGAGCGGACCACGGCCAATGTCGACGCGATCGTCGAGTCGAGCTCCATTCTCACCGAGATGACCAAGCAGGTCACCAAGGCGTGGATGGACTTCACCGGCGAGCGGCTCGAGCAGAACTTCGACCGGGCGGGCCGGCTGCTCCAGTGCCGGACGCCGCAGGAGATGATCTCGATCCAGAGCGAGATCATGCGCGCCAATCTCGAGAGCTGGCTCGACTGCACCCGGCGGATCGCCGAGAAGTCGGTGCATTCCGCCGAGCAGGCGATGCAGCGGGCCGAGGAGCGGATCGACCGCGGCGGCGACGGCACCGACCGCCCGGGGCGCGGCATGGACGGTCGGGAGCCGGGCATGGGCGGTCCCGAGCGCACCGAGGCGTCGCCGCCGACCGCGCCGGGGGCCGAGCCGTCCCGCGAGCCGCAGGCGGCACACTGACGGGCCGGCACCTCACGCACGCTCATGGACGGCCGGACACGATCCGGCCGTCCGCGTTTTGCCCGTCCCCGTTTCGCCCTTTCGGGTTTCGCCCGTCCGGGTTTCGGTCGTTCGGGTCGAGCGGGACCGCCGGGCGTGCCCGGCCGGCGTCACGGGTCGAGCTCGGTGTCCCAATAGAGATAGTCGAGCCAGCTGTCGTGCAGGTAGTTCGGCGGGAAGAGGCGGCCGTTGCGGTGCAGGTGCATCACGCTGGGCTGAAAGGGCGTCTGGCTCGGCCACATCGTGGCCTCGGCCGGCGTCTTGTTGCCCTTCTTGAGGTTGCAGGCCGAGCAGGCGGTGACGACGTTGTCCCAGGTGGTCTGGCCGCCCAGCGAGCGCGGGATCAGGTGGTCGAAGGTGAGGTCGTCGTGGCTGCCGCAGTACTGGCAGGAGAAGCGGTCGCGCAGGAAGACGTTGAAGCGCGTGAAGGCGGGGCTGGTCGACGGCTTCACGAAGGTCTTCAGCGAGACCACGCTCGGAAGCTGTATCTCCAGGCTCGGGCTGCGCACCGCCTTGTCGTAGTGCGCGACGATGTTCACGCGATCGAGAAAGACCGCCTTGATCGCATCCTGCCACGACCACAGTGACAGGGGATAGTAGCTCAGCGGGCGGAAGTCGGCATTGAGCACGAGAACCGGCCATCCGCCCGGGGATGTATGAGCGTTCAATACGCTCCTCCAACCTCGTTTCGGACCACTGCACCGCAGCACCAGCACCGCCATCATATTAGGGCGCGTGACAGGCTCGTGAAGCAAGTCCGATTTTGCGGCTTTTTTCGTGCGTTCCGACCGTGGAGCGTGCGGCCTGCGACGTTTTCGCCCCATCGTGGAGGCCGTGCGGCCGGCACCGCCCTCCCGTCGTACCGCCTTCCCGGGTGTGGCCGGACGCGGTGCGGTGCGGCGGCGTCAGCCGCGGCCGAATCGCGCGCCCGCGCTCCTGCCGGCCGCCTTGGCCAGGAAGGCGCCGCCGTGCCGCAAGCCGTCCTCGTCGATGCCGTGGCCGATCCCGTGCGAGAGGTGCCACTCGACCGGCACCGACAGCGCGGCCAGCGCGTCGGCGGCGAGAAACAACGCCTGCACCGGGATCAGGTCGTCGTCGGCGCCGTGCAGCAGCAGCACCGGCGGGCGGGCGGAAATCTCCGGCTCGACCGCTTCGGCGGCCTCCGGCCCGCCGTCGTTCGGCAGCACGAAGATGCCCGAATAGCCGACGATCGCCATCGGCGCCGTGTTTCGCCGCAGGCCGACATGCAGCGCCATCATGGTGCCCTGGCTGAAGCCGACCAGCGCCAGCGCCTCGCCCGGCAGCCCGTGGCGGGCGAGCTCCTGGTCGAGGAAATCGTTCAGGACGGGGGCGGCGGCGTTCACCCCGCGCCAGCGCTCGCCGGGCTCGCGGAAGGTGAGGGGAAACCACTCGCGGCCGACCGGTGCCTGCCCGCACGGAAACGGCGCGTGCGGCGAGACGAACGCGGCGTCGGGCATCTGCTCCTGCCACATCCGGCCGATATCGATGAGGTCGTGGCCGTCGGCGCCGTAGCCGTGGAGAAACACCACCAGCCGGCGGGCCGGGCGGCCGGATTTCGGCGCCAGCCGTGGACCGTCGAGCATCCGAGTCACGGCGGGATTCTCCTCATGTTCGGGACACCGCCGTCACCGGCGCGGGCAGCACCGGGTCGCGCTGCTTCACCACGCGATAATACCCCCACAGCAGGAACGCCGCCACTCCGCGCCACGGCCGCCAGGCCTCGGCCATCTCCGCCATCGCCTTGGCGGTCGGGCGGGCGTCGAGGCCGAAGGCGAGGCGCGCCGCCTCCTGCAATGCGAGGTCGCCGGCCGGCCACGCGTCGGCATGGCCGAGGCAGAAGAGGAGATAGCTGTCGGCGGTCCACGGGCCGATCCCGTGCACCGCGACGAGCTTTTGGTGGGCCTCGTCGGCGGCGAGGTCGGCGAGCCCGTCGAGGTCGAGCGCGCCCTCGGCGATCGCCGCGGCGATCGCCTTCACGGATTTGATCTTGGCCGCCGACAGGCCGATCCGCGCCAGCGTCGCCGGCTCCGCCTGCGCCACCACGGCCGGCTCGAACGGGTCGTAGGCGGCGAACAGCCGGGCGCCGATCGCCGCAGCGCTGGCGATCGAGAGCTGCTGCCCGAGCACGGTGGCGACGAGCCCGGCAAAGCCGGCCGGGCGGCGACGCAGCGGCGGCTCGCCCGCCACCGCCACGACGGGCGCGAGGCGCGGATCGGCGGCGAGGAGGCCTGCGAGGCCGCGGGCGATGTCGGCCTCGGTGTCCAGGCGGTGGGGTGGGCGGTGAGGCGGGCGGTGGGTCATGGCCGAGACATAGGCGCCCGACGGGCCACGCTCAAACCCGGTTTCCGGAAGCGCCCCTCCCGGCTCGCGAAACCCGTGGCTGCTCGCGGCGGAACCCGCCTCCCTTCGGCGCAGTTCGAGAAGGCATGGCGACCGAACTGCCGCTCGATGCCCCGATGGTGGAGACGCTGGCCGCGCTGCGCGAGGCGGAGGCGGCCTGCACCCGCTGTCCGCTCCACCGCAATGCGACCCTGGTGGTGCCGGGCGAAGGGCCGGACACCGCCCGGCTGATGCTGGTCGGCGAGCAGCCCGGCGACCAGGAAGACCTTTCCGGCAAGCCGTTCGTCGGACCGGCCGGAAAGCTGCTCGACCGGGCGATCGCCGAGGCCGGCATCGACCGCCGCGAGGTGTTCGTCACCAATGCCGTCAAGCACTTCAAGTGGGAGGCGCGCGGCAAGCGCCGGCTCCACAAGAAGCCGAACGCCCACGAGATCGAGCGCTGCCGCTGGTGGAACGACCTCGAGCGGGCGCTGGTGAAGCCGGACCTCGTGGTGGCGCTCGGCGCCACCGCGGCGGCGAGCCTGTTGGGCCGCACCGTCACGCTCGCCCGCACCCGCGGTACTGCGTTGACGGCGCGCGACGGCACGGCGCTCCTCGTCACCGTCCACCCCTCCTACCTGCTGCGGCTGCGCGGCGAGGCCGACCGGACGCGCGAATACGCCGCCTTCGTCGCCGATCTCGCGCTCGCCGCCCGCCGGCTCCGCAGCGCGGCCTGAGTTCGTCGGGCCGGAGGCAGGGGACGGGCGCTGCGCCGGTGCCAAGCGCCTCGAGTTCGCCTATAAAGGACGCGACCCCTCGCCGGCCGCCGCCCGTGGCCGGCCCGACCCGATGGCTCGATGGATTCGCTCGACCGCTACATCTACAAGACCGGCTTCAGCGCCTTCGTGATGATCCTGGTCTCCCTGACCGCGGTGATCTGGGTGACCCAGATCCTGCGCCAGATCGACCTCATCACCAGCCAGGGCCAGACCGTGCTGGTCTTCCTCTCGATCACCAGCCTGGTGATCCCGACCCTGATGCTGATCCTCGCGCCGATCGCGCTTCTGATCGCCGTGGTCCACGTCCTCAACCGGCTGAACGGCGATTCCGAGCTCGTGGTGATGAACGCCGCCGGCGCCTCGCCGCGCCGGCTGTTTCGCCCGTTCGCGATGCTCGCGGCGACCGTCGCGGTGATGGTCGCGGTGATCGCGGTGTGGCTGTCGCCGTTCCTCCAGCGCGAGATGAACGACCGGCTCGCAAAAGTGCGGGCCGACGTGGTCGCCAATATCGTGCGGCCGGGCACCTTCACCTCGATCGAGTCCGGGCTCACCTTCCACATCCGCGAGAAGAAGAGCGACAACCAGTTCACCGGCATCCTGATCGACGACTTCCGCAACCCGGCCGAGCGCGTGACGATCCTCGCCGAGCAGGGCGACATTCTGCAGACCGAGCGCGGCACCTATCTGGTGATGACCGATGGCTGGGTGCAGCGCCGCCGGGTCGCCGACCACGATCCCACCATGGTGCGGTTCGAGCGCTATGCCTTCGACCTGTCGCCCTACACCACCGGCGGGCGCGTCTCCTACGGCCTGCGCGAGCGCTATCTGTGGGAGCTGATGTTTCCCGACCCCGAGGACAAGCTCTTGAAATCGGCGCCGAACCAGTTCCGCGTCGAGTTGCACGACCGGCTGGTGGCGCCGCTCTACCCGTTCGCCTTCACGATCGTCGCCTACATGCTGATGTGCACGCCGCGCACCACCCGGCAGAACAGCATCGCCTCGATCGCCTTGGTGATCGCCGGCGCCTTCGGCGTGCGGATCGCCGGTTTTGCCTGCATGGCGGTCGGCCAGAGCACGCCGATCGCCGTCTATGCGCTCTATCCGCTGCTGCTCGGGGCGATCGGCTTCGGCCTGTGGGCGATCCTCACCGGCCGCGCGCTCGACTTCGAGCCGCGGCTCGATCTCTCCGCCTTCCGCAACCGGCTGCGGGCGCTGCTGCCGCGGCCGGCGCTGCGGTGAGCGGCGTTTCCGCCCCGGCCCGGACGCGACCATGCGGATCGCCTTCGCGATCGTGAAACTCTTCTCCGGCGGGGGGCTGCAGCGCGATTGCGCGGCGCTCGCCCGGCTCGTCGCCGCGCGCGGGCAGGAGGTGACCATTCTCACCGCCGAGCATGCGCCGTCGCCGCTCACCGACGGGCTGACGGTGGAGATTTTGCCGGTCGCCGGCCGCACCAATCACGGCCGCCAGGCGGCCTTCGCCAATGCCGCGGCGGCCGAGGCGAGCCGGTTCGACCTTCTGGTCGGCTTCAACAAGCTGTCCTGCCTCGACGTGCTTTATTGCGCCGACCCGGCGATCGCCGAGCGCTTGTCGCGTCAGCCGTGGCTCGGCCTGTTGCCGCGCTATCGCACCTATTGGACGCTCGAAGGCTTGTCGTTCAAGCGCGGCCGCGACACCCGGCTCCTGCTGCTCGCCACACCCCAGGCCAATGCCTATCGCGAGGCGTGGGACACCGAGCCCGAGCGCATCACCGTGCTGCCGCCGACGGTGGCAAAGGCGCGCCACCGGCCGGAGCTGCGTCGCGACGGCACCCGCGAGCGGCTGCGTGGCGCGCTGGGCCTCGGCCGTGCGCAGGCGTGGCTCACGCTGTGCGTGCAGCCGCACACAAAAGGGCTCGACCGCACCGTCGAGGCGCTGCGGGCCCGGCCCGACGCCTGCGTGCTGGTCGCCGGCCTTTCCGAGACCGACAAGGCCGCCGCCGATACGGTGCGGCTTGCGACAAAACGCGGGGTCGCCGATCAGATCGTTTGGCTCGGCCACCGCGAGGACGTGCCGGAGCTGATGGCCGCCGCCGACCTTCTGGTGCATCCCGCCCGCGCCGACGTCACCGGCACGGTGATCCTGGAAGCGGTGGTCAACGGCCTGCCGGTGATCACGACGAGCCTGTGCGGCTATGCCGAGCACGTTTTTGCCGCCGACGCCGGCGAGGTGTTGGAGGAGCCGTTCTCGGCCGTCCGATTCGCCGAGGCGCTCGCCCGCGCCAGCGACGCCGCGCGCCTTTCGGCGTGGTCCCGCAACGGCGCGGCCTATGGCGAGAACCCGAATCTCTATGCCGGCCGCGATCGTGCCGCGGAGCTGATCGTCACCGCCGCCGCACTGAAGCTCGGCCCGGTGCCGAGCCTTCCGGCACCCTCCGCGTCGGGCGGATCGGCGTCGGGCGGATCGGTGTAGGGCGGATCAGCGAAGCGTGATCCGCCGTTGTGGGTGCGATGCGCCGGCGGCGCAATACGCTGCGCTATTGCGCCCTACGAATCGCCCGCCCGATCGCCTTACCGTCCCCGCACCGCATCCCACCCGAGCGCCAGCGCGCGGGCCGGATGGAGCGCGACCGCGAGCCGCAGGAGCCGGAGCTTTCCGGGGCGGCCGGTGACGCGGCGGCGAAGTTTCGGGTTGCGCATCAGCGCGAACAGCGCGCGCTGGGCGAGTCGGCGCTCGCGGTGGCTCAGCGGCGTCGGCGGGTCCTCGAGCGGCGCCAGCCCGATCGGCGGCGAATCGAAGAAGAAGCCGGCGCGCGGCGCGGCGGCCACGGCCGTGGCCGCCTCCGGATCGGCCAGCGCGAGCAGCCGGTAGAGCCGGGCGTCCTCGGCGAAGAAGCTCCTCTCGCAGGCCGGATCGTTCCAGTCGGGCGGCGCCGAAAGGCCGTTGGCGGGGTCGATCTCGCCGGCCCTCCGGGCGTGCGCCGCCCGCCTGGCGAGCCGCACCGAAAAACACTGCCGCACCTCCTTGCGGGTGGTCACGTTGCCCGGATGGCGGCGGTAGCGAATCAAGATCTCCGGCAGGTTCGCGACCTCGGCGACCTCGGCGATGCGCAGCCACAGGTCGTGGTCCTCCGCCGCCTCGAACGCCGCGCGGTAGCCGCCCAGCCGGTCGACCAGCGCGGTGCGCAGCATCAGCGACGAATGCACGAACGGGTTGGTGCGGGCGAGCAGGATCTTCAGGCGCGCCGAATCGGTCTCCGGGGTGAGCCGGCCGACCGGCCGGTCGGCCTCGTCGACGATCTCCGCATGGCTGCCCAGCAGGCCGAGCCGGGGCTCGCGCTCCATCACCGCGACCTGCCGGGCGAGCCGGCCGGGCAGCGCCAGGTCGTCGGCGTCGAGCCGGGCGAGATAGTCGCCGCGCGCCACCGCGATCGCCGCGTTGAGCGCCGAGACGAGCCCCGGCGTCGGTGGCTGCAGCACCTGCACGCGCGCATCGCGAGCGGAAAAACCCGAGAGAAGCTCGGGGGTCCGGTCGGTCGAGCCGTCGTCGATCGCCAGCAGCTCGAAGTCGGTGAAGCTTTGCGCGAGCACGCTCTCGACCGCCGCGGCGAGCCAGGGCTCGCCGTTGCGGACCGGCATGATCACGGACACTTTCGGACTCATGGCGGCATTATAGGCGGTCTCGGGGCAGGGCGACGATCGCCGTCGACGATCCGTCCAAAGATACCGTCGGTCGATGTCGCATCGGTCTCCACCGGACTGGCGCGACGCAGGCCGATTCCGTATGAGGGGATCATGCCGAGGGCTTGGTCCGACTATACGGCTGGAGAGTGGGCGCGGTTGCGGCCGCTCATGCATGCCATCAAGACGTCGCGATATCGCGCGGTCGACGCCGCGTATCGCCGCCGTCCCGCCGTGGTGGGCGACGTCGCGAGCATCGGCGCGCGGCTCGCCGGGAACAACGCGCTCGTCACCATCGCCTTCGCCGACGCCAATGCCGCGCGCTGGCAGATCGCGCTGGTGCGCCACTACGTGCCCAACGCCGTGCACGTGATCGCCGACAACTCGCCGACCGAGGAGGCCGCCGCCCGCCTGCGCCACGTCTGCGAGGCGGAGCGCGCGCTCTATGTCCGGCTGCCGAAGAACCCGTGGACCGGCAAGGCGCCGAGCCGGTCGCACGGCATCGCGCTCAACTGGGTGTGGCACAATCTGATTCGCCCGCACGCGCCGCACGCCTTCGGCTTCATCGACGACGACCTCTTCCCCACCGCTCCCGACGACCCGTTCGCCCCGCTCGCCGCCCAGGACATTTTTGGCCAGGTCCGCCGCATCGGCGAGCGTTGGTTCCTGTGGGCCGGCTTCTGCATGTACCGCTTCGACCGGGTGGCGGAGCTGCCGCTCGATTTCGGCCAGGACTGGTTCATCGGGCTCGACACCGGCGGCGGCAACTGGGATCCGCTCTACAGCCGGCTCGACATCGCGACGCTGCGCGAGGCGGAGACCAGCTTCGTGCCCTTCAAGGAGGGCCTGCCGGTTGCCGACGGGCCGCTGCAGTGGTGCGGCTCCTGGCTGCACGAGGTCGGCCTGATGGGCCGGCCCGAGCTCGCCGAGGAGAAGCGCGCCACCGTCGAGCGGATCATCACGCCCCATCTCGCCGCCGCGCTGCGCCCGTACGTCGCGACGGAGCACGCGGCGCTCGGCTGACAGCGGTTTTTTCCCCATGCGCAGCCCGGACAGCATCGCCGGCACCGCCGGGCCTTCGGGGGAGACGCCCGCGAGCGTCGCCGCGGAGCGCGTCGGCTCCGAAGCCCGCGCGCCGCGCATCGTGGAAATCGGCAACACCGGCTTCATGCACGCGGTGTTTCCCGCGACCACCAGCTTCTTCTCGACCTGGTACGACGAGACGCGATCCGATCCAGAAAGCGGCCGCCACATCGTGCGGCTCGACACCTTGCGCGAGCTCGCCGCGCAGCTCGCCGACCCGACGGTCGATCTCGTCGTCGTCCATGCCCTCACCTGGGCGCCCTGGAGTCTTCGCGCGCTCGGGCGCACGCTGTTTCGGCGGAGCGTGCTGGAGGGCCGGTTCCCGGCGGTGCGCGGGCTCGGGCCGCAGCTTTTGCGCGGGCGCGTCGCTGCGCCGATCGCGGTGCTCGATTTCGACGACCCGGCGGTGGTCGATCGCGCCAACCGCTTCCTGCTCGACCGCGCCACCGCCTATTTCAAGCGCGAGCTGCCGCCCGACCACTGGCAGGCCTTTTCCGGCACGCTGCACTGGCGGGTGCCGACCGCCCGCTTCCGCCGCGTTTCCCGCAATCGGCAGCGGATGGAGAAGCTGCGCCCGCTGTCGCTCGGCGTGCCGCTCGAGGTGTTTCGCAAAACCCTGCCGGCTCCGCTGCCGTTCTCGGAAAAAACCGCCGACGTCTTCTTCGCCGGCCGGGTGAAGGACTCTTCCACCGTCCGCGAGCAGGGGCTCGACGAGCTGTTGGCGCTGCGCGCCGAGGGCGTGGTGGTCGACATTCCCGAAAAAGCGCTGCCGCTCGACGCCTATCTCGAACGCCTCGCGCGCGCCCGCCTCGTCTGGTCGCCGGCCGGCTATGGCTGGCAGTGCTTCCGGCACTACGAGACGGCGCTGTGCGGCTCGGTGGTGCTGGCCGATCGCCAGACGATCGAGCGCCACGCGCCGCTGATCGACGGCGAGCACGCGCTCTATTACGACGTCGAGCCGGGCGGGCTGTCGCGGGTGGTGCGCGCCGCGCTCGCCGATCCCGCGCGGCTTGAGCGAATCGCCGCCGCTGGCCGGGCGCACGTGCTCGCCCACCACACTCCGCCGGCGATCGCCCGCCACGTCGTCGCGACGACGCTGCGGCTCGCCGGCAATCTGCCGGATCCGTCATGACGGCGGAGGAGGGGGCACCCGCCGAACCGGTGCTTTGCACGCGCGACCCCCGAGGGGTCGTCACGCTGACGCTCGCCCGCCCCGACAAGGGCAACGCCTACGACCGCCGGATGGTCGCGATCATGGCCGAGGCGGTGGCAGAAGTCTCCGCCGATCCGTCCGCCCGCGCGCTGGTGCTGCGGGGGCAGGGCAGGCACTTCTCGGTCGGCGGCGACATTTTTGGCGATCCCGATGCCCATGCCGGCGGCGAGGGCGTGCCCGCGCTGATGCCAGACCTCTGCCTCGCGCTCGATGCCTGCCCGAAGCCGACCGTGGCTCTCGTGCACGGCGCTTGTGTCGGCGGCGGCTTCGCGCTCGCCGCCTGCTGCGACGTGCTGTTGGCGGCGGACGATGCCTTCTTCGCGGTGCCGGAGCTGCGGCTCGGCTTTGCGGTCGCGCCCTATGTGCCGCTGTTCGAGCGGGCGCTCGGGGCGCGTGCGCTGCGCCGCCTGCTGATCACCGGCGAGCGGATTCTTGCCGACGAGGCGCTTCGGCTCGGCGTCGCGCACGCGGTGCATGAAAAGGCCGAGGCCGAGGCGGCGCTCGAGAAAACCCTCGACGCCGTGCTCCTGGCGGCGCCCGCCGCGCTCGCCGCGGCCAAGCGCGACCTGCGCGCGCTGTCCGGCGAGCCGGCGACGGCCGAGCTGCTCGCCTCGCTGCACCCGGCGTTCCATGCCGGCTTCTGGTCGGAGGAGGGGCGCGAGGGCCGCGCCGCCTTTTTGGAAAAGCGCCGGCCGGCCTGGGCGCCGGCAAAGTCTCCCGACACGCACCCGGATACGAAAAAGCGCGGGTGAAAACCCCGCGCTTTCGATCTCCTTCCGCGTCCGATCGGTTCTCCGGGCGGGCTCTCAGTACAGCCCGCCGGTGCCGGTGCGCACGGCGCGGTCGACCTCGGGCGTCACGCCGATCGGCTGGCCGTCGGGGCCGAGCGTGCCGACCATGGTGGCGGCGTCGGTCGGGGCGGTGCCGGGCTTGTAGGCCTCGAGGATCGCCCGCTGGGTGCCGGGGCCGGCGCGAGTGCCGGTCTGGGCGTCGATCCGGATCAGCTTGATGCCGGGCGGCACGCGGAACGGCACGGCCGGCTTGTCGGCGAGCGCCACCTTGAGGAAATCGCGCACGACCGGTGCGGCCAGATGGCCGCCGCTGGCGCTCCGACCCATCGCGCGCGGCTTGTCGTAGCCGAAATAGACGCCGACCGCGATCTCCGGCGTGAAGCCTATGAACCAGGCGTCCTTCTCGTCGTTGGTGGTGCCGGTCTTGCCGGCGATCGGCTTGCCGATCGAGGCGACCACGTTGCCGGTGCCACGCTGCACGACGCCCTCCATGATCGAGGTGATCTGATAGGCGGTCATCGGGTCGAGCACCTGCTCGCGGCGGTCGACCAGGCCGGGCTCCGGCTGGTCGTGCCAGGCGTCGGCGTCGCAGCCGCGGCACTCGCGGGTGTCGTGCTTGTAGACGGTCTTGCCGTAGCGGTCCTGGATGCGGTCGATCAGCGTCGGGGTGATGCGCTTGCCGCCGTTGGCGATCATCGAATAGGCGGTGACCATCCGCATCACCGTCGTCTCGCCGGCGCCGAGCGCGTAGGAGAGATAGGGCGGCAGGTTGTCGTAGACGCCGAACCGCTTGGCGTATTCGGAGATCAGCGGCATGCCGAGGTCCTGGGCGAGCCGCACCGTCATCACGTTGCGCGACTTCTCGATGCCGAAGCGCAGCGTCTGCGGGCCGTAATATTTTCCGGTCGAGTAGTTCTCCGGCCGCCAGATGCCGATGCCGGGACCCTGGTCGATCTCGATCGGGGCGTCGACCACGATGGTCGACGGCGTGTAGCCGTTGTCGAGCGCGGCGGCATAGACGATCGGCTTGAACGAGGAGCCGGGCTGGCGCATCGCCTGGGTGGCGCGGTCGAACTGGCTCTGGTCGAACGAGAAGCCGCCGACCAGCGCGAGCACGCGCCCCGTGACCGGGTCCATCACCACCATCGCACCGGAGATCTCCGGCACCTGCCGCAGCCGGTACTGGCCCTCCTGGCCGGCGATCGGCTCGACATAGACGACGTCGCCGGGGTCGAGCACCTGCGAAACCTTGCCGACCGCCTTGCCGCGCTGCTTGCCGCTGGTCGCCTTGGCCCATTTCACGCCGTCGAGCGGGACGATGCCGATCTCGCGCTCGCGGGTGATGGCGCCGCCCGGCTCGCGCGGCGGCTGGAAGCCGATGCGGGCCGACTTGTCGCTGGTCTCGAGCACCACCGCGAGCCGCCACGGCGCCACGTCGTCGAGCGCGCGCACGTCGGCGAGCTTGACGCCCCAGTCGCCGGCGACGTCGATCTTGGACACCGGGCCGCGCCAGCCACGGCTCTCGTCGAACTGGACGAGGCCGTCGGTGAAGGCCTTGCGCGCCATCACCTGGATCTTCGGGTCGAGCGTGGTGCGGATCGACAGGCCGCCCTCGTAGAGCCGCTTCTCGCCGAACTTTTCCAGGATCTCGCGGCGCACCTCCTCGGCGAAGTACTCGCCGGCGAAGATGTGCGCGCCGGTCGGGCGGCGGGTGACGTTGAGCGGCTCCTTCTTGGCGGCCTCGCCGTCGGCGGCGGCGACGTAGCCGTTCTCGACCATGCGGTCGATCACCCAGTTGCGCCGCTCGATCGCCCGCTCGCGGTTGCGGAACGGGTGCAGGTCGCTCGGCGCCTTCGGCAGGGCCCCGAGATAGGCCGCCTCGGCGATGGTCAGCTCGTTGACCGACTTGTCGAAATAGAGCAGCGAGGCGGCCGCGACGCCGTAGGCGGAGAAGCCGAGATAGATCTCGTTGAGATAGAGCTCGAGGATCTTGTCCTTGGAGTAGGTCCGCTCGATCTTGAGGGCGAGCAGCGCCTCCTTGATCTTGCGCTCGAACGAGACCTCGTTGGTGAGCAGGAAGTTCTTCGCCACCTGCTGGGTGATGGTCGAGGCGCCCTGCGGCCGGCGGTTGGTGCCGATGTTCTCGAGATAGAGCAGGCCCGCGCGGGCGATGCCGGTGAAGTCGAGCCCGCCGTGCTCGTAGAAATTCTTGTCCTCGGCCGAGACGAAGGCGTTGATCACCCGCTTGGGGATCGCCTGGATCGGCAGATAGAGCCGGCGCTCGCGGGCATACTCGGCGAGCAGCGAGCCGTCGACCGCGTGCACGCGGGTCATCACCGGCGGCTCGTACTCCTGGAGCTGGGTGTAGTCGGGCAAATCCTCGGAGAAGTGCCAGATCAGCGCGGCGGCGGCGGCGATCCCGACCAGGAACAGGATCGTCCCGACCGTGAAGAAGAAGCCGAACAGCCGCAGGAACACCTTCATCGCCCCATTCCCCGTCGAATGTGCCGCCTGTCGCGGCCCGGGACCCGCGGGGGCCGTGCGCTCCCCCGTCCACCGTCCGGTCGCCCGTTTGCGGGCGTCCATCGTCCGAACGCCCGTCGCGCGGTCGCCCGGCCGGCCCGATCCCCCGTGGTCCGGCCGTCTGCCGCGGCGCGGTCGTCCCTGCGCCGGCGGGCCGGTTTGATCGGTCCGCTAAGTCGCCCGGTTTTATGGTCGAACTGAGGCGTCCGGGCCACTTGCGGAGCGGTTGCGGTCGACCTATCCTGATGCCTGCGGTTGGGAGGTCCGCCGATGCGGACCGTCGGGGTCGTTACCTCGCCCGGCCGCCTTTTTTTGGCGACCATGTATTTTCATGTACTTGTTGTATCTCGACGACTCGGGATCCGCCGACAATCCTGCCGATCGCCACGTGGTGCTCGCCGGCGTGGCGCTGTTCGAGCGGCAGCCGCACTGGTTTTCGGAGCGTCTGGACGCTCTGGCGCAGCGCGTGTGGCCGGACAATCCGGCCGGCCTGGAGTTTCGCGGCGGCGACATCCTCTCCGGCCGAAAGCATTGGCGAGGGGTCCCGAGACAGGTGAGGCACGACGCCTACGCGGAGGCGCTCGGCATTCTCGCCGGCTCCGGCCAAGTTCATCTCTTCGGGGCGGCGGTGCATCGTGCGGCGGTGTCGCCCGACGACCCGATGGAACGGGCGTTCGAGCAGATCTGCAATCGCTTCGACAAGTTTCTCGCCCGGCTGCATCGGCGCGGAAATACACAGCGCGGGCTAATCATCGCCGACGAGTCGACCTACGAGACGTCGCTGCAAGGACTCGCTCGCGATTTTCGCACGGTCGGGCATCGCTGGGGCCAGCTCTACAATCTGGCGGACGTGCCGTTGTTCGTGAATTCTCGGGCGACGCGGATGGTGCAGTACGCCGACATGGTCGCATACGCGACTCGGCGTTATTTCGAGAAAGGCGACGCGACCTATTTCGACATCGTGTCGCATCGGTTCGACGCCGAGGGCGGCGTCGTGCACGGCCTCACCCATCTCAGGCCGGCGGCCGAGCCCTGCAATTGCGTCTGTTGCCGTCAGAAGCGGTCGTGACCACGACCGAGGAGCCGGCGATCGGATGATCGAGAAAGCCACTTCGCCCGGCGGATCCGGCCCGCTTCCGCTCAATGCGCCTCGGCGGCGGCGCGGGTGGCGGGGGCGGTCGGGTGGAAGAACGCATCGACCGCCTGGGTGATCGAGTCGGCCGCCTTGGTGCGCCAGGCGTCGGAGGTCAGCATCTTCATGTCGGTCTTGTTCGACACGTAGCCGAGCTCGATCAGCACGGACGGCACGTCGGGCGCGGTGAGCACCCGGAAGCCGGCCGACTTCAACGGCTTCTTGTGGAGCCGCGCGGCCTTGCCGAGCTCGTCGACCAGCCCGCGGGCGAACCGGGTCGTGTAGTTCTTGGTCTCGCGCTGGGCGAGATCGATCAGGATGCCGGCGATCTCGTCGGGCTCGGCCGAGAGGTCGACGCCGGAGATCACGTCGGCCTTGTTCTCGGTGTCGGCGAGTCGCTCGGCCTCGGTGTCGCTCGCCTTCTCCGACAGCGTGTAGACGGTGGCGCCCGCCGCCTCGCCGTCGCGCCGCCGCAGCGCGTCGCAATGGATCGAGATGAACAATTGCGCATTGCGGTCGCGAGCGAAGCGCACCCGGTCGTTGAGCGGGATGAAGCGGTCGTCCGAGCGGGTCATCACCACGCGATAGCGGCCGGTCTGCTCGAGGCGGTCGCGCAGCGCCAGCCCGAAGGCGAGCACCAGATTCTTCTCCTCCTCGCCGCTCGGCGCGACGGTGCCCGAATCGATGCCGCCATGGCCGGGATCGAGCACCACGATCGGCCGCGGGTCGCCGGCGGCGGCCGGGTCGTGGTCGCCCTGGACGGGGGGCGGATCGCGCGGCAGGCGGTTGTCGATCGCGGCGGCGCGCAGAAAGGTCGCCCGGTCGACCGAGGCGAGGTCGAGCACGAGGCGGGCCGGCAGGCCGTTGACCGGATCGAGCACGAAGGCGCGCTCCACCCGCACCGGGCCGGTGGTGTCGATCACGATGCGCGAGCCGCCCGGCATCACCAGCCCGTAGCGATACGCCTTGATCAGCCCGCGGCCGCGCTCGCCGCTCTTGGCCGGCAGGTCGAAGGTGACTTGGGGGAGGTCGACGATCACCCGGTAAGGGTCGGGCAGGGTGAACGCCCGCATCTCGACCTTCTGCGAGAGATCGACCACGAATCGGGTCTGGCCCTGGTCGCCGGCGAGGCGGGCGGCGGTGGCGACGGGAAACGGAACGGTGGCGGGCGGACGCGTCTCGGCGCTCGCCGGCGCGACGGCCGCCATCAGCAGCCGGCCGAGCACGGCGGCCGCGATCAGGACAAAGGCCAGCCCCCGCGCCACGTCGTTCGCTCCTCCCCTCGTGGCTTCGTGAATGAACTCTGAAGGTTAACGTGGACTTTCTCACGGCGGCGCCGGGCCGGCAATCGGCAGGACCCCGAATGCGCTGCATAAATGGCTGACCGGACGGGATTTCCCGGTCCGGCCTCGCCGCGACGTGAATATCATGCGGCTTGCCAATGGCCCATGACGCGCCTTAATAAGAGGTGCTGGTGGATTCCGAGAGGCTGGTCCTGCCCTGCGTCGGCGGCCACAGACCTCGAGGATCCGGCCTCCGTCACCGGCGACGCCCCCAGAGGCGGATCGCGGTGGCGTCGGCAGCGAGCGGTCTCCTCCTTCGAAGGACGATTGGATGCGTCTGCGATCCTCTTGGGCGTTCACGCAAAGATCTCTTTCCCGCATCGTCCTTCGAGGCCGCTGAGCGGCCGCCCCAACCCCAGGATCGGAGCCCATGTCCGGAACGACGAGCACGGAGAGGACCGCCGGGCGCTGTGATCGAGCGCCGTCGCTGCCGTCTCCGTCCGTCCGATCGTTCCGCGCGCTTCGACCATCGACCTGGTTCCACCCCCCCTTCGGCCTGCAGTGCCCGTTCGTTCCGCCCGTCCCTGCCGGGAGCCCGGGCCACGCACGGCGACTGCGCCGCACAGAGACACAAACATGGCGAACAAGATGCTCATCGACGCGACCCATCCCGAAGAGACTCGGGTGGTCGTGCTTCGCGGGAACCGCGTAGAGGAGTTCGATTTCGAGTCGGCGAGCCGCCGACAGCTGCGAGGCAACATTTATCTGGCCAAGGTGACGCGGGTCGAGCCGTCGCTGCAGGCCGCATTCGTCGATTACGGCGGCAACCGCCACGGATTTCTGGCGTTCAGCGAAATCCATCCCGACTACTACCAAATTCCGGTCGCCGACCGGCAGGTGCTGATCGACGAGGAGGAGCGCGCCCACCGCGCCGCCGAGCTCGAGGCCGATCGCCGCGCGCTGTCGCGCTCGCGTCAGGCCGCCGCCGAGCGGCCGCCCCATCGCGACGACCGCATCGTCAGCGAGCCGGTCGACCAGCCGCCGCACCGGGCGGAGGATGCGCGAGAGAACGAGGGCGAGGCGGGCGAGGCCGCGGCCGAGCGGCCGGCGGCCGACGAGGCGGCGACCGAGATCGCCTTCGCTCGCTCCGAGAGCGACGTCGAGCCGGCTCCGGCGGCGGACGCGTCCGGCTCCGAAACGGTCGAGACGGCATCCGCCGAGCCGGCCGCCGAATCTCCGGCCGAGCCGGCCGCCGCGGCGGCGGCCGCCGCGTCGTCCGAGACCGAGCAGGCCGGCGGCGCGCCGGTCGGCGAAGCCTCGGCCGAGGCTCCGGCCTCCGAGCCCGCGCCCGACGCTGCGGCGTCGGCCGACCCGGCGGTGCCGGTGCCGGCGACCGAGCCGGTCGCGACCGCGACCGATGCTCCGGTGTCCGAGACCGCCCCGGTCGAGACTGCCCCGGCGGAGACCGGCGCCGAGGCCGATGCGCCCGCGCACCCGGAGGGCGCGACCGAGGCGGCCGCCGAGCGCGCCGAGACCTCCCGCCAGGCGAACGGCGACGACACCGACCGCGACGACGAGGACGAGGACGACGCGCACGGTGACGAGTCCCACGACGACGAGTCCCACGACGACGACTCGCACGAGGACGAGTCCCACGGGGACGAGTCCCCCGAGGACGACGACGACGAGGAAGACGACGACGACGAGGACGACGACGAGGAGGGCGACGAGGAAGAGGAGACCATCGAGTCGGTCGGCGGTGCCGACGCGCTCGAGGAGCTTCCCGACCGCACCCCCCGCGTGCGTCGCACCTACAAGATTCAAGAGGTGATCAAGCGCCGGCAGGTCATGCTGGTGCAGGTCGTCAAGGAGGAGCGCGGCACCAAGGGCGCGGCGCTGACCACCTATCTCTCGCTCGCCGGCCGCTACTCCGTCCTGATGCCGAACACCGCGCGCGGCGGCGGCATCAGCCGGAAAATCACCAACACCCAGGACCGCAAGCGCCTCAAGGAGATCGCCCAGGAGCTCGAGGTTCCGGAGGGGATGGGCGTGATCCTGCGCACCGCCGGCGCGGCGCGCACCAAGACCGAGGTGAAGCGCGACTTCGAGTATCTGCTCCGCGTGTGGGAGCAGGTGCGCGACCTGACCCTGAAATCCTCGGCGCCGACGCTGGTCTACGAGGAAGGCTCGGTGGTCAAGCGGGCGATCCGCGATCTCTACAACAAGGAGATCGACGAGGTTCTGGTGGCCGGCGACGACGCCTATCGCGAGGCCAAGGACTTCATGCGCATGCTCATGCCGAGCCATGCCAAGAACGTGAAGCCCTACACCGACTCGCAGCCGCTCTTGACCCGCTTCGGGGTCGAGACCCAGCTCGACGCGATGTTCTCGCCGACCGTGCAGCTGCGCTCCGGCGGCTACATCGTCATCAACCAGACCGAAGCCCTGGTCGCGATCGACGTCAATTCCGGCCGCGCCACCCGCGAGCACCACATCGAGGACACCGCGCTCAAGACCAATCTCGAGGCGTGCGACGAGGTCGCCCGTCAGCTGCGGCTGCGCGACCTCGCCGGGCTGATCGTCATCGACTTCATCGACATGGACGAGAAGCGCAACAACCGGGCGGTCGAGCGGCGCCTCAAGGAGGCGCTGAAGAACGACCGCGCGCGCATCCAGGTCGGCCGCATCTCGCATTTCGGCCTGATGGAGATGTCGCGCCAGCGCATCCGCACCAGCGTGTTCGAGAGCTCGACCGAGAAGTGCCCGCACTGCGGCGGCTCGGGCCATGTCCGCTCGGTCTCCTCGGTGGCGCTGCAGTGCCTGCGCATGCTCGAGGAAGGCCTCATGCGCGGCGCGACCCACAATCTGACGATCCGCACCGGCACCGACACCGCGCTCTACATGCTCAACCACAAGCGCGCGCATCTCGCCGAGCTGGAGCACCGCTTCCGCATCACCATCACCATCAAGGCCGACCCCAACGTGATGGGGCAGCACCCGTTCGTGATCGACAAGGGCGAGCAGGTGCACAGCCTCGATCAGGCCCGCGCGCTCTTGGCGCAGGCGGCCGTGCCGTCGCCCGCCCGCGCACCCGAGCCGGAGCCCGAGGACGAGATCGACGCCGAGGCCTACGACGAGGCCGAGATCGCCGAGATCGCCGAGGCCGACGAGGAGGAGGAGACCGAGCGCGCCGAGGCCGACAGCGAAGGCGAGGCCGACGGCCGCCGCCGCCGCCGCCGCCGGCGGCGGGGCCGGCGCGGCGAGGACCGCGAGGAGCGCGCCGAAGGCGCCCGGACCGCGTCGTCGCGCGAGGAGCGCGAGGAGCGCGACGAGGACGGTGCCGGCGACGCCGAGAGCGACGGTGACGAGGGCTCGGACGAGCAGCAGGCCGCCGAGGCTGGCGCCAACGGCCGGCAGGGCGAAGGCGCGGACGGCGAGGGCCGTCGTCGCCGCCGCCGCGGTCGCCGGGGCGGTCGCCGCAATCGCCGCGGCGAGGCCGGGCCGTCGTCGGTCGGCAATCCCGACGGCAGCTACGATCTCGAGCCGGAGGTCGTCGAGGCGATCGGCGATTTCGGCGGCCCGACGGTGGCCGGCGAAGGCGGCCATGGTCACGTGCACGAGCACGATCACGAGCATGGCCATCGGGGTGCCGAGGCGGGCGCGCAAGCGGGCGCCCGAGCGGGAGCCGAGGCGGCGCCGTGGTCGGGCGAGGTGAACGGCGAGGTGCCGGCGGCACCACTGCCCGAGGGCATGGCGCCGGAAGGGTTTTCGCCCGAGCCGCAGCTGCACCATCCGGTGGTGCCGGAGGAGCTGGCGCCGAAGAGCTTCCCGGTCGCCTACGACGTGCCGGAGCCGCCCACCGAGGGCCGTCGCGGCCGTGGCCGGCGGCGCGATTCCGAGGTGCTGCCGCCGCCGGACGGCGGCCCGATCGAGCCGCCCGAGCTCCTGCAGATCTACGAGGGGGCTCCGGAAGCCGTGCCGTCGCCGAGCGACGCGTCGGCCGAGCCCGCCGACGCGGGGTCCGGGACGAGCGAGACGAGCGAGGAGGCTGTCGCGGGCGAGGGGACGAGCCATACGAGCCATGGGAGCGACGCGAGCCACGGCGGCGAGCCGGGCGCTCCGCCCGCGCCCGAGCCGGCTCCCGAGCCTGCGCCCGAGCCCGCCCCGCCGCCGCGCCGTCGCTCGACGGTGCGCGAGCCGGTGTCGTTCGTGCTCGAGCATCGCAGCTTCAGCGTCACCACCTCGGTGACCTCCGAGCCCGGGAACTCCGAGCCCGGCACCTCCGAGCCCGGGACCGGCGAGCCGGCCGCCGAGGCGCCGGCGGCGTCCGCGACGAACGGCTCGGGCGAATCCGAGGTCGGGTCCGAGCCGTCCGCGCCCGAGCCCACCGAGGGCAGCGAGAGCGAGCGGCCGCGCCGCACCGGGTGGTGGGCCCGCCGCCTGCTCGGCGACAAGAGCTAGGCGACCAGGCGGGGCGCCGGCATTCCGGCGTCCCGCCTTCGCCCTGCAGTCTCTCCTTTCCCCGTAATCGCATCGCCCCGTGGTCGCATGGCCGCGGGTTTTGCGCGTGTGGGGCCCGGCGGCGGGGCGCGAGAACCGTTCGCGACGATCCTGCGTTGTGTCCTCGTACGGCCGCAGGCCGGTAAGCGTCATCGTCCGGCCGCAGGCCGGTAAGCGTCATCGCCCGGCCACAGGCCGGCAAGCGTCATCGTCCGGCCGCAGGCCGGCCGGCGGGCCGTCCGCACCTCACCCCCGGGGACGGCTGCCGGGTGCCGCATCGACCACGGTCGCGGCCGGGTGGGCGTCGCTCGCGCGGCGTCCGCCGGTCCGTGCGGCTCGCGGCTGCGCAGCAGGCCCGGGGGCGGGGGACGCGATGCGAGCGGTCCGGTCCTGCGTCACGATCGTGGTGCTGATGCTCGTCGGCCTCGCCGGGCCAGTGGGCTCGCTCGCGGGCCCCGCCGCCGGCCAGCCGGCTGCCGAGACGCCGGCGCCGAAGGCGGCGGCCGAGGAGGTCGATCTCCTCCTGGTGCTGGCGGCCGACGTGTCGCGCAGCGTCGACGATCGAAAATTCCAGCTCCAGCGCGACGGCTATGCCGCCGCCATCATGGACGAGCGGGTGCTGGCGGCGATCAAGAGCGGGCTGATCGGCAGAATCGCGATCTGCTATGTCGAGTGGTCGGGCGTCGGCAACCAGAAGACGGTGATCGACTGGACGGTGATCGGCGACCGCGACAGCGCCGGCCGGTTCGCCGGCCAGCTGGTCGAGAGCGCGCGCGCCTTTGCCGACAGAACCTCGATCGCCGGCGGCATCGATTTCGCCATGACGCGGATCGCGGCGGCGCCGTTTTCCGCACGCCGGCACACCATCGACGTGTCGGGCGACGGCACCAACAATTCCGGCCGCGAGGTGACGCAGGCGCGCGACGAGGCGGTCGCCAAGGGCGCCGCCATCAACGGCATCGTCATCCTCACCGAAAAACCGCTGTCGTGGAACGCCGAGCACACCAATCCGGCGGGCGGCCTCGACGGCTATTACCGCGCCAACGTGATCGGCGGGCCCGGCGCCTTCGTGATGGTGGCCGAGAATTTCGAATCGTCCGGTCAGGCGCTGGTGGCGAAGCTGATCGCCGAGATCGCCGGGCGCGATCCGGTCCCTCCCGAAAACCCTCCGCCGGGGCGGCGGCTCGCCGTGCGCTGATCCGCCGCGCCCGGCCGCGGCGGAGGGGCGAGGCGGTGCCGGAGCATGGCCGGCGGCGCGCGCGGACGGTCGTTTCGCGTGCCCGCTCAAGCGGCTGCGGAGGGTGCGGTGCTTTGAACCGCTCCAACCCTGGAAACTCTATAAGATACTGATTCAAAACCGTTTGTTGACGCGGGCCGCGGCCCGCAGCTAGCTCTTCGGCCCGAAATCTCCGCCGACGGGCGCCCCCCGCGAGACACCCAGGAGCCGCACATGTCCCCGCACGTTTCCGCGCGCCGCTTTCTCCGCCCGAGCCTCGTGCTCGCCGCCCTTCTCGCCGCCGCCGGCCTGCCGCTCGCCGGCTCGCCGGTCGCGGGCCAGCCCGCTGCGGGCGAGCCCGCCGCGCAGGCGAGGGGCGAGGTCAATGTCTACACCTATCGCGAGGCCAAGCTGGTGGAGCCGCTGTTCTCGGCCTTCACCGCGGAGACCGGGATAAAGGTCAACACGCTGTCGGCCAATCGCGGGCTCGAGCAGCGGATCGCCGCGGAGGGCGCGAGCAGCCCGGCCGACGTGCTGCTGACGGTGGACATCGGCCGCCTGAAGGACGCGATCGATGCCGGCATCGCGCAGCCGATCCGCTCGAAGACGCTCGACGAGGTGGTGCCCGCCGCGTTCCGCGATCCGGACGGCCTGTGGTACGCGATCTCGGCGCGGGCCCGCGTGGTCTACGCCTCGAAGGAGCGGGTCGAGCAGGACGAGATCACCTACGAGGGGCTGGCCGACCCGAAATGGAAGGGCCGCATCTGCATCCGCTCCGGCCAGCACATCTACAACAACGCGCTGTTCGCCGCCTTCATCGCCCATCACGGCGAGGCGAAGACGGAGGAATGGCTGAAGGGCCTGAAGGCCAACCTCGCACAAAAGCCGTCGGGCGGTGACCGTGAGGTCGCGCGCGACATCGCCGCCGGCAAGTGCGACATCGGCCTCGGCAACACCTATTACTGGGCGCTGATGCACGAGCGCGACCCGGCCAAGAAGGCGTGGGCCGAGGCCACCGAGGTGATCCTGCCGACCTTCGAGGGCGGCGGCACCCACATGAACGTCTCCGGCGTCGTGCTCACCAAGCACGCCCCCAACCAGGCGAACGCCGTGCGGCTGATCGAGTGGCTGATGAGCGACACCGCCCAGCGCATCTATGCCGACATCAATTACGAGTATCCGATCCGCACCGGCACGACGATCAATCCGGTGATCGCGAGCTATGGCGAACTGCGGGCGGATACGGTTTCGCTCGTCACCATCGCCGAGCACAAGAAGGCGGCGGCGACGCTGGTCGACAAGGTCGGCTTCGACGATTGACCACGCCGTCGCTTCCGCTCCGGGCGGGGGTACCGACCCTTTCGGCCGACACCCGTACCGTGGGCCATACCCGCGCCCGGCGCCGGAAGAATCCGGTCGCTTGGGGCGTGCTGGTCGCGGTCGCCGGGCTGGTGGCGCTGCCGGTCGCGAGCCTCGTCGCGATCGCGCTCGGCGGCGACACCGAGGTGTGGCCGCATCTCGCGGCTTACGTGCTGCCGACCGCGGTGCGCGAGACCGCGCTCCTGCTCGCCGGCATCGCGCTCCTCACCGGCACGATCGGCGTCGGCACCGCGTGGCTGGTCACCGGCCACGACTTTCCGGGCCGTGACACGCTCCTGGTGCTGCTGCCGCTGCCGCTCGCCTTCCCGACCTACATCGTCGCCTATGTCTATGCCGACACGCTCGACTTCCTCGGGCCGGTACAGACCGGCTTTCGTGCGCTGACCGGTTTTCGCTCGCCGGCCGACTACTGGTTTCCGGAGGTGCGCTCGCTCGGCGGCGCCGTCGTGGTGATGAGCCTCGTGCTCTACCCGTACGTCTATCTCGCCGTGCGGGCGATGCTGCAGACCCAGAGCGCAGCGGTGGTGGAGGCGGCGCGCCTGCTCGGCGCCGGCTCGGTGCGGCTCGCCTGCGACGTCACGCTGCCGCTGGCGCGCCCCGCGCTCGCCGCCGGCCTCGCGCTGGTGCTGATGGAATCGCTCAACGACATCGGTGCCACCGAGTATCTCGGCGTGCGCACGCTGACGCTGTCGATCTTCACCACCTGGCTCAACCGCGGCAGCCTCGCCGGCGCCGCCCAGATCGCCTGCGTGCTGCTGATCGTCGTCGCCGGCCTGATCGCGCTCGAGCGGGCCGGGCGGCGTGGCCGCAGCTTTTCCAGCGGCGACGATCTGCGCCACGTCTCGCGCGTCCGGCTTCACGGGTGGCGCGGCCTCCTCGCCGCGCTCCTGTGCGCGCTCCCCGTGCTGCTCGGCTTCGTGCTGCCGTTCGCCTTTCTCCTGCACGAGGTTCTTTCACGGGGGCTGCTGGCCGGGCTCGATCCGGCGCTCGTCCGCGCCGCCGCCACCACGGTCGGGCTCGCCGCCGCCGCGACGGTGGCGACGCTCGCGCTCGGCTTCGGCACGGTGATCGCGGCGCGGCTGATCCGCCGGCCCGGCACCGCGCCGCTCACCGCCGCCGCCGGCCTCGGTTATGCGGTGCCCGGCACCGTGCTCGCGCTCGGCCTGCTGTCGCCGCTGATCGCCGTCGACGGCGTTCTCGACGCCGCCTCGCGCGCGCTCTGGGGAACGGGCGTCGGGCTGTTGCTCGCCGGCTCCGGCGCCGCGCTGGTGATCGCCTACACCGTCCGCTTCATGGCGATCGCCACCGGTTTTTCCCAGGCCGGGCTCGCCCGCGTCCCGACCGACCTCGACGACGCCGCCCGCTCGCTCGGCGCGGCGACGCCGGCGGTGATCGGCACCGTGCATTTGCCGCTGCTGCGGCCGGCGCTCGCCGGCGCCGCGCTGCTCGTCTTCGTCGACTGCCTGAAGGAGCTGCCGGCGACCCTGCTCTTGCGCCCGCTGAACGTCGAGACGCTCTCGACCCACCTCTACCAGTTCGCTTCGCGCGGCTCGTTCGAGGAGGGCGCGCTGGCCGCCCTGCTGATCGTCGCCGTCGGCCTTTTGCCGGTCGCCCGCATGGTGCGCCTTTCGGACGATCTCGACCGCGCCCGGCCGCTCGCGTAGCATTCCGTTCGGCGGTGCGGCCGGCCGGTCCGCGTCTCGCGCGGAACCCGGCTCGCCGGGCACCGCCCACGAACGCCGGGCACCGCCCACGAACAGCGTCATTTCGCATGGGCGACACGGGGACGCGCCGCAGGCTCGACTCCGGCGCCGAGTGACTGTACGTATTTATCCGTAGGGTTCAGGAAACGACGGTGGGACCATGAAGAAAGTCTACGACGATCCCGTCTCGGCGCTCGCGGGGCTGCTGAAGGACGGCATGACCATCATGTCCGGCGGCTTCGGCCTGTGCGGCATCCCGGAAAGCCTGATCGAGGCGATCAAGGCGTCCGGCGCGAAAAACCTCACGGTGATCTCCAACAATGCCGGGGTCGACGGCATCGGCCTCGGAATTTTGCTGGAGACCCGCCAGATCCGGAAGATGATCTCGTCCTATGTCGGCGAGAACAAGCTGTTCGCCCAGCAGTTCCTCTCCGGCGACCTCGAGCTCGAGTTCAATCCGCAAGGAACGCTCGCCGAGCGCATCCGCGCCGGCGGCGCCGGCATCCCGGCCTTCTTCACCAAGACCGGCTACGGCACGGTGATCGCCGAGGGCAAGGAGACGCGCGAGTTCAACGGCGAGCATTACGTGATGGAGACCGGCCTCACCGCCGACGTCTCGATCGTCCATGCCTGGATGGGCGATGCCGAGGGCAACCTCGTCTACCGGAAGACCGCCCGCAACTTCAACCCGATGATGGCGACCGCCGGCAAGGTGACGGTGGCCGAGGTGGAGCATCTGGTCGAGCCCGGCATGATCGATCCCGACCACATCGTCACGCCCGGCATCTTCGTGCAGCGGATCGTCCAGGTGTCGGGCGCCAAGAAGCACATCGAGCAACGCACCACGAGGAAGCGCAACGAGATGGAAGTGCCGGCCGGCGCCGGGGAGGAGATCTGACATGGCCTGGACACGCGAGCAGATGGCGGCGCGCGCCGCGAAGGAGCTTCGGGACGGTTTTTACGTCAATCTCGGCATCGGCATCCCGACGCTGGTGTCGAACTACATCCCCGAGGGCGTCAGGGTGATCCTGCAGAGCGAGAACGGCATGCTCGGCATGGGGCCGTTCCCGCTCGAAGGCGACGAGGACGCCGACCTCATCAATGCCGGCAAGCAGACCATCACCGAGCTGCCGACCACCAGCTACTTCTCCTCGGCCGACTCCTTCGCGATGATCCGCGGCGGCCATATCGACCTGTCGATCCTCGGCGCCATGCAGGTGGCCGAGAACGGCGACCTCGCCAACTGGATGATCCCCGGCAAGATGGTGAAGGGCATGGGCGGCGCCATGGACCTCGTCGCCGGCGTGAAGAAGGTGGTGGTGGTGATGGAGCACGTCGCCAAGGACGGCCCGAAGCTCCTGAAAAAGTGCAACCTGCCGCTGACCGGCGCCAATGTGGTCGACATGGTGATCACCGATCTCGGCGTGTTCACCATCGACAAGCACGGCAGCGGCGGCATGCGGCTGGTCGAGCTCGCCGACGGCGTGACGGTCGACGACGTGACCAAGAACACCGAGGCGAGCTTTTCGGTGGCGGTGCCGCAGGCCGCCTGAGAACCGGCCGCCCGAGAGCCGCGGATCCGGAGTTTGGACACCGACGCGGGTGGCCCCGGCCGCCCGCGTTTTTCGTGTGCGACACGACCGCTCGGAGCGCACGCCGCGACGGCCGGGCGTGCCGTTCGGCGCCGCCGCGCGACAGTCGAGCAGAGGCGCTGACGAGAAGGGAGCGCGCGTCATGGCCGCCGCCCGGTGATCGCTTCGGGATCGGCGGGGACGATCTCGACCGTTGCCGTCATCCCGGCCGCCAGCTCGACGCCGGAAGGCACACGATCGATATGGATGCGGACCGGGATGCGCTGGGCGAGACGCACCCAGGAAAACGTTGCCGCCACATTGGGCAGGCCGAGAGGTCCCGGCGCGTCGTTGCTGTTCTCGATCCCGCGACCGATGCTCTCGACATGGCCGGATGCCGGTCGGTCGAAGCCCATCAACTCGATCTGCGCCGGGCTTCCGACATGGATCTTCTGGATCTTCGTCTCCTCGAAGTAGCCGGTGATCCAGAAGCTGGACGCATCGAGGACGGCGACCCTGGTCACGCCCACCGTCGCATAGTCGCCGGGCCGAAGTCTCAGATTGGTGACATAGCCGTCGACCGGGGAGCGAACGACGGAACGAGCGAGGTCGAGTTTTGCCAGATCGAGCGTCGCCACGGCCGCCCGATAGGCCGCGCCGGCCACCGCTGCCGCCCCGCTGGATTGCTGGGCGGCTTCCTGTGACACGACACCCTCGAGCTGTCTGTGCCGCCGCGCCGTCGCCTCGCGAACGGTCATGTCCTGCTACAGTGCCGACAGCCATGCCGCCCGGATTGCGCGCGTGCTGCTGGACGAGCTCGCCGAGATGCCGCGGGAGCGGTTCAATCTACCCATTTCCGATCATCCGAAGATCCGGGCGATCGCCGATGCCCTGGCGGCCAGACCCTCCGACCGCAGCACCCTGAGTGATTGGGCGAAGCGGGTCGCGATGAGCGACAGATCGCTGGCACGGCTGCTGGTCCGCGAGACGGGGCTGACGTTCGGACGCTGGCGGCAGCAACTCCACCTCGTCGTCGCCCTGCGGGACTTGGCGAGCGGCGAGGCGGTGCAGAACGTCGCGGCCGAACTGGGATACGACTCGGTCAACGCGTTCATCACGATGTTCAAGAAGGCGGTGGGGAGCACGCCCGCCCAGTATTTCGTGCGGCGCAATGCGCCCACGCGCTAGGGTCGAAAAGCAATAGCGCGAGCGTGACGATCCTCGAAGCCGGCGCGGCTGTCGCTGCGGTGCAGGCCTCACCCCGAAGTGGCAGAGGTCGTCGACTCGGGGGCCATTTTTCTCGTCCTGTCGACCAGCCGGTCGAGCAGGCTCGAAGTGCCGGGGCAGTGTTGGGCCAGTGCTGGGCACCTCGCAGCCGCGGAGGTCGTCGGGGAGACCAGGAGTGCCACGTCGATCCGCGGCGGATCAGGACCGTCACGAGCCCATCGCCCGGCTCGGCCGATGCGAGCCATGGTGCGCAGGGCGGACGAGCCCCTCGACGGATCGGAATTTGTCGGAAGATCGAGGCCCAAAAGGCCGATGGCGCTCCCTAGGGGACTCGAACCCCTGTTTTCGCCGTGAGAGGGCGACGTCCTGGGCCGCTAGACGAAGGGAGCGGAGGGCCAGACTGTTAGCGTCGTTCGGATTCGATTGCAAGCGCCCTTCGTGCGGAATTCGCCCCGATCGGCATTCCGTCCCCAGGCCGGCGAGGTTTTCTGCGCCGGGCGCAGAGCTCGCGGTGCGGCGCCGATCGGTCTTCTCCGGCTCACCCGGGCCGCGAAAGGCTGCCGTGGGACGCGATTGCCGCCGCCGAGGACGCCGGCCGTCCGGCGAGGGCGGATGTGCGGCCTCCCGACCGAGCCGGGTCGGCCCTCCCCCCGGTGGCCGGAAAAATGCGGAAGGCCGGGGCGGGCCCGGCCTTCCGTCGTCGTCGCGCGAATCAGGGGCGGAGTTCCACCACGTCCGCGGCCGTTTCGCGTCGACACCGGCGGACGGGGTTTTGCCCGTCCGCGGCAGGAGGCCGGCGGTGCCGCGCCGGCCCCGAGCGGTCGCCTCAGATCGCGTGGCTGGTCACCGGCTCGTCGGCGTAGCTCGTCCGCATCGCCTCGCCGGCCCGGTGCAGCCGGGCGGGCGCGGTCTCGCGCGTCATCAGGCCGCACACCGTCGAGACGACGCCGAGCGACATGAAGATCAATGCCGGGCCGATCCAGCCGACCGCGCCGTACACCGCGGTGGCGATGAACGGCAGGAAGCCGGCGATCAGCGAGGTGCCGTTGTAGCCGAGCGAGATGCCCGAGGAGCGCACATTGGTCGGGA
>NZ_AKZI01000017.1 GCF_000293785.1 Rhodovulum sp. PH10 | reverse complement strand
ATCGGCGGCGCCGATCCGGCGATCAATCCCGTGGTACGGGCCGGGATCGTGGCGCCCACGCTGCAGGTGATCACGGAAGCGGAGATCACCTCGGCGGAGGATCGACGGCGGCTGCCGATCTGGGGAGAGTTCTACAATCCTTACGACGCCCCGCACCTCTGCTTCACGACGGTGTGGCGCGAGGATTTCGTCGAACTGGTGCTGGTGGTTTGCCGCTCGGCCCGGCAGGGGACGATCGACACGCCCGGGCGCACCGCTTTCGCGGCGATCGCGCACCACTGCCGCGACGCCGCCATGACGGCGCACGCGATCGGGCGGGACGGGGCGCTGGTGCTCGCCGGCGCGTTCCAGGCGCTGTCGGCCTGCGCCCTGGCGGTCGACCGGTACGGACGGATCGTCGCGCTGTCGCC
>NZ_AKZI01000016.1 GCF_000293785.1 Rhodovulum sp. PH10 | reverse complement strand
ATCGGCGGCGCCGATCCGGCGATCAATCCCGTGGTACGGGCCGGGATCGCGGCGCCCACGCTGCAGGTGATCACGGAAGCGGAGATCACCTCGGCGGAGGATCGACGGCGGCTGCCGATCTGGGGAGAGTTCTACAATCCCTACGACGCCCCGCACCTCTGCTTCACGACGGTGTGGCGCGAGGATTTCGTCGAACTGGTGCTGGTGGTTTGCCGCTCGGCCCGGCAAGGCACGATCGACACGCCCGAGCGCACCGCTTTTGCGGGGATCGCACGCCACTGCCGCGACGCCGCCATGACGGCGCACGCGATCGGTCGGGACGGGGCGCTGGTGCTCGCCGGCGCGTTCCAGGCGCTGTCGGCCT
>NZ_AKZI01000015.1 GCF_000293785.1 Rhodovulum sp. PH10 | reverse complement strand
CGGCCGGCGGCACATAGGCGACGATGCCGTCCTCCTCGCAGCGTTTCAGCGTGGCTCCGTTGTAGTAACCGGCATCGGCCACCACGGTCAGCGTCTCGGCCGCCAGGGCTTCGCGCGCCGCCCGCGCCATTGGGTGGAGCTGGCCGGCGTCGTTGCCATCGTTGACCACCTCGCTCGCCACGAGCAGCTTGTGGGCATCGTCGACGGCGATCTGGACGTTGTAGCCAGCGACCGTCTGGCCGGTCTTGGTCAGAAGCCGCACATCGGCATCGGTGCGCGACACCTGCGTCTCGCCGGTCTCGGCCAACCG
>NZ_AKZI01000014.1 GCF_000293785.1 Rhodovulum sp. PH10 | reverse complement strand
CTGAAACGCTGCGAGGAGGACGGCATCGTCGCCTATGTGCCGCCGGCCGAGCGCAACGGGCGTATCGCGGCGCAGGGCTGCTTTACCCACGTGGAATTCATCTATGACGCCGCGGCGGATGTCTATCGCTGTCCGGCCGGCGCGGAGCTGCCGCCGACCAAGACCCCCAAGAAGAACGCCGCCGGCAAACTCGAGATTCGTTATCTGAGCCGCAAGGCGGTTTGCGACGCATGTCCGTTGCGCCAGCGCTGTATCACTTCCAAATTGGGGCGGCGCGAACTCTACCGCTGGGTGCATGAGGATGTGCTCGACCGCCACCGGGCCCGGATGCAGGACGCCAGGACACTGATGCGTCGCCGCTCCGCTCTCGCCGAGCACCCGTTCGGCACTCTCAAGTGCCGCGCCGGCTACCGACACTTCCTGGTGCGGGGCCTCGCCGCGGTGCGCGGCGAGTGGAGC
>NZ_AKZI01000013.1 GCF_000293785.1 Rhodovulum sp. PH10 | reverse complement strand
GTTCGCGCCGCAACGCAGCCCGCGTCCGAGTTTCCAAACGGGCTCTCACTCCTTGGGGGCGATGCCGTCGCGCACGGCGCGGAAGCGCGGAAACGCGTCGCGCCAGGCGTCGTCCTTGGCGACGCCGAGCAGCCGCACATAGGCCCCCGAGCCGAACCGCAGCCACTGGACGATCTTGATCGTCTCGTCGGTCTTGGGGTCCTTGCCCTCGGCCATCAGCTGGTGGGTGTCGGCCGGGCCACCGCCGAGCCGCAACAGCTCGGAATTGACGATCCGCACGTCCTTGTAGCCGCCGAACCCGGCCAGGAGGTTCCGGGCGAAAACGTCGCGGGCGCGCCGCTCCTCCGGGCCGCCGCGGCCGACCGTGACGATCAGGAGCGGCTGCTCGGTCGGGTCGGCGGTGTCCTTCGGGCCGTCGGTCAGCATCGCCCCGCTGTTGCCGAGCACCCGGACCGGCCGCAGGCCCGACAGGTCGCCGAGCCGGATCGGCAGCAGGCGGAGCTGCTCCTCGACCGGCACCGTCTCGCGCACCACGAACGAGGCGAGCATCGCCTTCACCGAAGCGTCGGTATAGGCGTCGGACGACGGCGGCGCCTGCACGACGATCAATGCGCTCGCCTTGTCGCGGATCGGCGCCAGCAGAATCCATTTGCGGACCTTGGTGCCCTCGGCCTCCTGCCGGCCGGCCACCAGGGTCGCCTCGCCGGTCGAGAGCTTCAGCGTCTCGCGCAAATCCTCGGTGATGCCCTGCTTGCGGATCCGCTCGGCCCCGATCTGGGCGGCGTTCTGCTCGGGGGTCGGGCCGACCACCTCCAGCACCAGCACGGAGGCGTCGGCGTCGCGATCCTCGAAGCCGGGGAATTTGTCCGACGGCGCGAGCCCGGCGATCGGCACCAGCCCGACATGCATGCCGGTCGGATAGACCGGCTCGGCCGCCCGGAGCGGGGTCGCGAGCGTCAGCGCGGCGGCGAGCACCAGCGCCGGCAACGCCGACCGGCGCAGAAGGCGGGGCGCGGAAAAACGGAAGGCGCGGAGCCGTCGGACGGCGGCGGGCGAGGAGAGCGGTCGGGTCATCGGCGTCCTTTCGGCCCGGGCCGAGCGCGACCCGGTTCCGCCGACGCATGTCAGGCCAATGCGGCGTGGTTCGGGCAGGATTCTTCGTCCCTGCCCGTGTCGAGCGGCCGATTCCGCCGCCTGTCGCTCCGGCGCCGCACCACGACGACGGCGCGAGACGACGGCACGAGACGACGGCGGGGCGAGACGACGGTGCAGGGTCAGCCCTGCGCCGACGCCCGCTTGCGGGCGACGCGCGGCCGGCGGTCGCTGCCCGGACGCGGCGGCAGGTCGAAGCGGCGGCCGTTCGGCATCACGAGATAGCGCTGGACGATGCGCAGCACGCCGTGCGGGTCGGGCTCGCCCTCCACCACCAGCCGGGTTCCGACCGGGAAGCGGCGCGGCAAGGCCGCCGCGGCGTCACCGTCTTTCGGACGGGCGACAGCGGGCAAATCGTCGGGCAAAGGATCGGTGGTGTCGGGGGTGCGACGGCGGGTCATGGCGACTCGGGAACTTTCGTGGTGGCGCGGGTCTTTCACGAGGTGCGGCCGACCGACGACAGACCGCCCGGCGCCGGTGGGCGCGGCCTTCGCCGGCCTCGCCCCCTCACGCGGGCCCATCCCGATACGGTTCTCGCCGTGTCGGGTCGTCCGATCGGGCGAGGTGGTCCGTCGGAAACGCCCCCCAGCCCCGCGACAGGCGGACCGTCCGGCGGCTTCGCAGGCGGCCCTGTGCCATGCTAGGAAGGAGGCGTGACAAGGGCATGTCGGCGATGAACGCATCTTTGACCACCGTGAGCAGCCGCACCGACCTGGCGACCGTGATGGACCAGATCGGTCGCAGGGCGCGGGAGGCCGCGCGTGCGCTCTCCGTCGCCACCACCGCCGAGAAGGACGAGGCCTTGACCGGCATGGCGGAGGCGATCCGCGCCGCCGCGCCGGACATCCTGGCCGCCAATGCCGAGGACGTGACGGAAGCGCGCTCGCGCGGCGTCACCACCGCGCTGCTCGACCGCCTGAAGCTCGACGACAAG
This sequence comes from Rhodovulum sp. PH10, assembly GCF_000293785.1. Taxonomy (GTDB): domain Bacteria; phylum Pseudomonadota; class Alphaproteobacteria; order Rhizobiales; family Xanthobacteraceae; genus Rhodoplanes. The sequence continues at coordinate 56,391 of NZ_AKZI01000013.1, read as the reverse complement.
CGGATCGCCGCGATCGCCGACGGCGTCGCCGCGGTCGCCGCCCTGCGCGACCCGGTCGGCACGGTGATGGACGCCTGGACGCGGCCGAACGGCATGCGCATCGAGCGCGTCCGGGTGCCGCTCGGGGTGATCGGCGTGGTCTACGAGAGCCGGCCCAACGTCACCGCCGACGCCGGCGCGCTGTGCCTCAAGGCCGGCAACGCGGTGATCCTGCGCGGCGGCTCCGACAGCTTTCGCTCGGCCCGCGCGATCCACGCGGCGATGGTCGAGGGCTTGCATTCCGGCGACCTGCCGGAGGCCTCGATCCAGCTCGTCCCGACCCGCGACCGCGGTGCGGTCGGCATGATGCTGGCCGGCCTCGACGGCAATATCGACGTGCTGGTGCCGCGCGGCGGCAAGGATCTGGTCGCCCGCGTGCAGGCCGAGGCGCGGGTGCCGACCTTCTCGCATCTCGACGGCAACTGCCACGTCTATGTCGACCGCGGCGCCGACCTGGAGATGGCCCTGTCGATCGTGCGCAACGCCAAGCTGAGGCGCACCGGCATCTGCGGCGCGGCCGAGACGCTGCTGGTCGACCGCGCGGTCGCTGCGACCCATCTCGCGCCGCTGGTGAAGATGCTGCTCGACGCCGGCTGCGAGGTGCGCGGCGACGCCGAGACGCAGGCCGTGGATTCCCGCGTGAAGCCGGCGACGCTCGAGGACTGGGGCACCGAGTATCTCGACGCGATCATCGCGGTGCGGGTGGTCGACGGGGTCGACGAGGCGATCGCCCATGTCGAGCATTTCGGCTCGCACCACACCGACGCGATCGTCACCGACGATCCGGCGGCGGCGGAACGCTTCCTCGCGGGCGTCGATTCCGCCATCGTCGGGCACAACGTGTCGACCCAGTTCGCCGACGGCGGCGAGTTCGGGTTCGGCGCCGAGATCGGCATCGCCACCGGCCGGCTGCACGCGCGCGGCCCGGTCGGGGTCGAGCAACTCACCACGTTCAAGTACCGCATCCGCGGCGCGGGCCAGACCCGTCCATAAGGTCGCCCCCTCCCGTCCGGGAGGACCCAGCGGAGCCGGAGGGATCCTCGACCTTCATGCCCATGGCGTACCATTCGGCCCGGCCCGCTCCGGCGAAGGGCGTGGCGCTCCGCGGCCGCGACGTCCGCGTCCCGCCCTATGCTCCCGGCATGCGCATCGGCCTGTTCGGCGGCACCTTCGATCCGCCGCACGAAGCGCATCTCGCCGCCTCGCTGCTGGCGATGCGCCGGCTCGGCCTCGACCGCGTGTGGTGGCTGGTGACCCCCGGCAATCCGCTCAAGGACACCGCCGGCCTCGCCCCGCTCGCCGAGCGGATCGCCGCCGCCCGCGCGCTCGCCCATCACCCGCGCATCGACGTCACCGGCTTCGAGGCCGAGATCGGCGTGCGCTACAGCTACGACACCATCCGCTATCTGGTCACGCGCTGCGCCGGGGTGCGCTTCGTGTGGATCATGGGGGCGGACAATCTCCGCCACTTCCACCGCTGGAACAACTGGCGCGGCATCGCCGAGGCGGTGCCGATCGTGGTGGTCGACCGGCTGGGGCCGAGCCTCTATGCGGGCGCCGGCGCCGCCGGCAAGGCGCTCGCCCATGCCCGGCTGCCCGAGCACAAGGCGTCGCTGCTGCCGAGCCGCCGGCCGCCCGCCTGGGTCTTCCTGCACGGGCTGAAGTCGCCGCTCTCCTCGACCATGCTGCGGGCGCGGCGCCGGGTCGAGCCCGCGGCCGACACGTCGGCCGACGCGCACCACGACGGCGCGAACCCGCTCGGCGCGCCGGCCCACGAGACGATGCCGCACGAGGCGATGCCGCACGCGCCGGGCGACGACGAGATGGAGCGTCCGCGCCACGCCGGCGAAAGAAAGCTCCGGCAGCGCATCGGGGGTGGTTGAATCGGCCGCGCGCGGCCACTTATCTTCAATATCGACCGTGTACCCTGTGATTCGCTCCCGAGCGCGGTGCCCGGGGCGTACACGAGCCGGAAGGAAGGTCCCCTGACGACGACAGCACGCTCGCGGGCGAGCGCACCCGAAACGTCCGCAACCCGGTCCGCCACCGCCTCGAAGGTCTCGAAGGTGCCGTCCGCTGCACGCTCCGCCGCCGCCTCGCGCCCCGGCGCCGCGCAGCCCGCTCCCGGGCCTCTCGCGACCCCCGCCACCACGAACGGCGCATCCACGAACGGTGCATCCGCCGGCGGGAAAAGCGTCGCGAAAACGCTTCCCGACACCGACGAGACGCTGCGCCTCGTGCTCGCCCGCCTCGACGACATGAAGGCCGAGGACACCGCGACCATCGATCTGCGCGCCAAATCCGCCTTCGCCGACGCCATGGTGGTGACCAGCGGCCGCTCGAACCGTCATGTCGGCTCGATCGCCGACCGGGTGGTCGAGGACCTCGACTCCGCCGGCCTCACGGTCAAGGTCGAGGGCATGCCGCACTGCGACTGGGTGCTGATCGATGCCGGCGACGTGATCGTCCACGTCTTCCGCCCGGAGGTCCGCAGCTTCTACAACCTCGAGAAGATGTGGGCGGGACGAGAGGCGGGCGAGCGCCACGCCTCCGAGCGCCACGCCTCCTGACGGCGGACCGGCCCGTGCGCATCCTGGTCGCCGCCGTCGGCCGCATGAAGGCGGGCGCCGAGCGCGAGCTCGCCGACCGCTATCTCGACCGGCTGGTCAAGGCGGGCGGCGGCATCGGGCTGCGCGGCGTCGAGCTGCTCGAGGTCAAGGACAGCCCGGCGCGCGACGCCGAGCGGCGCAAGCTCGAGGAGGCGATCGCCCTCGCCAACCTGATTCCGGACGGCGCCGTCACCGTGCTGCTCGACCCGCGCGGCGAGAATCTGTCGAGCGAATCGATCGCGGGCAAGCTGCGGGCGTGGCGCGACGGCGGCCGCGAGGCGGTCGCCCTGGTGATCGGCGGGGCCGACGGGATCGGCGCCGAGATCGAGCGGCGCGCCGATGCGAGGCTCTCGTTCGGCGCCGCCACCTGGCCGCACCAGCTGGTGCGGGTGATGCTGCTCGAGCAGCTCTATCGCGCCGTGACCATTCTCTCGGGCCACCCCTACCACCGCGGCTGACGGCTCACCCCGCCGGCGTTACCGGCGGCGGCGGGCGGTTCGGCGGATCCGGTGCTTCGGCGGATGACGGTTATTTCATGTCGGCGCCGGTCGCGAGACGCGAAGCTGCCCCAATCCGCCGCTACGGCTGCGCTCCTCCGAATACTCGTTCACTGGGCTTCTTGCGCGACTCGATGGCGTCGAACTCACCGTTTCGCACGGGCGTGCCCGCGATCCTCGCGCGGGCGGCGGTCCCCGCGTGCCGCGCTCCCGCGCGCCTCGTCGCGGCGGCGCTCGGCGCGGCCGCGGTGTGCCTGATCGCCGGCGCCGGCGCGGCGCATGCCCAGAACGCCGGCCAAGCGTCGCCGAGCCAGCCGGCGAGCGTGCTGGAGCAGCGCAACAAGGAGCTCGAGGCGATCCGCGCCGAGCAGAAGCGCGCCGCCGACGACGAGAAGGCGCTCCGCACCGAGATCGACCGGCTCGCCGAGGACCGCAAGAACCTCAACCAGGCGATGATCGATTCCGCCGCCAAGGTGCGCAACGCCGAGCAGGCGATCTCGGCGATCGAATCCCGGCTCGAGCTGCTCGATTCGACCGAGAAGGGCATCAACGGCTCGCTCGACTCGCGCCGCGACGTGATCGCGCAAGTGCTCGCCGCCCTGCAGCGGCTCGGCCGCCGGCCGCCGCCGGCCCTCCTGGTGTCGCCCGAGGACGCGCTGAAGTCGGTGCACACCGCGATCCTGCTCGGCGCCGTGCTGCCGGAGCTGCGCCACGAGGCGGAGGCGCTGGCGACCGATCTCGCCGACCTCGTGCGGGTGCGCCGCGAGGCCGCCGCCGAGCGGGCCAAGCGCACCGCCGACCTCGCCGTGCTGGAGGAGGAGCGCTCCCGCCTCGGCCTGCTGGTCGAGGCCCGCCAGCGCCGGCTCGGCGAGGTCGAGAAGGAGCTGGAGACGGCGCGCCGCCGCGCCCTGCAGCTCGCTCTGCAGGCCGACAATCTCAAGGATTTGATCGCCAAGCTCGAGCGCGGCGGCCCCGCCTCGCGGGCCGCCGAGGCGCCCTCGCGGGCCGATTTCGCGGCGCTGCACGATCCCGGCCGGCTGACGCCGGCGATCGCCTTCGCCGCCGCCAAGGGCATGCTGCCGCTGCCAGTGAACGGCACCCGCACCCGCGAGTTCGGCGCGACGAACCCGCTCGGCGGCACCGAGAAGGGCGTGTCGATCGCCTCCCGCCCCGGCGCCCAGGTCACCGCGCCGTGCGACGGCTGGGTGGTCTATGCCGCCCCCTACCGCTCTTACGGCCAGCTCTTGATCCTCAATGCGGGCGGCGGATATCATGTTCTGCTGGCGGGCATGGAGCGGATCACGGTCGATCTCGGCCAATTCGTCCTGACCGGAGAGCCGATCGGGACGATGGGCGGAGGCGGCGGCACGTCGTTGTTCGGCATGGCCACCACGCCACCGACCCAGCCGGTTCTCTATGTGGAATTCCGAAAGGACGGCCTACCGGTCGATCCGTCCCCCTGGTGGGCAACCAACGAGAGCGAGAAGGTCCGCGGATGATGCGCAAGACTTCACTGATTCTCCTCGGGGCCGTCGCCGGCGCCGCCCTGACGGCGTTCGCCACGCAGCCGACGAGCACGCTGCCGGGCTTTCTCGACTCGACCGCCAACGCGGCCGCCTCGGACACCTACCGCCAGCTCAATTTGTTCGGTGACATCTTCGAGCGGGTGCGCTCGCACTATGTCGAGAAGCCGGACGATTCGAAGCTCGTCGAATCCGCCATCAACGGCATGCTGAGCGGGCTCGATCCCCATTCGAGCTACATGGATCCGAAGAGCTTCAAGGACATGCAGGTGCAGACCCGCGGCGAGTTCGGCGGGCTCGGCATCGAGGTGACGATGGAGGACGGGCTGGTCAAGGTGGTGGCGCCGATCGACGACACCCCGGCCGCCAAGGCCGGCATCATGGCCAACGACGTGATCACCCATCTCGACGGCGAGGCGGTGCAGGGCATGACCCTGAACCAGGCGGTCGAGAAGATGCGCGGCCCGGTCGACACCACCATCAAGCTGAAGGTGATGCGCAAGGGCGCCGACAAGCCGCTGGAGATCGCCATCACCCGCGACATCATCCGGGTGCGCTCGGTGCGCATGCGGGTCGAGGGCGACGACGTCGGCTATGTCCGCATCACCCAGTTCAACGAGCAGACCACCGACGGCCTCAAGAAGGCGATCCGCGACATCTCGAGCCAGATCCCGGCCGACAAGCTGCGCGGCTACGTCATCGACCTGCGCAACAATCCGGGCGGCCTGCTCGACCAGGCGATCTCGGTGTCGGACGCCTTCCTCGACCGCGGCGAGATCGTCTCGACCCGCGGCCGCGACCCCGACGAGACCCAGCGCTTCAACGCCCGTCCGGGCGATCTCACCAAGGGCAAGCCGGTGATCGTGCTGATCAATGGCGGCTCGGCCTCGGCCTCGGAGATCGTCGCCGGCGCGCTGCAGGACCACAAGCGGGCGACCCTGATCGGCACCCGCTCGTTCGGCAAGGGATCGGTGCAGACCATCATCCCGCTCGGCGCCGGCAACGGGGCGCTGCGCCTCACCACCGCCCGCTACTACACGCCGGCCGGCCGCTCGATCCAGGCCAAGGGCATCGTGCCCGACATCGAGGTGCTGCAGGACGTGCCGGACGAGGTGAAGGGCCGCACCGAGATGCGCGGCGAGTCCTCGCTGCGCGGCCACCTCAAGGGCGACGGCGAGGAGAAGGCCGGCTCGCAGTCCTACGTGCCGCCGGAGGCGAAGGACGACAAGGCGCTCGGCATGGCGCTCGAGCTGATGCGCGGCACCCAGGTCAACGCCGCCTTCCCGCCGAGCCCGCGCGAGACCACGATGCGCAACTGATCGGCGCAACCGATCGGCGCACCCGATCGGCGAGAACGATCCGGCGAGCACCGCTCGCCGGCGGAAGGGGCGGCCGGTTGGCCGCCCCTTTTTTGCGTCTCGGGCCGGCTCGCGTCGTCCGGCAAGGCCGCGGGCAAGACTGCGGGCAAGACCGTCCGGGCTCGCCCGCAGCGGCGGCGGCGATTCGTCGCGTGCTAGACTGGAACCGCTGATTCGGAGAGGCAGAGAGGCCCGGCGTGGCGAGTGACGACCTGGAGACGCCGCTCGGCGTGACGGAAACGCGCAAGCGCCGGTCGATCCCGATCGGGCTGCCGGTGACGGTGCTGCTGGCGCTGTGCCTTTTGGGCTTCCTCGGCTGGGCCGCCTTCGTGAAGGACCCGCTGGGCGGCGAGCCGATGGCGGTGGTCGCGCTGCCGGACGGCACGGCGAAGCCCGACGCCGCCGCGAAGCCGGACGAAGCCGCGAAGCAATCCGAGGCCGGCGCGCCGGAAAAGAACGCCGCCGGCGAGGCGCACGGCGAAGGGGCCGGCGCGGGCGACGGCCACACCGTCACCATCATCGACGGCTCGACCGGCAAGCGCCAGGACGTCCGCATCCCGTCCGACGGCTCGCCGGCGGGTCTCGCCCAGCCGGCGGGTGAAAACGCCGACCACGCCGCCGCCGGCACGCCCGCACACGGCGAGAAGCCGGCGCCCGCCAAGGCGGGCGAATCGCCGAGCAACCTGCTCGAGGCGAGCCGGCACGGCATGCTGCCGCGCATCGGGCTCGACGGCGCCCGCCCCTCGGTCGCCTATGCCGAGCCCACCCCGGCCGGCACCGGCGCAAAGATCGCCATCGTGGTCGCCGGGCTCGGCGTCAGCCCGACCACCACCGCCGCCGCCCTGAAGGAGCTGCCGCCGGCGGTGACGCTCGCCTTCCTGCCCTATGGCGACGACCTCGCCCGGCTGGTCGGACAGGCTCGCGCGGAAAAGCACGAGGTGCTGCTTCAGGTGCCGATGGAGCCGTTCGACTATCCCGACGACGATCCCGGCCCGCAGACGCTGCTCACCTCGCTCGCCGGCGACCAGAACGTCGACCGCATGCAGTGGGCGATGGGCCGCTTCCAGGGCTATGTCGGCATCATGAACTTCATGGGCGGGCGCTTCACCTCGACCGAGACCGCGGTCGCGCCGATGCTGCGCGAGGTCGCCAAGCGCGGCCTCCTCTATGTCGACGACGGCGCCTCGCCGCGCAGCCTCGCCGGCCAGATCGCCGGCGCCAACAACCTGCCGTTCGCCAAGGGCACCGTGGTGCTCGACGAGGTGCCCTCCAACGCCGAGATGGACCGCGCCTTCGAGCGGCTGGAGACGACCGCCCGCGAGAGCGGCAGCGCCGTCGGCATCGCCCGCGCGCTGCCGCTGTCGATCGAGCGCATCGCCGCCTGGGCGCAGGCCGCCGAAGGCCGCGGCTTCGTGGTGGTGCCGATCACCGCCGTGGCGGTCAAGGCCAAGCCCACCTGACCCACACACTCGTGTGTCGCACACGCGTGTGTCGGACCTGGGCCGTGCCCCCTCCGGCGTCCGTGCCCCCTGCCCGTGCATCCGGTCGCCGGTCGTCCGGCCATCCGGCGGCGCGAAAAAGGCGACGCGAGCATCCCGCCCCGCCGCACGATGGTGCTAGAGAGAGGACGCGCCGGTCTCGTGGCGCCCGTGCGAAAGAGCCTTTCCGATGACCCGCTTCGAAGATCTCCCCTATCGCCCCTGTGTCGGCCTGATGGTGCTCAACCGTGACGGCCTCGCCTTCATCGGCCGCCGCACCGAGGGGCCCGAGCACGTCGACGCCGTGCATGCCTGGCAGATGCCGCAGGGCGGCGTCGATCCCGGCGAGGACCCGTGGACGGCGGCGCTGCGCGAGCTGTGGGAGGAGACCTCGATCCGCTCGGTGGAGAAGCTCGGCGAGGTCGAGGGCTGGCTCGCCTACGACATCCCGCGCGACATCGTGGGCCAGGCCTGGAAGGGCAAGTATCGCGGCCAGAAGCAGAAGTGGTATGCGCTGCGGTTCACCGGCGAGGACGCCGAGATCGACGTCGCGACGCCCGGCGGCGGCGCCCACCCGGCCGAGTTCGCCGAATGGCGCTGGGAGCGGCTCGAGAATTTGCCGGGCCTGATCATCCCGTTCAAGCGGCCGGTCTACCAGCGGGTGGTGCAGGAATTCTCGCGGTTCGCCACCCGCTGAAGACGTCGGCCCGCCGACCATCGAGACGCGCGACGCCGCGGACATCGCCCGCTGGCGTACCGCCCGCCCGCGCGAAACGCCCGGATGCGGTCGGCCGTCCGAACCGACTGCGAGCCGGAGGCATTCTATCTCGAAACGATGGCGGCGAGGACGGGCCCGACGGGTCCGCCTCGACACGCCGCGCCACCGCCGCGCGACGCGACGGCGGAACCGTGTCGAGAAGGACCTCCGCGGATGGCCGACGCCACCGACTGCACCATCACCTACGACGGCCGCCCGCTGCGCGGCCGTGCCGGCACCCCGCTGATCGACTTCCTCGCCGCGCACGGCATCGATCTGTCGCACGTCTGCTATCACCGCGCGCTCGGCGCCATTCAGACCTGCGACGTCTGCTGGGTGAAGCGCGACGGCCAGCTGGTGCGCGGCTGCACGCTGCACGCCGAGGACGGGCTCGTCGTCGACAGCGCCGATGCCGCCGCCACCGCGGCGCGCCGCGAGGGGATGGACCGGCTGCTCGCCAAGCACGAGCTCTACTGCACGCTGTGTGAGAACAACACCGGCGACTGCACCCTGCACAACACGATGGCCGGCATGGCGATGCCGGTGCAGCGCTATCCGTTCGAGCGAAAGCCCTACGAGAAGGATCACTCCAACCCGTTCTACACCTACGACCCCGACCAGTGCATCCTGTGCGGGCGCTGCGTCGAGGCGTGCCAGACCGTCGAGGTCAACGAGACGCTCACCATCGACTTCGCGATGGAGCATCCGCGCGTGCTGTGGGACGGCGGCGAGACGATCGCCGGCTCGAGCTGCGTCAGCTGCGGCCACTGCGTCACCGTCTGCCCGTGCAACGCGCTGATGGAGAAGACCATGCAGCCGGACGCCGGGCCCTTCACGGCGATGCCGGAGGATCTCAAGCGGCCGATGATCGACATCGTGAAGTCGCTCGAGAACACGATCGGCGCGCCGCCGATCACCGGCCTGTCCGAGATGGACATGCACTGGCGTCAGCCGGAGATCCGGCGCACCAAGACCGTGTGCACCTATTGCGGCGTCGGCTGCTCGTTCGAGATGTGGACGCGCGACCGGACGATCCTGAAAGTCCAGCCGGTGGTCGAGGCGCCGGTCAACGGCATCTCGACCTGCATCAAGGGCAAGTTCGCCTGGGACTTCGTCGATAGCGACCAGCGCCTGACCCGGCCGCTGATCCGCGAGAACGGCCGGTTCCGCGAGGCGAGCTGGGACGAGGCGCTCGATCTGGTGGCGCGCCGGCTGCTCGAGATCGAGGCCGAGCACGGGCCCGACAGCATCGGCTTCATCGGCTCGTCGAAGGCGAGCAACGAGGAGGCCTATCTCACCCAGAAGATCGCCCGCCTGGTGGTCGGCACCAACAATGTCGACAACTCCTCGCGCTACTGCCAGAACCCGGCGACCAAGGGCCTGTTCAGGACGGTCGGCCACGGCGGCGACGCCGGCACCGTCGCGGACATCGAGCAGGCCGAGCTGGTGGTGCTGGTCGGCAGCAATCTCGCCGAGAACCATCCGGTCATCGCCTCCCGGGTGAAGGCCGCCAAGAAGCTCCGCGGGCAGAAGCTGATCGTGTTCGACGTCCGTGAGCACGAGATGGCCGAGCGCGCCGACCTCTTCCTGCGCCCGCACGCCTCGACCGACCTCGTCTGGGCCTCGGCGCTGGCGCGCTACATGTTCGACAACGGCCTCGCCGCCGAGGACTTCCTGCGCACGCAGGTGAACGGGGTGGAGGACTATCGCCGCTCGCTCGAGCCGTTCACGATGGAGTTCGCCGCGCGCGTCACCGGCATCCCGCAGGCGCAGCTGGTCGAGGCCGCCGAGACGATCGGGCGGGCGAAGTCGGTCTGCCTGTTGTGGGCGATGGGGATCACCCAGCACAGCCACGGCTCCGACACCTCGACCGCGCTGTCGAACCTGCTCCTCGTCACCGGCAATTACGGCCGGCCCGGCACCGGCGGCTATCCGATGCGCGGCCACAACAACGTGCAGGGCGCGAGCGACTTCGGCTGCCTGAAGAACATGTATCCGGGCTACGAGAAGGTCACCGACCACGCCGTCCGCGCGAAGTGGGCAAAGGCCTGGGGCGTGCCGCCCGACCACCTCTCCGACCGGATCGGCGAGGACAACTTCCTGATGGTGCAGCACGCCGACGAGGGAACGATCAAGGCGATGATGGTGATCGGCGAGGAGACCGCGTTCTCCGACGCCGACTCCCGCAACGTCCACCAGGCCTTCACCAAGATCGACTTCATGGTGGTGCAGGACATCTTCATGAGCCGCACGGCGGAGTTCGCCGACGTGGTGCTGCCGGGCTGCCCGAGCGTCGAGAAGGAGGGCACCTTCGTCAACACCGAGCGGCGCATCCAGCGCTTCTACGAGGTGATGCCGCCGCTCGGCGACAGCCGGCCGGACTGGCGCATCCTCACCGACCTCGCCGCCCGGATGGGCCACGACTGGGGCTACGGCCACCCCTCCGAGATCATGGCCGAGGTCGCCGACATCGCCGAGATCTTCGCCGGCGTCTCCTACGAACGGCTGGAAGGCTGGCAGTCGCAGCTGTGGCCGGTGAAGCCGGACGGCACCTCGACGCCGCTCCTCTACACCGACGGCTTCCACACCGAGGACGGCAAGGCGAAGCTCCATCCGCTCGAATGGAAGGAGCCGGCGGAGGCGGCCGACAACGAGTACGACCTGATGCTCGACAACGGCCGCATGCTCGAGCAATTCCAGTCGACCAACCAGACCGGCCGCGGCCCGCGCATCACCGGCCTGACGCCGCACTGGTTCGTCGAGATGAGCCCGGAGCTCGCCGCCGAGCGCGGCGTCGCCGAGGGCGGCTGGGTGCGGGTGACGTCGCGCCGCGCGACGGTCGAGGTGCCGGTGGTGGTGACCGACCGGGTGCGCGGACGCACGCTGTTCATGCCGATCCACCAGGGCAAGCCCGGCCTCAACGCGCTGACCGGCGAGCACCACGACCCCGACGTCAACACCCCGGCCTACAAGGAGACCGCGGTGAAGCTCGAGGTTCTCGACCGGCCGGCGAACGGCTCGCCGCTGCCGCCCGAGAATTTTCGCCACGGCCGTCGCACCCCGGCGCCCGGCGTCACCGTCGAGGTCAAGTGGCGGCAGCCGGCCTATGCCGAGCCGCCCGCGCACGCCCCGTCCCCGGAGAGGTTCTGATGGCCCCGCGCATCGGCTACGACGTGCCGCCGACCGAGACCGGCCCCGACGCCCACCAGGAGCTCGACCGGCTGCTCGCCACGCTCCACGAGAAGGGCGTGCTGCGGCTCGCCAACGATCTGGTCGGCGCCAATACCGACATCGCCCGCGTGCTGATCGGCGGCCTGAGCAAGAAGGGCACGCTCGACGCCATCCAGAACCTGTCGATCCTGCTGATGGTGCTGTCCCGCATCGAGCCGGACCAGTTCTACCGGATGGCGTTCGCGGTGAAGGACGCGGTGGCCGCGGTCGGCGCCCACCGGCCGGCCGAGAACGGCGACGGGGCACCGGGCCTGGGCGGCGCCTACCGGATGCTCAACGACGACGATCTGTGGCGCGCGCTGCGGCCGCTGTTCGCCGGGCTCGAGGCGTTCGCGAGCGGCCTCGACCGCGAGCCCGAGAAGCCGATCTCGGCCTTTACGGGCAAGCCGAGCCGCAGCTGATCGCGGGCACGGCGACTTGGCACGGCGACTTGGCACGGGGACTTGGCACGGGGACTTGGCACGGGGACTTGGCACGGGGACTTGGCACGGGGCGACTCGGCGCGCCGGGACCGCGGCCGCCAGCCGCCCCGGCGCGGCGGGTCCACGAGCGGGTGGTGCAGGAGAAAGGTGATGCAGGAGGTCTGGAAGCTCGCCAGGCGGTGACGCGAGCACCCCGGCGGTAGCATCCGGCCGAACGAATCAATCAGTACGATAATTTATTGTTAGTTCGCGCTTGGTCTCATCGTCCGGGGGGCAGACGAGGAGGCTGCCGTGACCGCAGGATCCATTGCCCTCCGGGCCGCAATCGCGTGCTGCCGAAGTCCGACGGTTTCGGGCAAGCTGCTCCGCATCTCGCTCGCGCTCGGCACCTGCGTGGCGCTACTCACCGTGATCGCCGTCACGGCGCTCGGCCAGCAGGCGCATCTGCAGGCCACCACCCGCGACTACGAACTCGGCGCGGTGTATCTCGAGCGGATCAACGCGCTCGTCTACGCCACGGTGATGGAGTCGCGCGGCGCCTACATGTCGCCCGACGCCGCCGCGACGAAACCGTACGCCGAGAACATCGAGCGCTACACCGACGAGATCGGCGAGGTCATGGCCGACTGGCGGCCGCGGGTGCGGCCGGACGACGCCCGCGAGTTCGCCGGCCTCAGCGACCGCATCGACAAGTTCCGCAAGTTTCGCCGCGAGCTGGCCGCCACCGCCGTCGCGCAGGGGCCGGTCGCCGCCCGCGCGCTCGGCGACGACCAGGCCGTCCGCACGATCCGCCGCGCGCTCAACCAGGATCTCGGCGCCCTCGCACGCGTCTATTCCCGCCGAGCCGACGCCCTCGACGACCTGAAGAGCGCGGTGATGGCGGTCTCGTGGGTGCTGATGCTGATCGCCGCCGCGACGCTGATGCTGGTGGTCGGCGGCACCCTCCTGGTGCGCCGCTCGATCAGCCGCCCGCTCGCCGAGATCACCGACGCCATCCGCGAGGTGTCGGAGGGGCGCTACGCGACGCCGATCCCGCATGCCGGGCGCTGCGACGAGATCGGCGCGCTCGCCGCCGCGGTCGCGGTGTTCAAGCACACGATGCTGCGCAACGAGCTGCTCGACGCGATGTCGGCCAATGCCGAGATCGAGCGGCAGGGCATGCAGGACGAGATCAGCCGCGGACGGCATCAGCTCGACACCACCCTGACCCACGTGCCGACCGGCATGCTGATGCTCGACGGGGCGATGAACCTGGTGCTGTGCAACACCCGCTATCGCGAGATGTACCGGCTGCCGGAGGGCGTGGCGGAGCCCGGCATGCGGCTCGACGGGCTGATGCGCAAGCAGGCCAAGCTCGGCGCCTTCGCCGGCGACCCCGCGACGTTCGCGCGCTGGGCGACCGGCCGCGAGCCGACCACCGGCGACCTCCAGCTCCCGGACGGCCGAGTGATCCGCATCAGCAACCGGCCGCTGCTGACGAGCCCGGGCTGGATCTCGGTGCACGAGGACATCACCGCGCGGCTGCGCACCGAGCGCGAGCTCGCCTTCACCGAGAAGCTGATCGGCATCGTGATCGAGAACGTCTCGGAGGCGATCGTCGTCATCGACGCCCACGAGCTGCGCTACACGCTGCTCAACCGCGCCGCCCACCGGCTGTTCGGGGTGTCCCGGCCGGGCATCATCGGCCGCACCGCGCGCGAGGTGTTTCCCGACCATGTCGGCCGGATGCTCGAGGAGAACGACCGCGAGGTGGTGGTGTCGCGCCGCGCGACCGCCCACGACGACCACCCGATCGACACGCCCGGCAACGGCCGGCGGGTGGTGTCGGTGCGGCGGTTTCCGGTGGTCGGCAAGACCGGCCGACCGACCTTCGTGCTCAACGTGTTCGAGGACCGCACCGAGGAGACGCTCCGCTCGGCGCATTTCCGCCTCGCCGCCGAGTAGAGCGTTCGGCCGCCGCGCCGCGCGGCACCGGATCGGGCACGAAAAAGGCCGGGGCGCCGAAAGCGCACCCGGCCTCGATCTCGTCGATCTGGCACCTGCCGACGCTCGCGAGACCCGCGGGCCGCCGGCGACGATCAGCGCACCACCGCCTCCTTGAGGAGCTGGAGCTGGGCGAGCCGCTCGCTCGCCTTGTCCTTGGTGCGGAAATCCTTGGCGTCGGCGATGTCCTCGCGAACGTCCTGCATCGCCTGCTCGATCGTCTCGGCCTGGATCTCGTCGACCGAGACGACCTCCTGAGCGAGCACGGTCAGGCCGTTCGGCCCGATCTCGGCAAAACCGCCGCGCACCACCGCGAGCGTCGGCGCGTGCTCGCCGCCATAGACGGTGAGGACGCCGGGCCGTAGCGTGGTGACGAACGGGGCGTGGCCGGCGAAGACGCCGAAGTCGCCCTCCTCGCCCGGCACGTCCACCTGGGTGACCTCGCCGGAGAACATCAGCTTTTCCGGCGACACGAGCTCGAAATGGAAGGTGGCCATGGTGCGTTAGCGAGTAGCGAATAGCGAATGGCGAATAGTTGGACTATCCGCGACGGCTCTTCCCTATTCGCTACTCCCTATTCGCTATTCGCCAAAAAATGAACTCACGCCGCCTCGGCGGCGAGCCGCTTGCCCTTCTCCACCGCCTGCTCGATCGAGCCGACCATGTAGAAGGCCTGCTCCGGCAGGTGATCGTACTTGCCTTCGCACAGGCCCTTGAAGCCCTTGATGGTGTCGGCCAGCTCGACGAACACGCCCGGCGTGCCGGTGAACACTTCCGCCACGTGGAACGGCTGCGACAGATAGCGCTCGATTTTTCGCGCACGCGCCACGGTGAGCTTGTCCTCTTCGGAGAGCTCGTCCATGCCCAGAATCGCGATGATGTCCTGCAGCGCCTTGTAGCGCTGGAGAACCTGCTGCACCTGGCGGGCGACCGCGTAGTGCTCCTCGCCGACGATCCGCGGGTCGAGAATGCGGGAGGTGGAGTCGAGCGGGTCGACCGCCGGATAGATGCCCTTCTCGGCGATCGAGCGCGACAGCGTCGTGGTGGCGTCGAGATGGGCGAACGAGGTCGCCGGCGCCGGGTCGGTCAAGTCGTCGGCCGGCACGTAGATCGCCTGCACCGAGGTGATCGAGCCCTTGGTGGTGGTGGTGATGCGCTCCTGCAGGGCGCCCATGTCGGTCGCCAGCGTCGGCTGGTAGCCCACCGCCGAGGGGATGCGGCCGAGCAGCGCCGACACTTCCGAGCCCGCCTGGGTGAAGCGGAAGATGTTGTCGACGAAGAACAGCACGTCCTGGCCCTGGTCGCGGAAATACTCGGCGACGGTCAGGCCGGTGAGGGCGACGCGGGCGCGGGCGCCGGGCGGCTCGTTCATCTGGCCGAACACCAGGGCGCACTTGGAGCCCTTGGTGTCGCCGCTGTTCTCGTGCGGGTCCTTGTTGACGCCGGACTCGATGAACTCGTGATAGAGGTCGTTGCCCTCACGGGTGCGCTCGCCGACGCCGGCGAACACCGAGTAGCCGCCGTGCGCCTTGGCGATGTTGTTGATCAGCTCCTGGATGATCACGGTCTTGCCGACGCCGGCGCCGCCGAACAGGCCGACCTTGCCGCCCTTGGCGTAGGGCGCCAGCAGATCGACCACCTTGATGCCGGTGACGAGGATCTGCGACTCGGTCGATTGCTCGGTGTAGGCGGGCGCGTCCTGGTGGATCGGCCGCGTCTCCTGATGCGGGACCGGGCCCGCCTCGTCGACCGGCTCACCGATCACGTTGAGGATGCGCCCGAGCGTGCCTTCGCCGACCGGCACCGCGATCGGCTGCCCGGTGTCGGTCACCGCGTCGCCGCGGACCAGGCCGTCGGTGGTGTCCATGGCGATGGTGCGGACGGTCATCTCGCCGAGATGCTGCGCGACCTCGAGCACCAGCCGCTTGCCCTGGTTGTCGGTCTCGAGCGCGTTGAGGATCGCCGGCAGGTGGTCCTCGAACTGCACGTCGACGACGGCGCCGATGACCTGGGTGATGTGTCCGACCGGTTTGCTTTCAGTGGCCATGGAAGTCTCCTTGAGGCACGGACCGCGGCGCGACGGCCCGCACGATTCCGACAGCGTTGGGCTCCTAGACCACCGTCAGCGTGACCGGCACGAGGTCACGGGTGGCGCGGGAATACGGGCAGATGCGATGAGCGTCCTCGACCAGCGCCTGGACCTTGTCCTTGTCGGCGCCGGGGATCGAAACCTTGATGTCGGCGGTCAGGGCGAAGCTGACGTCGTCCTTGTCGATGCCGATCGCGACGGTGACCTTCGCGGCCTGGCCGTCGACGCCGTGCTTCTTGGCGAGCGCGAGGATCGCCTGGCCGAAGCAGGACGACCAGCCGAGCGCGAACAGCTGCTCGGGATTGTGGCCCTCACCGGAGCCGCCCATCTCCTTGGGCAGCGCCATCGCCAGCGCGAGGCCGCCGTTCTCCAGAACCGCGCGGCCGTCACGGCCGCCCTTGGTGGTCGCCGTCGTGGTGTAGGCCATGGGGGTGCTCCTTCTCCTCGGGGGTCAGGCGTCGGCGAGATCGAGCCGACGCTCGATCCGTCCCAGGCGCTCGTCGAAACGATCCATCCGCTGGTTCATGGTCCCGAGCATGGCGAGCATCTGCCCGGCGACATGCTCGAGACCCGAGACGCGCGACTTCAGCTCGGACAGGTCGAGTTCGGTGCGCTCCTGCGAGGCGCGGATGCGCCGCAGGTGCTCCAGCACGATGCTCTCGGTCCCGTCCGTCATGGTCGTCGCCCGCCGTCCTCTCGTCAAAGCGCCTCGGCGCCGGAGATGATCTCGATCAGCTCCTTGGTGATCATCGCCTGCCGGGTGCGGTTGTACACCAGCGTCTGCTTCTTGATCATCTCGCCGGCGTTGCGGGTGGCGTTGTCCATCGCGCTCATCTGCGCGCCGTAGAACGAGGCCATGTTCTCGAGCAGCGCCTTGAGGATCTGGACCGAGATGTTGAGCGGCAAAAGCTCGTGCAGGATCTGCTCCTCGTCCGGCTCGTACTCGTAGACCGGGCCGGCATCGCCGGCGGCGGGCGTGCCCTCGAACACCGCGGGGACGATCTGCTGGGCGGTCGGAACCTGAGCGATCACCGACTTGAAGCGGGCGAAGAACAGCGTGCAGACGTCGAACTCGCCGGCGTCGTACAGCGAGATGACGCGCTGGCCGATCTCGTGGGCGTTCGCAAAGCCGATCTTGCGCACGCTGCGCAGGTCGACGAGATCGATGATCTTGTCGGCGAACTGGCGGCGGAGCTGCTCGTAGCCCTTGCGGCCGACGCACAGGATCTTGACCGTCTTGCCCTGCACGATCAGGCTGTTGGCGTGATCGCGGGCGAGCCGGACGATGGACGAGTTGAAGGCGCCGCACAGGCCGCGCTCGCCGGTGCACACGACCAGCAGATGGACCTGGTCGGAGCCGGTGCCGGCCAGGAGCCGCGGCGCCTGCGGATTGCCCTGCACCGAGGCGGCGATGCTGCCGAGCGTCGCCTGCATCCGCTCGGCATAGGGCCGCGCGGCCTCCGCCGCCGCCTGGGCGCGGCGCAGCTTGGAGGCGGCGACCATCTGCATGGCCTTGGTGATCTTCTGCGTCGCCTTGGTGGAGGCGATCCGGTTTCGCAG
Source organism: Rhodovulum sp. PH10 (assembly GCF_000293785.1). Taxonomy (GTDB): domain Bacteria; phylum Pseudomonadota; class Alphaproteobacteria; order Rhizobiales; family Xanthobacteraceae; genus Rhodoplanes. Next base: position 38,845 of record NZ_AKZI01000013.1, on the reverse strand, counting down.
GTCTTTCAGGCTCGGCATGGTTTACCCGATGGCTCCGGCTCGCTCCCTCCCCACTCGTCGGGAAGGGCTGGGGAGGGGGGCAGACGGCGGGGCAGGGCCTTGCGGCCGACCCCCCACCCTAGCCCTCCCCACGCGGGGGAGGGAACGAACGGTTCGGCGCGGCGATGCCCTCGGGCATCACCGCGCGTCGCGATCACGCGAAGGTCTTGGCGTACTCGTCGACGATCGCCTTGACCTTGGCGGCGGTGGCGTCGTCGAGATCGCGCTTGTCGCGGATCGTGTTGAGCACGGCCTCGTGCTTGGTGCGGAACAGCGACAGGAGCCCCTGCTCGAACGCCCGCACGCTCGACACCGGCAGCGGGTCGAGATAGCCGTTCACGCCGGCATAGATCACCACCACCTGCTCTTCCATCTTGAGCGGCGAGAACTGCGGCTGCTTGAGAAGCTCGGTCAGCCGCGCGCCGCGATTGAGCAGGCGCTGGGTGGTGGCGTCGAGGTCGGAGCCGAACTGGGCGAACGCCGCCATCTCGCGGTACTGCGCCAGCTCGCCCTTGATCTTGCCGGCGACCTTCTTCATCGCCTTGGTCTGGGCCGAGGAGCCCACGCGCGACACCGACAGGCCGACGTTCACCGCCGGGCGGATGCCCTGGTAGAACAGGTCGGTCTCGAGGAAGATCTGGCCGTCGGTGATCGAGATCACGTTGGTCGGGATGTAGGCGGACACGTCGTTCGCCTGCGTCTCGATGACCGGCAGCGCGGTCAGCGAGCCCGACTTGTTGTCCTCGTTCATCTTGGCGGCGCGCTCGAGCAGCCGGGAGTGCAGATAGAACACGTCGCCCGGATACGCCTCGCGGCCCGGCGGGCGGCGCAGCAAGAGCGACATCTGGCGATAGGCGACCGCCTGCTTCGACAGGTCGTCGTAGAAGATGACGGCGTGCATGCCGTTGTCGCGGAAATACTCGCCCATGGTGCAGCCGGTGAACGGCGCGAGGAACTGCATGGGGGCCGGGTCGGAGGCGGTGGCGGCGACGACGATCGAATATTCGAGCGCGCCGTTCTCCTCGAGCGCCTTCACGAACTGGGCGACGGTGGAGCGCTTCTGGCCGACCGCGACATACACGCAGTAGAGCTTGACGTGCTCGTCGGTCGACTGGTTGAGCGGCTTCTGGTTGAGGATGGTGTCGAGGATGATCGCGGTCTTGCCGGTCTGGCGATCGCCGATGACGAGCTCGCGCTGGCCGCGGCCGATCGGGATCAGGGCGTCGATCGCCTTGAGGCCGGTCGCCATCGGCTCGTGCACCGAGCGGCGCGGAATGATGCCGGGCGCCTTTACGTCGACGCGGCGGCGCTCGGTCGCCTCGATCGGGCCCTTGCCGTCGATCGGGTTGCCGAGGGCGTCGACCACGCGGCCGAGCAAGCCCTTGCCGACCGGCGTGTCGACGATCGCGCCGGTGCGCTTGACGGTCTGGCCTTCCTTGATCTCGCGGTCGTTGCCGAAGATCACGATGCCGACATTGTCGATCTCGAGGTTCAGCGCCATGCCGCGCACGCCGTTCTCGAACTCGACCATCTCGCCGGCCTGGCAGTTGTCGAGCCCGTACGCGCGTGCGATGCCGTCGCCGACCGAGAGAACCTGACCGACCTCGGACACCTCGGCTTCCTGGCCGAAGTTCTTGATCTGCTCCTTCAGGATCGCAGAAATCTCTGCGGCGCGGATGTCCATCAGCCGACCTCTTTCATGGCGTGCTTGATTGCGTTGAGCTTGGTGCGGAGCGAGCCGTCGACCATGCGGCTGCCGATCTTGACCACCAGCCCGCCGATGATGGCGGGATCGACGCGGACCTCGACATGGACGTCCTTGCCGGTGATCTCGTCGAGCGCCGCCTCGAGCTCGGCCCGGTGCGCGTCCGAAAGCGGCTCGGCGACCGTCACCTCGGCGGTCTCCTCGCCCTTGTGGCGGGCGACCAGCGCGCGGTACGCCCGGATCATCCGCTGGACGGCGAACAGCCGGCGGTTCGCCGCGACCAGCTTCAGGAAGTTGGCGGAAATGCCGCCCATCTCGACCTTCGCCAGCACGGCGGTGACGGCGCGGGTCTGCTCCTCGGAGTCGAACACCGGGCTCTTCACCAGGCGCTGCAGATCCGGGCTCTCCGCGATCAGCGCCTCGAACCGGGCGAGGTCGGCGGCGACCGTGTCGATGGCATCGGTCTCGAGCGCCAGCTCGAACAACGCGGTCGCGTAACGTCCTGCCACTCCGGCAGCGATCGGACTGTCTCCTGCCACGGCGCTCTCTTTCGGCGTTTCGGCATCCAAGGTCCCGACGCGCGGTCCGCGGAACGCGCGTAAGCCCCTGGAAAAAAGTGGGACCAGGATGTGAGGGGCAATCGGAGCGGCGAGCGGCCCGCGCCCCGTTGAAAACCGCGGGTTTGCTAACACAGCGCCGAAGGCGGTGCAATATGGCGAACGCATCCTGAGGTGGGATCGCGGGCCGCGGACGAGGGCGGGCACGGCCCGCGGCGCGCATCGCGAGCGCTCGGCCGACGGGACCGGCGAGGAGGTGCATCGCGGCCGCGGTGCCGGTCGCCCGGCCGGCCGCGCCGCCCCTTCACGGCGCCGCGAAAAATGCTCTATGGATGCGCCGCCGCGACCCGGGCGTGCGCCACGCCCGCGGGTCGCCGTCCCATGTCCCGCTCCCACGTCTCGCCGCGCGGTTTTCCTCCGATGGCCTCCGCCCGCCCGCCTCTGTTCGTCGATCTCAGCACCGCCTATGCCGAGCGCGGGCGGATCGCGCACGGCACGGTGCGGGTCGAGCGCGAGCTGATCGGCGCGCTGGCGACGCTCGCGGGTACGACGCGACCCGACCTCGCCTTCTGCCGGTTCGACCAAACGGCGCATCGTTTCGTCGCGGTCTCGCGCGAGGAGGCGCTGGCGGTGGTCAGGGCGCCGACCGAGCCGGAGCGGCGGCGAGCGCCGCGCCCGGCCTGGCGCTCGCATCCGCTGCTGCAAGTGGGGCGCCGGGTGGAGCGGTTCGTCCGCACGGAAATCCGCGACCGCTTCCGCCGCTTCCGGGCGGCGCTGCGGGAGGGGGCCGCCCGACCGGTGGCGAGCCGTCCCGCGGACTCGTCCGCGCGCGGGGCCACAGGTGGCGCAACGAGTTGCCTTCCGGCGGGGGCGCGGCTGCTGGTGCCGGGCGAGCTGCAGCGGCACGACTTCGGCCACCTGATCGCGCTGAAACGCCAGCACCGGCTCGCGCTCGCACTCCTCTTCTACGATCTGCTCGGCACGCTGCCGCCGGGCGACCCGCGGCTCGACGACCCGGACGCCGCCGACATCCCGTCGAGCGAGTTCGTGCTGCGCCACGCAGACCGGGTTTTGGCGATCTCCGCCTTCAGCGCCTCGGCGCTGGCGAGTCACGCGAAAACCCGGGGGGTCGCCGGGCCGCCGGTCTCGGTGATCCGCCTCGGGCATCGCCTCGCCGCCGCCGACGCACCACCGCCGACCCCGGTCGAGGGGCTCGCGCCGGGCGGCTTCGTGCTGACGGTCGGCGACGTGGGGACGCGCAAGAACCACCGGCTGCTGCTCGACGTGTGGGCCTCGCTCGCCCGCGACGGGCTCGCCCGCCCGGGCACCGAGAATCTGCCCGTGCTGGTGGTGGCGGGCCGGGTCGGGCACGAGGGGGCGGCGCTGGTCGCGGCGGCCGAGCGCGATCCCGTGCTGCGGGACACGGTGCGCTTCCTCAGCAATGTCGACGACCAGGCGTTGCGCTGGCTCTATGCGCACTGCCGCTTCACGCTGTTCCCGTCGCTGTCGGAGGGGTTCGGGCTGCCGGTGGTGGAAAGCCTCGCGGCCGGCAAGGCGTGCATCGCCTCGAATGCCACGGCGATCCCGGAGGCGAGCCAGGGTGCGGCGATTCATCTCGATCCGCACGACGGCGCGGCGTGGCGCGCCGAAGTGCTGCGCCTCCTCGACGACGACGCGCTCGCGGCGGCCGAGGCGGAGATCGCAAAAAAATTCCGGATGGTCTCGTGGGACGACACCGCCGCCGACGTTCTTCTCGCGCTCGATGCGGAGCGGTGGTCGCGCTGACGCCGTGTCGAGACGCCCCATCGGGGCGCCCGGTCAGGCCCCGCCGCGGCGTGGTCTCGCGAGCATCGGCAGATAGGCGGCGCAGAAGCCGAGAAACGCCCCGCCCCACGCGATCGCCGCGAGCCACAGCAGCAGCATGCCGGTCTCCGGCCAGAGGCCGGCGGCGATGCGCAACAGCGCGGCGGCGATCACCGCGAGATAGACCGCCAGCGTCGCCGGCGGCGCGATCAGCGGATGGCCGGTGTGGCCGCGGGTCGCCCGGGTCATCACCGCGAGCGTCGTCACGCCGAACGCGCCGACCGTCCAGGCATGGATGCCGGCGCTCTCGGCGATCGCCAGCGGGAAGAAGGCGGCCGCGCCGGTCAGCAGGAAGCCGAGCGGCACGAAGGCGTAGCCGGCGTGCAGCACCCACACCAGCGGGTCGCGCAGCGCCCGCCAGCCGGCCCAGCGGACGAGCCGCACCGCATGCAGAAGCCCGGCGGCGATCAGCAGCGCGCCGGCGACCGCCGAGCCGGGCGCGGCCAGCCACGCCGCAAGCGCGAGGACCGTGACCACGATCGAGATCGCGTCGAAGCGGCCGAACGCCGCCGGCAGCCGCCCCGGATTCTCGCGCACCAGCCAGTTGCGGGTGAAGCTCGGCACGATCCGCCCGCCGATCAGCACGATCAGCATCAGCACCGCGGCGACCGCCAGCCGCCGCCCGAGCAGCGCCCCGCCCCACCGATGCGCCTCGACGTGAAACACCACGTTGGCGATCGCGAACACGGCGAGGACGACGAGGACACGCAGGTTGCGCCAGTTCTTGCCGGCGACGACCTCGCGTCCGGTGACCGCGATCACCAGCACGAGAAAGCTCGCATCGATCAGCGCGACGAGCCCCCAGCCGAGCAGGCCTCCCGCCGCCACCGCGAGCCGGCCGGCGACCCACACCAGAACCAGCATCAGGAGCGGCCAGCCATTGAGCGGCAGCCGTCCGGTCCAGTTGGGAATCGCGGTGAGCAGAAAGGCGGTGACGACCGCGGCGACATAGCCGAACAGAAGCTCGTGCGCGTGCCAGTCGGTCGGCGTGAAGACGCCGTCGAGCGCGATGCGACCCTCGTAGACCGGCAGCCACATCAGCACCGTCACCGCGGCATAGAGCGCGCCGAGCAGGAAGAACGGACGGAAGCCGTAGCTCAGGATCGCCGGTCCGGAGAACGGCTGCAGGCGGGGGACGGGGGTCATCGCGAGATGATGCTCGAGGCGCCGATCGGTTTCAAGCGAACCGCCCCGGTTCCCGACCGGAGCCACCGACGGAACCGGCGCCGTGAGCGGCCGGAACGATCACGGACCGCGAACCATGCCGCACCGATCTTCGCACGACGGCTTGATTTTCGGCTGACATCCGGCTCTTTTGCACGCTGCGAGGCCTCCAGTTCGGGCCGAACGACTCGGTGGCCGGTCCTCGCGAGCGAATAAGGGAACCAGGCAAAATGATTACGAGAGCGTTCGTTATGGCACTCGCCCTCGCCGCCTCGACCGGCGTTGCGGTGGCCGCCGACGCCGAAGCCGGCGCGGTCCAGTTCCGGAAGTGCACGCCGTGCCACAACATCGGCCCCGGCGCGAAGAACAAGGTCGGCCCGGAACTGAACGGCCTCGAAGGCCGGCACAGCGGCATCGTCGAGGGCTTCAACTATTCCGACGCCAACAAGAATTCCGGCATCACCTGGAACAAGGAAACCTTCCTCGAATACATCACCGATCCCCGCAAGAAGATTCCGGGCACCAAGATGGTGTTCGCCGGCATCAAGAACGAGCAGGATCGGGAGAACCTCTGGGCCTATCTCTCCTCGTTCAAGGCGGACGGCTCGAAGAAGTAACGAGCCCGACGGCTTTCGATCCACCCGCGGCGGCCCCGCGGGTCGCGCGCCCCGATCCCGGTCGGGGCGCGTTTTTTTTCGCGCGCCGTCGCCCGCCGCGCCGCTCCCTCGCGAGCGCTCGCCGTGCCTGCGCCGCGCCCTCGCCGGGGCGAAACAGCCAGGCGACGTGCAGCCGGGCGGATCGGCAACCCGGTCAATTCGACTCTCCTTCGTGTTGAAATACAAGACACACAACGTGATCGGAACCTCCGGGCCGGCCACGTTATGTGCACATTTCTCCCTTTAATGCGCTGCGGCACGTAGCAAGAGGGAGAGTAAGTCCAGCATGAAGGTACGAAACTATACACACGTTCTTGTCGCCTTTATCGTATTCATGACAGCTTTTATTGTAGTCGCGGACCGCGCCCACGCATTCACCCAGTCGGGTGTCGCGTCCGTCTATTCCGGCGGCAAGACCGCCAATGGCGAGCGGGCCCATCCCGGTCGACTGACCGCCGCCCACCGCCATCTTCCCTTCGGCACCAAGGTCCGCGTGACGAACCGCCGCAACGGGCGCTCCGTCGTGGTGCGGATCAACGATCGCGGCCCGTTCGTGAAGGGCCGGGTGATCGACCTCACGCCCGCCGGCGCCCGCGCGATCGGCATGGGCCACGGCCTCGCGCCGGTCACGATCGCGGTGCTCGGCCGCTGAGCCGCCCCACCGCGCACCCCCGCGTTTCGGAGAGCGCCGCCCGCCGCGGCGCTCTCTTTTTTCGTGTCCACGTCTTCCGTGCCGCCGGCTTCCGTGCCGACGACGCTTTTCGGGCCGACGTCTTTTTCCGTGGAGATGTCCGGGTCCCGGCCCGGCGCGTCCTGCGTCCGCCGTGATCCGCCGCCGCACGACGCCGGTCGTGAGTGCAAATTATTTTCTTATTTTGCCGGATCTGCAGATCGCCCGCCCAAACGTCCGCGCCACCGCCCGCCACCCCCGTCCGGCGGCCGGATTCGCCGTGCGACGCTCTGGTGGCCTTTGCGTGACCGCTGCATAATGTGCGACACAGAAACGTGCGATCGACGAGTTCCATGCTTGAAAGACCCATGCGTCTGTTGCATTGCATCGAACTCGGATGCGAACAGGGGGAGCCGAACCGGATGGCACATTCGTCGACAGGACCGTCGTTGCCGATGCCCGGCCATCATTGTGAGCCGCGGCCGCAAGGCGTGTCCCGGTCGAGGCAACACCCCGGTCGGCCGTCTCGGCCGTCCTGAGCGCCCGGCCCGTGCCGATCCCGTCGCGACGACGGTCCGGCGCGGCCGAACGGGCTCGTCCGCACAAGGCGATACGACCGCCCTCGCGTCGAGCCCGATGTCGTCGTCTCCATCCCCTTCCGGAGCTGAAATGATCGAAGTCGCCCCTTATCTGTCCGTCAACCGCATTGCCTACTTCTCCATGGAGGTCGGCATCCGGGAGGAGATGCACACCTATTCCGGTGGCCTCGGCCTGCTGGCGGGAGACGCCGCGCGTTCCGCCGCCGATCTCGACCTGCCGATGGTGTTCGTGACGCTCGCCTCGCGCGAGGGCTCGAACAAGCAGGAGATCGACGCCGACGGCAATCAGATCGACGCCCCCGACCCGTGGAACCCCGAGGAGTGGGCGATCCCGATCGGCGCCCTGGTGGCGGTCAAGATCGAGGGCCGGCAGGTGTGGATCCGGCCGTGGCTCTACGAGCTCGCCTCGCCGCGCGGCCCCAAGATCCCGGTGATCCTGCTCGACACCAACGTGTCCGAGAACGACCCGCGCGACCGCATCATCACCAATCGCCTCTATTTCGGCGACCAGAAGGACCGCATCAAGCAGGAGGCGGTGCTCGGCATCGGCGGCGTCCGCGTGCTGCGCGCGCTCGGCTTCAGCATCGACACCTATCACCTCAACGAGGGGCACGCGGCGTTCCTGTCGCTGGCGCTGCTCGACCAGCACCGCATCAACCGCATCCCCGGCATCCCGGAGCCGTTCAGCTACGACGTCCACGCCGTGCGTGAGAAGTGCGTGTTCACCACCCACACCCCGGTCGAGGCCGGCCACGACCGCTTCGACTATGCGGACGTCCGCTCGATCGTCGGCGACCTGATCGAATTCGACCAGCTCAAGCTCTTGGCCGGCGCCGACAAGCTGAACATGACCCGGCTCGCGCTCAACCTCTCGCGCTATGCCAACGGCGTCGCGCGCCGGCACGCCGAGACCGCGCAGAAGATGTTCCCCGAGTACAAGATCAGCACGGTGACCAACGGCGCCCACGTGCCGACCTGGATGCATCCGGCGATCGCCGAGCTGTTCCGCACCATCGCGCCGCACTGGGCCTATCAGCTCGACGAGCTCCTCAAGGCCGACCAGATGCCGCCGGACGCGCTGTGGGCCGCCCACCAGAAGGCCAAGGGCGAGCTGCTCGCCCACATCCGCGCCACCACCGGCGTCGAGATGGACCCGGAGGTGCCGCTGATCGGCTTCGCCCGCCGGATGACCGGCTACAAGCGGCCCGACCTGCTGTTCCACGACGTCGAGCGGCTGAAGGCGATCGGCCAGCGCTATCCGTTCCAGGTGGTGATGGCCGGCAAGTCGCATCCGCGCGACTTCGAGGGCAAGGGCATGATCCGCGGGATCCACGCCCACATGCGGGCGATCGACTCCATCCCGATGACCTTCCTGCCGAACTACTCGATCGCCGTCGCCAACAAGCTGGTGTCCGGCGTCGACGTGTGGCTCAACAACCCGGTGCCGCCGCTCGAGGCGTCCGGCACCAGCGGCATGAAGGCGGCCTTCAACGGCGTGCTGAACTTCAGCGTGCTCGACGGCTGGTGGCTGGAAGGCTGGGAAGAGGGCGTCACCGGCTGGTCGATCGGCACCGACGGCAGCGACTCCTCGGCCACCGCCCACGCCAACGACATGTACGGCAAGCTCGAATCCACCGTGCTGCCGCTCTATTGCGAGAACCGCGCGCGCTGGATCTGGATGATGCAGCAGACCATCGCCAAGATCGGCGCGGTGTTCAACAGCACCCGCATGATGCGGCGCTACGCGACGGAGGCTTATCTGAGGTCCTGAGCCGGCTCGGCAACGACGTGGGACTGTCGTGTCGGTCCGGTATTGCGCGTCGAGCGGAGTGACGACCCGGAGACAATCGCACCCCAACCACAAGAGGCAATTCCGTGCCGATCGACAATCCCATGTCGGGCCCGCTCGCGCGTAGTGCGATGGCCTACGTCCTCGCCGGCGGGCGCGGCAGCCGGCTCCACGAGCTGTGCGACAACCGCGCCAAGCCGGCGGTCTATTTCGGCGGCAAGTCACGCATCATCGATTTCACGCTCTCCAACGCCCTCAATTCGGGCATTCGCCGCATCGCGGTGGCGACCCAGTACAAGGCGCACAGCCTGATCCGCCACATGCAACGGGGCTGGAACTTCTTCCGCCCCGAACGGAACGAGAGCTTCGACATCCTGCCGGCGAGCCAGCGCATCGCCGGCGCCAGCTGGTACGCCGGCACGGCCGACGCCGTCTATCAGAACCTCGACATCATCGAGGGCTACAATCCCGAATACATCGTGCTGCTGGCCGGCGACCACGTCTACAAGATGGACTACGAGCCGATGCTCCAGCAGCACGTGGAGCAGAAGGCCGACATCACGGTCGCCACCCTCGCGGTGCCGATCGAGCAGGCCAAGCATTTCGGCGTCGTCCATGTCGACGAGAACGAGCTGATCACCGACTTCATCGAGAAGTCGGCGACGCCGCCGCACATGCCGGGCGACCCGACCCAGGCGCTCGCCAGCATGGGCATCTACGTCTTCAACACGAAATTCCTGATCGACCAGGTCCGCCGCGACGCCCACGACCCGCACTCGCAGCACGACTTCGGCAAGGACATCGTGCCGTACCTCGTGAAGTACGGGAAGGCGGTGTCGCATCCGTTCTCGCGCTCGTGCGTACGCTCGCGCGAGGAGGCCGACGTCTACTGGCGCGACGCCGGCACCATCGACGCCTATTGGGAGGCCAATATCGACCTCACCGCGGTGGTGCCGCAGCTCGACCTGTTCGACCACAACTGGCCGATCTGGACCTATGCCGAGATCACCCCGCCCGCCAAGTTCGTGCACGACGAGCAGGGCCGGCGCGGCATGGCGGTGGCCTCGCTGGTGGCCGGCGGCTGCATCGTCTCGGGCGCGGCGATCAAGCGCTCGCTGGTCGGCACCGGCGCGCGGGTGCACTCCTTCGCCTCGGTCGACAGCTCGGTGATCCTGCCGCAGGTCGATATCGGCCGTGGCGCGCGGCTCACCAAGGTGGTGGTCGACAAGGGCACCCAGATTCCCCCCAAGCTGGTGGTCGGCGAGGACCCGGAGCTCGACGCGGAGCGGTTCCGCCGCACCGAGAGCGGGATCTGCCTGATCACCCAGCACATGATCGATCGGTTGTGACCACCTCGGCACCGATCGTCGTTCTGTCCGTCGTCTCGGAGATCTTCCCGCTCGTCAAGACCGGAGGTCTCGCGGACGTCGCCGGTGCGCTGCCGGCGGCGCTCGCGCCCGAGCACGTGCGGGTGGTGACGCTGGTGCCCGGCTATCCGGCCGTTCTCAAGGCGCTCGACGAGGTCGTCCCGGTCCTGCAGATCGCCGACCTGTTCGGCAACCCGGCAAAGCTGCTGCACGGGCGGGCGCACGGCCTCGAGCTGATCGCGATCGACGCGCCGCATCTCTACAATCGGCCGGGCAACCCCTACATGGCGCCTGACGGGCGCGATTGGCCGGACAACGCGATCCGCTTCGGCGCGCTCGGCAAGGTCGCGGCGAGCCTCGCCGCCGGCGCCGTGCCGTCGTTCCAGCCGCACGTCCTGCACGCGCACGACTGGCAGTCCGGCCTCGCCGCGGCCTATCTGCGCTACGGCCACGAGCGCGGCCCGCGCACCGTCACCACGGTGCACAACCTCGCCTTCCAGGGGCTGTTTCCGGCATCGCTCCTGCCGGCGCTGGCGCTGCCGCCGCAGGCCTACAGCATCAACGGCGTCGAGTTCCACGGCGAGATCGGCTTCCTCAAGGCGGGGCTGGCGCTCGCCGACTGGATCACCACGGTGTCGCCGACCTATGCCGCCGAAATCCGCACGCCGGAATACGGCATGGGGCTCGACGGCCTGTTGCGGGTGCGCACCGAGCGGCTGTCCGGCATCCTCAACGGCATCGACGACGCGGTGTGGAACCCGGCGACCGACCCGCTGATCGCGGCAAAGTTCGACGCCCGCCGGATCGCCCCACGGATCGCCAACAAGGCGGTGCTCAAGCAGCGGCTCGGGCTCGCCAACGACGACGCGCTCTTGTTCGGCGTGGTGAGCCGGCTGACCTGGCAAAAAGGCCTCGACATGCTGGTCGAGGTGCTGCCGACGCTGCTCGCGACCGGCGCACAGCTGGTCGTGCTCGGCACCGGCGAGCGGGCGCTTCAGCAGGCCTTCATCGATGCCGCGCGGATCCATCAGGGCCGGGTCGGCTGCGTGATCGGCTACGACGAGGAGCTCGCCCACCTGATCCAGGCCGGCGCCGACGCGCTGCTGATGCCGTCGCGCTACGAGCCGTGCGGCCTCGCCCAGATGTGCGCGCTGCGCTACGGCACGCTGCCGGTGGTCGCCCATGTCGGCGGGCTCGCCGACACGGTGATCGACTGCAACGACATGGCGATCGCCGAGGGGGTCGGCACCGGCGTCCAGTTCACGCCGACGATCGGCATGCTGGAGGCGGCGATCCTGCGCACCACCGCGCTGTGGCGGAACGGCCGGGTATGGCGCCGCGTGCAGAGGAACGCCATGCGCGCCGACGTCTCCTGGCGCCGCTCCGCCCGCCGCTACGCCCAGCTCTATCGCGACCTTCTGGCCGAGAAGGGGCGGTGACGGCTTTCCTGTCGCCATCGACCTCAATAGTCATAAGGTGATAGATTACGAACTCGCATCGCGAGAGGTGCGGACTAGAAATCCAGTTATTTTGTCAATTAACGGAGCTACTGTGTCAACTCCGCAACGATCCGCCATGATCAGTACAAAAATTAATTCAAATATGCCAACTACGACAGCTCCAGCCCAATTCGCCATGTGCGTGAATATATATGCATCAAAAAGAATGATGGAAATAATTATCCAGAGAAAGCGCTCTTCGTAAAAGATGTTTTCGATGTCTTTTAATTTTGTCTCCAATGCTGCAATTTTCTCGTCTTTTTGGTCTGGAGCCGGCTCGCCCGACAGAATCCGCCCCAGCTCATTTCCATCATTTAGATTTTCTGGCACGGTATTCGTCCAAAATCAGCTCATTCGGAATAGTTATACCGCGGACATTTGGCTTATAACAACGGCTCCACGCGCCTTTTGGGGAATGCGTGAACGCAACAAGACTCGCAGGACTCATTCCATTGGTAGCATCCGCTGCCGCCTTGAGGGCCTGATATTCAGTCGTATCTCGCTCAAGGGCGGGCTCCCAATGAAAGACGTTTCTGATCGGATCACTACCAAACGCCCGAACTCGTCGATACACCTCCGGCACCACAGGCCCATAATCCCAGGCTTCGAACTCCTCGTTAATCAGGGGCTTGCCTGTCATAGCGAGGTGAAACATGTGCGCGATGTACAGGATCTTTTGAAGGGCCAAGTTGGAGAGTGTCCAACCCCTCATCTCACACACGGCCTTGGCTGCCGCCAATGCGGAAACAGACATCATCACAGACTCCAACTAGCTTAACAATACACACGGTTTCCGCGAAACACAAGAAAATCTCGAGGATGTCATCTCGAGGATGTCGGGAGACATAAACATTCATCGTTCCGACACCCTCAAGAACGAGGTGAAAAGGATCTGCCCCTCATCCCCCCGACACCGGCGGCTCGTAGGTCTCCGCCTTGCAGGCGATCGAGGCCTCCTCGAGGTCCAGCTCTCGCTCGATCCGGCGGCGGGCATAGTCGGTCAGCTTGCCGTCGCGCTCGAGCTGATGGAGATGGCGCCGCTCGGCGTCGATCAGCTCGAGCCTGAGCTTGGCGCCGAGCGCGGCGATCTCGAACCCCTCCTCCAGCGTGCGCGGCACCTGGAGCGTGCGCTGGACGTTGCGCGCCTTCAGAAGCGCGGCGATGCCGGCATCGACCTCGCCCTCGGCGGCGAGCTCGTCGAGCCGCTTCTGCGCGGCGTCGGTCGCCTCGTGGCGGGCCCGCAGCTCCGCCTCGCGCTCGCGCCGCTGCTCGGCCAGGCCGACCCGGGCGAGCCCGAGCCAGCGCATCACCAGCGGCATCATCAGCCCCTGCCCGACCAGCGTCAGCACGATCACCCCGAACACCACGAACAGGATGAACTCGCGCTGCGGAAACGGCTCGCCGTTGCCGAGGGTGAGCGGCAGCGCGAGCGCGGCGGCGAGCGACACCACCCCGCGCACGCCGACGAAGGCGATCATGAACGGGCGCTGCCAGATCGGCGCCGGATCGCGCCGCCGCACCGCCGGGATCTTTCGCGGGAGGTAGATCGCCGGATAGACCCACACGAAGCGGGCGACGATGCAGATCGCGGTGGTCACCAGCACGCCGACCACCAGCTCCGACAGCGAGTGCGACTCGATGCGGTCGACCAGCGCGCGCGCCTGCATGCCGACGATCAGGAAGATGAAGCCCTCGATCAGGTAGGTGAACAGGTCCCAGACGAAGATGCCCTGCAGCCGGGTGGCCGACGAGATCAGCAGGGGCCCGTTCCAGCTCACATAGAGGCCCGCCGCGACGGTCGCCAGCACGCCCGAGCCGCCGAGATGCTCCGGCACCCAGTAGGCGAGATAGGGCATCATCATCGCCAGCGTGATCTCGACCCGCGGGTCGCGTGCCCAGTGGCGCAGCCGAAGCCCGATCCAGCCGACCGCGAGGCCGTAGGCGATCTCGCCGACCACGATCGCCGAGAAGGTGCCGATCGCCTCCGGCAGCGAGAAGACGCCGGTCGACACCGCGGCGACCGCGAAGCGGTAGAGGATCAGCGCGGTCGCGTCGTTGGCGAGCCCCTCCCCCTCCAGCACCACGAGAATGCGGCGCGGCAGGCCGAGCCGGCGGGCGACCGCGAGCGGCGCCACCACGTCGGGCGGCGAGACGATCGCGCCGAGCACGAAGCCGATGCTCCACGGCAACCCGAGCACGAAATGCGCACCGGCCGCCACCGCACAGGTGGTGAACACCACGCAGCCGAAGGCGAGCAGGGCGATCGGCCGCAGGTTGAAGCGGAACTCGCGCCAGCTCATGGCGACGCCGGCGAGATAGATCAGCGGCGGCAGCACGACGAGCAGCACGAACTCCGGGGCGAGCTCGATCGCCGGCAGGCCCGGCACGAAGGACAGCGCGAGCCCGGCGATCACCAGCAGGATCGAGGGGGCGACATGGAGCCGGCGCGCCAGAACCGCGACCGCGACCAGCACGGCGAGCAGCAGCAGCAGGGTTTGAATGATCGCGGTCATCTCGGCGGCGGCGCCAAATCTTCGGGGAATCGGGAGATCGGACGACGACGTGCTCATGGCATCGCGGTAAGATCATGGCCATGCAACTCGTCGAACGCCTCCGCCCCCTGACACGCTGGCCGGCCACGCCGTTCGAGTGGCTGCGGCTCGCCGCCGCCGTGCTGGTCGTCCTGGTGGCCCTGCCCTACCTGCTGACGCCGCTCTATCTCGTCGGCCGGCCGGTCTCGACGCCGATGCTGGCGCGCTGGCTCACCCGGATGCCGGTCGAGCGCAGCTGGGTGCCGATCGCCGACATCGACCCCGATCTCGTCAAGGCGGTGATCGCCGCCGAGGACGGCCGCTTCTGCCAGCACTGGGGGATCGATTTCGCGGAACTCCGCGACGCTTTGGAGGACGGGCTCGACGACGCCCGCGGCGCCTCGACCCTGTCGCAGCAGACCGCAAAAAACCTCTTCCTGTGGTCCGGCCGCAGCTATGTCCGCAAGGTTTTGGAGGCGCCGCTGGCGATGTGGCTCGACCTGGTGCTCGGCAAGCGGCGGCTGATGGAGATTTATCTCAACATCGCCGAATGGGGGCCGAACGGGCAGTTCGGCGCCGAGGCCGCAGCCCGGCACGCCTTCGGCAAGCCGGCCGACAGCCTGACGCGGCACCAGGCGGCGCTGCTCGCCGCCACCCTGCCGAACCCGGTGAAGCGCAACGCGGCAAAGCCCGGCCGCGGGCTGCAGCGGCTCGCCGGGCTCTATGTGCGGCGCGCCCGGCAGGCGGTCGCCGGCTGCGTGCTCGACGCCCGGCGCTGAGGTTTCGTTTCCGGCCGCAGCAGCCCCGCAAACGGGGCATCGGACGGCGACGTCTCGCCATTTCCTGGTCGGGCCCCCTAGCCAGGCCGGGCCGCATGCTCTATAAGCCCGACTTTCCCGAAAACCGGGGCCTCGGCGCGCTCTCGCAGCCGGCCCACGTCGAGGAGACAGCACGATGGCCGTGCCGAAACGAAAGACCTCGCCCTCCCGTCGCGGCATGCGCCGCTCGGCCGACGCCGTGAAGGCGCCGTCCTATGTCGAGGACAAGGATTCCGGCGAGCTGCGCCGCCCGCACCACATCGACCTGAAGACCGGCATGTATCGCGGCCGGCAGATCCTCGCGAAGAAGTCCGAGGACTGAGCGGACCGGTCCGCGGGATTTTTTCTCGCCCGCGCGCCGCGCTTCGCCGAACTGATTTTTACCCGACCGCCGTGGTGTCCCGCCGCGGCGGTTTTCGGCGTTGGTCTCCCCGCGGTCCGGCCGAAGCAGTCCGCACGACGCAGGACGTCCCGACGAGCGCCGGGGAGAGGGACGAGTCCCCTCGGTGCGATGGAACCGGTTGCATGCGCGGCCGGAACGCGGTCTTGTGCCGGTGCGAACGAGCCGTTCGCGTCCGAACCGTCACCGCGCCCGAGCCGTGACTGCGCCCCTGCGAGGACCCGCCGATGTTTCTGATGGGATTTCCGCTGCTCCTCGTCCCGGTGGCGATCTACAACATCGTCGCCTTCCTGCTGCCGGGCTTTGCCTGGTCCGACATCGTGCTGCGGGTGCCGATGATCTCGCAGGCGACCTGGACGATGACCTTCGGCGACCTGATGACCGTGTTCGCCCTCGGCTTCCTGTTTCTCGAGATCGCCAAGGCGACCCGCATGTCGCGCCGCAGCGTGGTCGACCACATTTTGTCGCTGGTGCTGTTCATCGCCGTGCTGGTCGAGTTTCTGCTGGTCGCACAGGCCGCCACCTCGACCTTCTTCCTCCTTCTGGTGATCACCTTCCTCGACGTGATCGCCGGCTTCGTCGTCTCTCTGCGCACCGCACAACGCGACGTCACGATGGAGTCTCTCGGCTGACGTCTTCGCCGGCCGCGCGGCCGGCCCGCGTGCGCCCCGCACGAGTGCGTCCCGAACGAGTGCGTCCCGAACGAGTTCCCCCCGCACGAGTGCGCTCGGCGAGCTTGAAATACAGAAGATTGCCGAGCAGCATCAGACTCACGCCGTTGGCGAGCACGATCACCGCGTCACCGCGCAGGAGGCCGTACACCACCCACAGGCCGATACCGCCGGAGAGGATCAGCAGCATCCGCAGCGACAAATCCTCCGTCTGCCGGGTCCGCCAGCATTTGCGCACCTGCGGGACGTAGGACGCGGAGGTGAGCACCGCCGCCGCCAGTCCGACCAGGGTGTCGAGAGGAGCCATGCCGGCTCAATGCCGCGCCTCGAGGCGGGTTCCGCGCCGCAACGCCCGCCGCGTCCGCGCTTGACGCCGGGCCGGCAAAGACCGTAGCGACGATCTCCACCGGGCCCGAGCCTCCGGCCGAAGGAGTTTTACGCGCGTGGCCTTTCCCCAGATCGCCCTCACGACGATCCTCGCGGCCGCTGCCGCGATGTTCCTGTGGGGACGCTGGCGGCACGACCTCGTCGCGGTGGGGGCGCTGCTCGCCTGCGTGCTGGTCGGCATCGTGCCCTCGGCCCAGGCGTTCGACGGCTTCAGCCACCCGGCGGTGGTGACGGTGGCGGCGGTGCTGATCCTCAGCCGGGCGCTGCAGGAGTCCGGCACCGTCGATCTGTTGGTGCAGCGGGCGCTGCCGAAGGGGCTCGGCCCCGGCGCCTCGATCGCCGCGCTCACCGCGCTCGGCGCCCTCCTCTCGGCCTTCATGAACAATGTCGGCGCGCTGGCGCTTTTGATGCCGATCGGCGTCCAGATCGCCGACCGCCAAAAGATTCCGCCGGGGCAGATGCTGATGCCGCTCGCCTTCGGCTCGATTCTCGGCGGCATGACGACGCTGATCGGCACGCCGCCCAATCTGATCGTCTCGGCGTTTCGCGCGCAGGCCGAGGGGGTCGGGTTCGGGATGTTCGATTTCAGCCCGGTCGGCGTACCGGTGGCGCTCGCCGGCGGCGCCTTCCTGGTGCTCGCCGCCCGCATCCTGGTGCCGGCGCGGCCGCGGGCGGGCGCGGAGAGCTTCGAGATCGAGGTCTATCTCACGGAAGTGTGCATCCCGCCCGACGCCCGCGCCGCCGGCATGACGCTGCGCGAGATCGAGGCCGAGCTCGACGAGGCGGACGCCATCGTGGTCGGGATGATCCGCCGCGAGGTGCGGCTCGCCGCCTTCAACCCGCGCCAGCGGGTGCGCGCCGGCGACATCCTGGTGATCGAAGCGGATTCCGCGGCGCTCGCCGCGGCGCTTCCGGCGCTCGGGCTCGAGCTGGTGCACGAGCGCGCCGAGGTGAAGGAGCGCACCGGGCCGCCGGCCGGCGTCGCGAGCGCCGACGGCAGCGGGCAGAAGGTGGCGGCCGCCACCCAGGACAGCGAGCTGGCGCTGCTCGAGATGGTGGTGCTGCCGGCCTCGCCCCTGGTCGGCCGCTCGGTCGCCGACGTGCAGCTGCGCACCCGCTACGCGATCAACATGCTGGCGATCTCGCGGCAGGGCCAGCGCTCGCGCGCGCGACTGCGCCGGCTGCCGCTGCAGGCGGGCGACGTGCTGTTGATGCAGGGCCTGCCCGAGCGCCTGAACAGTTTTGCCACGCAGCTCGGCTGCGTGCCGCTCGCCGCCCGCTCGATCCGCCTGCCGCGCCTGCGCGATGCGGTGACCGCCGCGGTGATCATGGCGCTCGCGGTCGGCGCGGCCGCGCTCGGCCTCGCCCCGGCGGCGGTCGCCTTCACCGCCGGCGCGCTCGCCGCGGTGGTGACCGGGCTGGTGCCGGCCCGCACGGTCTACGAGGCGATCGACTGGTCGGTGATCGTGCTGCTCGGCGCGCTGATCCCGGTCGCCGGCGCGATGGCGACCACCGGCACCGCCGATCTGGTCGCCCGCTTCCTGCTGCACGAGGTGGCGCAGGGCAACGCGATCCTCGGCCTCGCCGCGGTGCTGGTGCTGACCATGACGCTGTCCGATTTCATGAACAACGCCGCGACCGCGACGGTGATGTGCCCGGTGGCGATCGGTGCGGCGCAAACGCTCGGCGTCAGCGTCGACCCGTTCCTGATCGCGGTGGCGGTCGGCGCCTCGTGCGCCTTCCTCACGCCGATCGGCCACCAGAACAACACGCTGATCCTCGGCCCCGGCGGGCTGCGGTTCGGCGACTACTGGCGGCTCGGCCTGCCGCTCGAGATCGTCGTCGTGGTGGTCGCGGTGCCGCTGATCGTGCTGGTGTGGCCGCTGAACGGGTGACGCCTTTCGCCCGCCTTTCGCACCCGGACCGAGACGGCGGTAACCCGCCACGCGGGCGTATCCCGCGGCGTTTTCTCTCGGGCGCGTCCCCGAACCATCGTCGCCCTCGGTCGTTGCCCTCACGTCCCAGCCATTTCGAGGAGACGACATGACTCGCACACTGTTCGCCTGCCTGCTGGCGGGTACGATGATCACCGGCCCCGCGCTCGCGCAATCCGGCTCCCAGACCGCACCGAAGGGCAGCCAGGCGCAGAGCGCCGGGCAGGCCGGCCAATCGCAGAGCAACCTGCGGCCGCTCGCTGCGCCGCAACAGGGCCACATATTCGGCTCGGACCTCTCCGGCACCACCGTCTACGGCGCCAACAACGAGGAGATCGGCGACATCAGCGACCTGCTGCTCGACCGCGACGGCAAGGTGGTCGCGGCGATCGTCGGCGTCGGCGGCTTCCTGGGGATCGGCGAGAAGGACGTCGCGGTGCCGTTCCAGGCGCTGGAGATCGTCGACGAGAAGAACACCGATCGCGCCGCGATGTACACCGGCGGCCGGATGGCGCCCGGCGCGCCGCTGCCCGGCACCACCGCCACCGACCGCTCGGCCACCGGCAGCACCGCGACCGGCAGCACCGCGACCACCGGCAGCGGCTCGAACGCCGCCGGCACCAATGCGGGCAACCGCGCCGATGCGGGCCGCACGGGAGCCAGCGGCACGGCCGGCGCCCGCGCCGATGCGGACGATTCCAAGATGGTCGACCCGGTCCGCGTGGTGCTGCGCGGCATGACCAAGGCCGACCTGCAGAACGCGCCGTCGTTCAAGGCCGATCAGTGATCGCCGGCCGGTCGCCGATCCGCCCGGCGGAGCAGATCGGCGACGGCACATCGTGACGCGACATCTCGAGACGAGACGCATCAGACGAGACGCGTCAGACGAGACACATCGAGACGAGACGCGAAGAGCCCGGAGATCCCGGGCTCTTCGTGCATTCGGCTCTTCGTTCGGTCGGAGGTCGTTCGTTCGGAGGTCGTCGGGGTCGTTCTTGGATCGTCAACGGGGCTCGACCGAGAACTCCCACTCGGCAAAACCGTAGGTGCCGTCGGCGGAGGGCGGAAACACGCCACTGGCGATGTAGGAGCGCACCAAACGCTCGATGATCGTGCGTTCCTCGTCGGTCGGCGCCGCGACGATCTCGCTCGGAGAGCGATCGTCCGGCAGCTCGATCTCGGCGGCGACCTCGATCGCCACGCCGACCGCCGGATGCAGGCCGTGCGCCTCGATCCAGTCGCGGGAGATGTAGGCGACGTCGCGCAGATAATTCGGTCGCAGATGCTCCACGGTCCCTCCTTCACACGGTTTCACGTCGTCACGATTTCACGTCCACACGTCACGTCACACGTCACGTTCACGAGGTTCACGTTCACGAGGTTCACGTTCACGAGGTTCACGTTCGCACGGTCCAGGTTCGCGAGGGCGGCAGCTGCGAGGTCCGAGTTCGCCAGTCCCAGGTCATGCGTCCAAGGTCATGCGTCCAAAGTCATGCGTCCGAGTTCACGAGTCCGAGTTCACGCGCCGACATTCGCGAGGTTCGGATCGAAGGCTCGACCCGTCCGCCTCGAGACGCCCTACCCGCGGCCCGGTTCTCGCGGTGCTCTCGCGGTCTCGCTCCAGCAGTCACACACCGAACAGGTCACGCACCGAATAGGTCGGGCACCGAATGGGTCGGGTACCGACCAACAACGCCGACCCGATCGTCAGGCACACCAGTCGCGCCCGAGCAGTCACGCCGAGCGGTCACATACGATCATGCCGCACGAAGCCTCTTGTCTTGCGCGGCAGCGTTTCGCACCTGCGAAATGTCACGTCACGAACGGGGCGATCCTCACGGTCGTGCGCCCGAAGCGCCCGCACCCGGCGGCGCCCACCCGAACCGGATCCAGCCCTCGTGCACGAGTCATGGATACACGAGAGGCGTGTTACACGCAATCCGTGACGCTACCGAGACGTGCGGACCCACTCCGCCATCGCGCACGCGGCTGCGCACGCGCGCGGCACCGAGCGCCGCCGAGGTGATCGCGGACGCATCAGTGTGCCGACGACGTGATCAGAACATGATTTGTTCGTGGTCGGGCCGGCGGCGCCTCGTCACGACGATGTGAATCGCCGTGACGAGATCCGGTCGCGATCGCGCTGTCGCCGCAAGTCTTGCTGCGGCGCCTCGCCTCACGCCGCCGCAGGCGCGCCCGCGGCGCGCGACAGATCGCAGATCAGATCGTCGACGTGCTCGAGCCCGACCGACAGCCGCAACAAGCCGTCGGAGATGCCGAGATGGGCGCGCTCCTCCGGCTTGAAGCGCGAATGCGTGGTGGTCGCCGGGTGAGTGATCAAGCTCTTGGCGTCGCCGAGATTGTTGGAGATCTTCACCACCTTCAGCGCGTTCTGGAAGGCGTAGGCACCCGCCTTGCCGCCCGCCACCTCGAAGGCGATCAGCGTCGACGGCCCGCTCATCTGGCGGGCGATCACCTCGGCCTGCGGATGGTCCGGCCGGCCCGGAAAGATCACCCTGGTCACGCCGGGCAGCGTCGCCAGCGCGTCCGCGAGTTTTCCGGCCGTCTCCGCCTGGCGCGCAATGCGCAGCGGCAAGGTCTCGAGGCTCTTCACCAAGACCCAGGCATTGAACGGCGACATGCTCGGGCCGGTCATGCGGAGGAAAAGCTGAATGCGCTCCTCGATCAGCTCGCGCGAGGCGAGGATCGCGCCGCCCATGCAGCGGCCCTGCCCGTCGATGTGCTTGGTGGCGGAATAGACCACCACGTCGGCGCCGTGCGCGAGCGGGCGCTGATAGAGCGGCGAGGCAAACACGTTGTCGACCACCAAAAGCGCGCCGGCCGCGTGGGCGATCTCTGCCACCGCCGCGAGGTCGATCACCTCGAGCGTCGGATTGCACGGCGTCTCGAGGAAAAACAGCGTCGTCTCCGGCCGCACGGCGTTCCGCCAGGACGAGACGTCGGCGCC
This sequence comes from Rhodovulum sp. PH10, assembly GCF_000293785.1. GTDB lineage: Bacteria > Pseudomonadota > Alphaproteobacteria > Rhizobiales > Xanthobacteraceae > Rhodoplanes. Next base: position 17,228 of record NZ_AKZI01000013.1, on the reverse strand, counting down.
GTCGACCAGCGTGAACGACACGCCGAAGCGCGGCAGCATCTCCTCGATGATCCAGCGGCACGAGCCGAACATCGCCCGCGGGGCGACGACGTGATCACCCGCCTTGACGAGACTCACGATCGCGCCGTGCACGGCCGCCATGCCGGTCGCGGTGGCGCGGCACGCCTCGGCCCCCTCGAGCGCGGCGAGCCGGTCCTCGAACATCGACAGCGTCGGGTTGCCGTAGCGCGTGTACTGATAACCCGGGTCCTCGTTCTTGAAGCGCGCCTCGGCGGTTTCCGCGCGGTCGTAGACGAAGCCCTGCGTCAGATAGAGCGTCTCGGCGGTCTCACCGTAAGGCGAGCGCAGGATGCCGGCATGGACGAGACGCGTCTCGGGATGGAGACCGGCCAGCGAATCGGGACGGTCGGGCGCGGGGGTCGCCCCGCCGGCTTTGGTGTCGAGCATTTTTTGTCGCGGCTCTCGGATCGTTTCGGGACACGGCGCCGGGCGGAAAACGCCTGGCGACTGTCGCCATAGAGCACGAGCGCCGGGCCGGGACCAGAGGCCGGCGGCCTGTCTCGGCTGCGACGCACACGCGAGAGTTTCGCCGCCGGCCGGGCTGCGGAGGGGATTCTCCGAACGGGCGCCGCGGAGCGAGATCGTTCTACCGAAACCGGGCAGAACCGAAGAGCCACCTCTTTTGGTGCGGCAATATTGCCATGCAAAGAAAAACATTCTTCAAGAGCGCCCCGTCGCTCGCGACCGCCCCCGACGCATTTTCGGAGCATCCCCGTCATGGCCCTGTCCCGCCGCCTCGTTCTCGCCGGCCTCGCCGGCGCCCTCGCCGCCCCCGCCGTGATCGGTCGCGCGGCTGCCGCCGGCGCTCTCGTGCCGGCGCGCATCGGCTTCATTCCGGTGCTCGGCGCCTCGCAGGCGTTCGTCGCCGATCACGAGGGCTGGCTGAAAGCGGCCGGCATCGCGCCCGCCTTCACCACCTTCGAGTCGGGGCCGAACATGATCGCGGCGGTCGCCTCCGGCACGATCGACGTCTATGTCGCCGGTGTCTCGCCGCTGATCGTCGCCCGCTCGCGCGGCGTCGACGTGCGCGTGGTGGCGGCCACCGCGATCGAGGAGATGACCTTCGTCGCGGCGCCGAAGCTCGCCGAGCATTTTGCCGGCGGCGTCGCGCCGGCGCAGGCCTTCGCGCACTACCGGGCAAAGGCCGGCGCGCCGGCCCGGCTCGCCACCCAGCCGCCCGGATCGGTGCCCAACACCACGCTGCAGCACTGGCTGTGGGAGGTGAGCAAGGTCGACAAGGCCGACGTCACCATCGTGCCGATGGGGATCGATGCGACGCAGCAGGCGGTGCAGGTCGGTGCGGTGGAAGGTGCCACGGTGCGCGAGCCGGCGGTGACGATCATCCGCGAGCGCAATCCGGCGATCGCGCTGGTGGCGCTCGGCGGCGAGATGTTCCCCAATCAGCCGGGCACCGTGGTGGCGGCGACCGGCGCGTTTCTCGACAAGAACCCGGCACAGGCGCAGGGCCTGGTCGACGCGGTGGTGAAGGCGACCAAGCTGATCAAGGAGAAGCCGGACCGCGCGGCGCCGGCGATCGAGGCCGCGCTCGGAAAAGGCATCATCGACACCGCGACGATCAGGAAGGCGCTCGGCTCGCCCGCCTCGAAGTTCATCGCCGATCCGCGCATCATCGTCGAGGCGACCGCCGCGATGCAACGTTATCAGGTCGTGCTCGGCTCGCTCGACAAGGAGCTGCCGCTCGATGGCCTGTTCGAGCCGCGTTATTACGAGAAGGCGTCCGCGACCTTGTGAGCCCGACGGCGACAGGCGCCATGTGATCACGTCGCCTCGCGACGCAAGAAACCTCCGAAAGCCGTTCCGTGCAACTGAAACGAATTCTTCTTCCGCCGCTCGGCCTCGCCGCCTTCCTCGCTTTCTGGGAGGCGGTGCCGCGGCTCGGGCTGGTGAACCCGGCCTTCCTGCCGCCGCCGAGCGTGGTGCCCGCAGCCTTCCTGCGCGAGTTCGCCTCCGGCATGTGGCCGGCGGCGATCGCCGCGAGCCTCTCGCACTATGTGGTAGGCCTTTTGGTCGGCATCTGTCTCGGCATCGCGGCGGGCGTCCTCACCGGCATGTTCGGCGTTCTGGAGACGCTCACCGCGTGGGTGGTGCGGGTGCTGCGGCCGGTGCCGGGCCTCGCCTGGGTGCCGTTCGCGATCATCTGGTTCGGCGTGCAGCCGGCGGCGGCCGTGTTCATCATCGCGGTCGGCGTCTTTTGGATCGTCTATTTCGCCGCGCACGGCGCGGTGCGCGCGGTCGATCGTGATCTGATCGAGGTGGCCGACGCGTTCGGCTTCCGCTCGGCCTGGGCGCGCCTGATCAAGGTGCTGTTGCCGGCGGCGACGCCCGGCATCCTGGTCGGCGTCCGCACCGCGCTCGGTCAGGCCTGGATGGCCGTGGTCGCCGCGGAGATCTTCGGCGTGTTCGGCCTCGGGCAGCGGATGATGCAGGCCTCGAGCCTGCTCGCGACCGATCTCGTGGTCGTCTACATGCTGACCATGGCGGCGCTCTACGGCGTGATCGACACCGTGTTCGTGGCCTTGCAGGGATGGCTGTTGCGATGGCGGGCGTGATCGAGATCCGCGGGCTCGCGCTCGCTTTTGCACGCGACGGCGTGTCGACCGAGGTGTTGAAGGATCTCGACCTCGACATCGACCGCGGCGAGCTTCTGGCGATCGTCGGCCCGTCGGGGGTGGGAAAATCGACGCTGCTGCGGGTGATCGCCGGGCTCGCCCGGCCGAGCGCCGGCACGGTGACGGTCGCCGGGAGCGGCGGCGGAAAGCGCCCGGTGGCGCTGGTGTTTCAGGATTCGCGGCTGTTGCCGTGGCGGCGGGTGATCGACAACGTCGCGTTCGGCCTCGAGCATCGCGACGTGCCGCGCGACCAGCGCAAGGCGCGAGCGCACGCGGCACTCGCCACCGTCGGGCTCGATCATCTCGCGCAGCGCTGGCCACACCAGCTGTCCGGCGGGCAGCGCCAGCGCGTCTCGCTCGCCCGCGCGCTCGCGGTCGACCCCGCCGTGCTCCTGATGGACGAGCCGTTCTCGGCGCTCGACGCGATCACCCGCGAGACCCTGCAGGACGAGCTGATCAGGGTGCGCGAGAAGACCGGCAAGACCGTGCTGTTCGTCACCCACGACATCGACGAGGCGACCTATCTCGCCGACCGCGTGGTGGTGCTGGCCGGCAGCCCGGGCCGGATCGTCGCGACCCACGCGATCACGTCCGAGCGGCCCCGCCGGCGCACCGACCGCGACCTCCAGCACACCGCGCGCGCGGTGCGCGCCGACCTCGAGGCGGACGTTTGCGGCGGCGCCGGCATCTGAACGAAAACTCTCCGGTATCATCGTATTTATACAAAGCGTGGCGCCGGCGCTTCGCGCGTCGGCCAAGCCTTCGTCAACCCTCGTGAGCGATCGCGAGGCGCGCGCGGGCCGCACACCCTTGCCCCGATTCAGCGGCTGCGTTAAGAGCGAATCCTCTGCAACTCGATGTCGCGTTTCTTTTTTGTCCGCCGCCGCGTCCTCACGCTCGCGACGCCCCTCGTCGCGCCCAAACCCCGAGGAGATCACGGATGAAGCTCGATCGACGTCACACCCTGAAGGCCTTGGCCGGTCTCGCGCTGTGCCCGCTGTGCGCCGGCATCGCGCGCGCCGACGAGGGCGTGCACTGGGGCTACGACGGCGACCACGGTCCCGCCCACTGGGGCGAGCTCGACAAGGCGAGCAATGTCTGTGGCGCGGGCGCGCAGCAGTCGCCGATCGACATCGGCCCGACCATCCGCGCCGAGCTGCCGGAGCTGAAAATCGACTGGAGCAAGGGCGTCGAGAAGATCGTCAACAACGGCCACACGATTCAGGTGAACGTGAAGCCGGGCAGCACGCTCGAGCTCGGCGACCAGACTTATCAGCTCCTCCAGTTCCACTTCCATCGGCCGAGCGAGCACACCGTCGCCGGCAAGCATTTTCCGATGGAGGTACACTTCGTTCACAAGAACGACGCGGGTCTCGCGGTGGTCGGCGTGCTGATGGAGACCGGCGACAAGAACCCGCTGTTCGCCGAGGTGATCGACGAGATGCCGAGGGAGGCCGGAAAATCCGCGGCGCTCGACGGCGACCTGCACCCCGAGGATCTGCTGCCGAAGGCGCGCAGCTATTACCGCTACACCGGCTCGCTGACGACGCCGCCCTGCTCCGAGACGGTCGAGTGGCTGCTGATGACCGAGCCGGTCGAGGTCGCGTCCTCCGACGTCGATGCGTTCGCAAAACTCTATGCGATGAACGCCCGGCCGGTGCAGAAGCCGCATCGCCGCTTCGTGCTGCGCTCCGGTTGATTCTCTTTCCGCGCGCCCGCGTGTGAAACCACCGGCGGTCGCCTCGTCACTGCAGTCTCGTCATTGCAGCGGCACGCCGGCCCGGCACGAGCCCGGGCCGCCCCAGGTCGGGATGTCGCATTTGGAGCACGCCGACACGGCGAGGCCGAGCAGCACGACGGTGAAGGCGAGCGCGAGCGGGCGAAGACTGACGCGGATACGCATGGGCGACTCCTGAACGGAACGGCTCCGAGGCTAGTCGGAGCCGTCCCGCCGGTGCCAGCGCATTTACGTTCCGTTTACAAACCCGTCGCACGTCTGTGGCCGCCCGGCCGCAGACGTGCAGGTCTCATGAGCCGAAGGCAGGCGCACCGGTGAGCCGGCGCGCCGTGCCCGTCCGCGGTCAGCGCACCAGGACGTTCCGGAACTGCCACGGGTCGGAGGTGTCGATGTCCTCCGGGAAGAGGCCCGGGCGGTCGGTCAGCGGGGTCCAGTCGGTGTAGGTGCCGATCACCGGCCCGAGATAGGGTTTTTGGAGCTCGAGGCAGCGGGCGAAATCCATGTCGTCGGCCTCGACGATGCCGCGCTGCGGGTTCTCGATCGCCCACACCATGCCGGCCAGCACGGCGGAGGTCACCTGCAGGCCGGTCGCGTTCTGGTAGGGCGCGAGTTCACGGGTCTCCTCGATCGACAGCTGCGAGCCGTACCAATAGGCGTTCTTGGCGTGGCCGTAGAGCAGCACGCCCAGCTCGTCGATGCCGTCGACGATCTCGTTCTCGTCCAGGATGTGGATCTTGTCCTGCCGCTTGCCGGCCGCGCCGAACATCTCGTGCAGCGACAGCACCGCGTCGTTCGCCGGGTGATAGGCGTAGTGGCAGGTCGGCCGATAGACCACCGCGTCGCCCTCGCGGACGGTGAGATAGTCGGCGATCGAGATCGACTCGTTGTGGGTGACCAGGAAGCCGTACTGCGCCTGCGCGGTCGGCGTCCAGGAGCGCACCCGCGTGTTGGCGCCGGGCTGCAGCAGATAGATCGCCGCGCCGCAGCCGATGCTGTGGCTGCAGCCATTGTCCGGCATCCAGGTCTCGTGGGTGCCCCAGCCGAGCTCGGCCGGCTGCAAGCCCTCCGAGACGAAGCCCTCGACCGACCAGGTGTTGATGAACACGTTCTGCGGTTTTGGATACTTGGCGCGCTGGGTGTCGCGCTCGGCGATGTGGATGCCCTTGATCCCGAGCGTCTGGGCGAGCCGGCCCCAGCCCTCGCGGGTGGTCGGCACGTCGGTCGCGACCCCGGTGTCGCGGGCGACGTCGAGCAGCGCCTGCTTGACGAACCACGACACCATGCCCGGATTGGCGCCGCAGCACGACACCGCGGTGAGGCCGCCCGGATTGCGCCGCCGCGCCTCCAGCACCGCCTCGCGCAGCATGTAGTTGGAGCGCGCTTCGGTGCTCGCCGTGCGGTCGAAATAGAGGCCCGGCCACGGCTCGGCGACGGTGTCGATGTAGAACACGTCGAGCTCGCGGGCGAGCTCCATCACCGCGACGGACGACACGTCGACCGAGAGATTGACGCAGAAGCCGCGGCCCTCGCCGGCGGTCAGCAGCGGCGTCAGCAGCTCGCGATAGTTGTCGCGGGTCACCGCCGCCTGCACGAAGCGGATGCCGCGCTCGTCCAAGAGCTTGCGGTCGGCGTCGCACGGATCGACCACCACCAGGCGGGACTTGTCGAACTGAAAGTGCCGCTCGATCAGCGGCAGGGTCCCTCGCCCGATCGAGCCGAACCCGATCATGACGATCGGTCCGTCGATTCGGGCATGCACGGGCCAGGTGGTCATTGCGCGGGTGCTCCGATGGTTTGTGCGAACGAACGTCGGGGGACTCGTCCCTGCGAACAGGTGCGGGGAAGAGTCCGGGGTCGGTCCGAAGACGAGTCCCCCAGGGCGAGCCCCCGGAACGAGTCCCCCCGACGCGTGAAGAAAAGCGTGTCCTCGTGAACGACAAACGACGGCGAGAATCAAGCGGCAGGCGGCCGTTTCCGACCGCCTGCCGCGATGTCGTTCGTGATCGCCCGCGAAGCGGGGCGTTTTCGGCGGCTCGCCGCCGGATTCGCCGGCCGATTCGACCGTTCACCCGGCCTGCCGGCACCTGCGCCCGTCAGGCCGCCTCGGCGACCGTCTCGCCGTTGAAGACGAGGCCGGCGGGGCCGCTCGTCACCGAGACGGTGTCGCCGTCCTTCACCTTGCCGGCGAGGATCAGCTCGGCGAGCGGGTCCTGCACCGCCTTCTGGATCGCGCGCTTGAGCGGGCGTGCGCCATAGGTCGGATCGAAGCCCTTGTCGGCCAGCCACTCCTTCGCCCGCGCGTCGAGCGAGAGGGCGATCTTGCGCTCGTCCAGGAGCTTCTGCAGCCGGCCGAGCTGGATCTCGACGATCCGCCCCATCTGCTCGCGCTCGAGCCGGTGGAACAGGATGATCTCGTCGACGCGGTTGAGGAATTCTGGCCGGAACGCCGACCGTACCACCGCCATCACCTGCGCCTTCACGAGGTCGGAGTCCTCGCCCTCCGCCTGCTCCATCAGGACCTGCGAGCCGAGGTTCGAGGTCATGATGATCAGCGTGTTGCGGAAGTCGACTGTGCGGCCCTGCCCGTCGGTCAGCCGGCCGTCGTCGAGCACCTGCAGGAGCACGTTGAAGACGTCCGGGTGGGCCTTCTCGATCTCGTCGAACAGGATCACCTGATAGGGCCGCCGGCGGATCGCTTCGGTGAGGGCGCCGCCCTCCTCGTAGCCGACATAGCCGGGCGGGGCGCCGATCAGCCGGGCGACCGCGTGCTTCTCCATGTATTCCGACATGTCGATGCGCACCATCGCCTGCTCGTCGTCGAACAGGAACTCCGCCAAGGCCTTCGTCAGCTCGGTCTTGCCGACGCCGGTGGGGCCGAGGAACATGAACGAGCCGATCGGGCGGTTCGGGTCCTGCAGGCCGGCACGCGCGCGCCGTACGGCGGTCGAGACCGCGCGCACCGCTTCCGCCTGGCCGACCACGCGGCGGGCGAGGCCCTCCTCCATCTTCAGGAGCTTCTCCTTCTCGCCCTCCAGCATCTTGTCGACCGGCACGCCGGTCCAGCGCGACACCACCTGGGCGACGTGGTCGGCGGTGACCGCCTCCTCGACCATCGCGCCCCCCTGGTGCCCTTTGTGCTCGGCCGCCTCCGACTCGGCGAGCCGCCTCTCGATCTCCGGGATGCGGCCATAGGCGAGCTCGCCCGCCTTCTGGTACTCGCCCTTGCGCTGCGCGTTCGCCAGCTCCACCCGGAGCTGGTCGAGCTCGGTCTTGAGCTTTTGGGCGGACGACAGCTTTTCTTTCTCGGCCTTCCAGCGGGCCGTGAGGTCGGCCGACTGCTTCTCCAGCGCGGCGAGCTCGGTCTCGAGGCCGTCGAGGCGGGCCCGCGAGCCGGCGTCGTGCTCCTTCTTCAGCGCCTCCTGCTCGATCTTCAGCCGGATGATCTCGCGGTCGATCAGATCCAGCTCCTCGGGCTTGGAATCGACCTGCATCTTCAACCGCGCCGCCGCCTCGTCGACCAGGTCGATCGCCTTGTCGGGCAGGAAGCGGTCGGTGATGTAGCGGTTCGACAGCGTCGCCGCCGCGACCAGCGCGGAGTCGGTGATGCGCACGCCGTGATGCGCCTCGTAGCGCTCCTTGAGGCCGCGCAGGATCGAGATGGAATCCTCCACCGTCGGCTCGGGGACGAAAACCGGCTGGAACCGGCGGGCGAGCGCGGCGTCCTTCTCGACGTGCTTCTTGTACTCGTCGAGCGTGGTGGCGCCGATGCAGTGCAGCTCGCCGCGGGCGAGCGCGGGCTTCAGCAGGTTCGAGGCGTCCATCGCCCCGTCCGCCTTGCCGGCGCCGACCAGCGTGTGCATCTCGTCGATGAACAGCACGATGCCGCCGTCCGAGGAGGTCACCTCCTGCAGCACGGCCTTCAGCCGCTCCTCGAACTCGCCGCGATATTTCGCGCCGGCGATCAGCGCCCCCATGTCGAGCGCGAGGAGCTTCTTGTCGGCGAGGCTTTCCGGCACGTCGCCATTGACGATGCGCTGGGCGAGGCCCTCGACGATCGCGGTTTTTCCCACGCCCGGCTCGCCGATCAGCACGGGATTGTTCTTGGTGCGGCGGGACAGAACCTGAATCGTGCGGCGGATTTCCTCGTCGCGGCCGATCACCGGATCGATCTTGCCGTCGCGCGCCGCCTGGGTGAGATCACGGGCATATTTCTTCAGCGCGTCGTAGGCGTTCTCGGCGGAGGAGGAATCCGCGGTCCGGCCCTTGCGCAACGCCTCGATCGCCGCGTTGAGGTTTTGTGGCGTGACGCCGGCGGCGGCGAGAATTTTTCCCGCTTCCGTGTCCTTCTCGATCACCAGCGCGAGCAACAGCCGCTCGACCGTGACGAACGAATCCTTGGCCTTCTCGGCGGCGGTCTCGGCGGTGTCGAACACGCGGGCGAGGCCCGGATCGATATAGAGCTGGCCGGCGCCGCTACCGCCCACCTTAGGCCGCTTCTTCAGCGCCGCCTCGACGCCGGCATGGACGTCGCGGGCGCGGCCGCCGGCGCGCTGGATCAGGCCCGACGCCATCCCTTCGGGGTCGTCGAGCAAAACCTTCAGCAAATGCTCGGGGGCGAACTGCTGGTGTCCCTCGCGCAGCGCGAGCGACTGCGCCGACTGCACGAAGCCGCGCGAGCGGTCGGTGTACTTGTCGAAATTCATCGGTCTCTCCCTCGGCATGACCCGGCAGCCCTGCTGGCGCCGACCGGATCATCGTCACAGGGCGCGCGAGCGCCCGAGTTTCAACGGCGCTCGTGGGCGCCTTTGTCTCGGGGATGCGCGCGAGCGCCTTCGGTGGGTCGGCGAGGCCCTGCAAGGCACCTCGCCGGTTTCGGGATTCATGTAGGGGGCGCGCTCCGCCGGCGGTAGAGGGCCGGAGGCGTTTCGAGCCGCGCCGGATTGCGGTCCTTGGCCCGAGATGGTAGCCGGCACCGCTCGGCGCCTCGGTCGGGCGCGGGAGGATCGGCATGCAAGTCCTCGTGGTCGGCGCCGGGGTGGTGGGGCTCGCGGTCGCGCGGGCGGCCGCGCTCGCCGGGCACGAGGTGGTGGTCGCCGAGGCGGCGGGCGCGATCGGCACCGGCATCTCGTCGCGCAACAGCGAGGTGATCCACGCCGGCATCTATTACCCGCCGGGATCCGTGCGGGCGCTCCACTGCGTGCGTGGCCGGCGGATGCTTTTCGACTATGCCGAAAGCCACGGGATTCCTCACCGCAAGTGCGGCAAGCTCTTGGTCGCCACCAGCGACGCCGAGGCCGCCAAGGTCGAGAGCCTGTGCGCGCAGGCCGCGCGCAACGGCGTCGAGGGCATGCAAATGCTCGACGGCGCAGATGCCCAAAAGCTCGAGCCGGCGCTGAGGTGCAAGCTGGCGGCGCTGTCGCCGGAAACCGGGATCGTCGACAGCCACCGGCTGATGCTCGCGCTGCAGGGCGACATCGAGGATTGCTCCGGCGCGATCGCCTTTAAAACGCCCGTCACCGGGCTGACCCCGACGCCCGCCGGCTGGCAGGTCGCTTTTGGCGGCACCGAGCCCGGCACGCTCACGGTCGACGCGGTGGTCAACGCCGCCGGCCTGGGGGCGCAAGCGCTGGCGCGCAACATCGAAGGGTATCCGGCCGCGCGGGTGCCGCCGCTCGTCCTCGCCAAGGGCAATTATTTTCAGCACACCGGCCGCCCGGCCTTTTCCCGGCTGATCTATCCGACCCCGGTCGAGGGTGGGCTCGGCACCCACGTCACGCTCGACCTCGCCGGCCGCATGCGGTTCGGTCCCGACGTCGAGTGGATCGACCGCGAAAGCTACGACGTCGAGCCGCACCGGGCGGACGCGTTCTACGAGAGCATCCGCCGCTGGTTTCCGACGCTGAAGGACGGGGCGCTGGTGCCGGACTATTCCGGCATCCGCCCAAAACTGACCGGGCCCGGCGAGCCCGCCGCGGATTTTCTCCTCGACGGCCCGGCCGAGCACGGTCTGCCGGGCCTCGTCAATCTGTTCGGCATCGAGTCGCCCGGCCTCACCGCGGCGCTGTCGCTCGCCGACGAGGTTCTTGCGCGCCTCACAAAAAGAACACCCAGGTGATCAGCCCGAACAGCGGCAGCAGAATGCCGCCCGACCACAGCATGTAGCCGAAGAAGCTCGGCATCGCGATGCCGCGCTCGGCGCAGATCGCCTTCACCATGAAGTTCGGCGCGTTGCCGATATAGCTGTTGGCGCCCATGAACACCGCGCCGGCCGAGATCGCCACCAGCGTGGTGTGCAGCGGCCCCATCAGCGTCGCCGGGTCGCCACCGGCGAGATTGAAGAACACCAGATAGGTCGGCGCATTGTCGAGGAAGCTCGACAGGCCGCCGGTGATCCAGAAATAGGCGGCATCGTTGGGGCTGCCGTCGGGGTGCGACACCAGCGCGACCAGCGACGCCAGATGCCCCGCCGACCCGGCGCGCAGAATCGCCAAGACCGGGATGATGGTGATGAAGATGCCGGCGAACAGGATCGCCACCTCCTGGATCGGCGTCCAGGCGAACGCGTTCTCGACGCGGATCGACTTCCGGGTCGTCAGCCACGAGGCGAGGCTGATCGCCAGCAGCACGACGTCGCGGGCGAGGCCCTCGAGCGGCACCGTCACGCCGAGCCCGACCGGCACCTCGATGCCCGACTCCCACACGCCGCTCATCAGCACCGCGGCGACGATCCCGCCGAGATAGCCGATATTGTGCCCGCCGATCATCCGCAGCTTCGCGGGAGCGGCGTCCGTCGCCGCGGCTCCGACCGGCTCGGGTGCCGGCACCGGCGTGATCCTCGCCCGGCGCCACAGCACAGTGTCGATCAGGAAGAACAGCATCAGAAGAATGCCGCTCGCGAACGCCATCGGGCCGATCAGCGCCTTGCCGGTCCACAGGAAGTCGACGCCCTTCAGGAAGCCGAGAAACAGCGGCGGATCGCCGAGCGGCGTCAGCGAGCCGCCGATGTTCGACACCAGGAAGACGAAGAAGACGAACACGTGCGCGTTGGTCGGGCGCGCCTGGTTGGCGCGGATCAGCGGGCGGATCAGCAGCATCGAGGCGCCGGTGGTGCCGAGGAAGCTCGCCGCGATCGTGCCGATGCCGAGGATCGTCGTGTTGACGGCCGGCGTGCCGACCAGGCTGCCGGAAATGCAGATGCCGCCCGCCACCACGAACAGCGAGAACAAGAGGATGATGAACGGCACGTATTCGAGCGCCGCGGTGTGCCACAGCTCGGTCGCCGCGGTGGTCGGGCCGATCAGCGCCGCGCAGGGCAGCAGGAACGCCGCGCCCCACAGCGTCGCGATCTTGCCGAAGTGATGCTCCCACACATGCGGCGCGATCAGCGGAAACAGCGCGATCGACATCAGGATGCCGACGAACGGCACGCCCCACAGAAGATCGAGATTCGCGCCGTCGAGATGCGGACCCTCGGCGGCGAAAACGGGGCTGGTGATGAGCGTGAAAACGACGACGCCCGCGACACCGACGAGCTTCATCGGTTGGTTCCCTCCGATACCGGGCGTGAAGCTCGATCACGCTCGTGCAGGTGTCAAGTCGATCACACGGCGCGCGGCGGCCGCAACCGTACCACCAGAACCGCAGCGCATTGCTCCCTGGCACTTGGCGGGCAGTTCGGCGCGCACCATTCGGGTCGTTTTCGTCAGGGCTCGCCTTTTCCACATGGTGCGATGGCACTCCTGCACGTTCCGCGCAGTGCGCGCGCAAGTGTCTCCCGTTTGCCGCACGCGCCGGGAAATCGCGCCGCGCCCGGCGAGGTAAAGCCCACGTAACCCGATCGGTGACATAGTCGGCCCGATCGTCGTACGGCGTGGAGGGCCGCGCCGGGAGTCGCGTGATGGTGTTCGTTCGTTTCGTTCGTGTGCTGGTGTCGCTCGCTTTCGCCGCGACCGTGGTCGGCTGCGCTCACGTCCAGAACCTGCCGGCCAACCAGCCGACCGCGCAGCCGCTGCCGGGCGCCGTGACCGGTGGTCCGGCCGACTATCTGTCCGAGGACGACGTGATGGTCGGGCTCGCCTTCTCGGGCGGCGGCACCCGGGCGGCGGCGTTCTCGTTCGGCGTGATGAAGGAGCTCGATCGCATCCCGCTGCCGTTCGCGGGTCACCGGGTGACGCTGCTCGACCGCGTCGACATCGTCACCGGCGTGTCGGGCGGCTCGGTGACGGCGGCCTATTTCGGCCTGAAGGGGCCGCGCGCGCTGGCCGATTTCCGCGAGCGCTTCCTCGTCCAGGACGCCGAGGCGGCGCTGGAGACGACACTGAGCTTCGGCACCCTCGCACGGGCGTTCGGCGGCGGCGTCAACGGCGACGTCGGGCTCCGCCGCTGGCTCGACGCCAACCTGTTTCACGGCGCGACGTTCGGCACGCTGCTCGCCCGCAAGCGTCCGCAGGTCGTGATCAATGCGAGCGACCTCTACAACCGCACGCCGTTCGTCTTCACGCCGGAGACCTTCGCGGCCCTGTGCAGCGACCTCGGCAAGTATCCGGTGTCGGCGGCGGTCGCGGCCTCGGCGGCGGTGCCGCTCGCCTTCGCGCCGGTGGTGCTCGAGACCTATCCCGACACCTGCCGCACGCCGCTGCCCGCCTGGATGCTGCGCGCGAGCGAGGACCCGCAGGCGAGCCCGATGGCGCAGGCGGTCGCCCGCGGCATGCTGCGCTATCGCGACGGCTCGATGCGCTACGTCAAGCTGGTCGACGGCGGGGTGGTCGACAATTTCGGCCTGTCGAGCTTCACGGTGGCGCGCGAGGCGGCGGCGACGCCCTACGGGCCGATCAGCGCGCGGCAGGCGGTGAAGCTCCGCCGCATCCTGTTCATCGTGGTCGATGCCGGGCAGGGGCCGCAGGGCACCTGGGCCAAGACGCTCGACGGGCCGGGCGGCATCGAGCTGATCGCCGCCTCCGCCGATGCCGCGCTCGATGCGAGCGTCAGGGCGAGCTACACCGCGTTTCGCGCCACGCTGTCGCGCTGGCGCGACGACCTGGTGCGGTGGCGCTGCAGCCTGTCGTCGTCCGAGGTCGCGCGGCTGCGCGACACCACCGCCGGCTGGAACTGCCGCGACGTCGAGTGGTTCGTCGGCCGCGTCGCCTTCGACCAGCTGGAGCCGGCGCGCGCCAAGGTGCTCGACGCGGTGCCGACCCGCTTCCGCCTGCCGGCGGCGCAGGTCGACGCGGTGATCGACGCCGGCAGCGACGCGATCGCCCGCCACCCGGCGCTGCGCGGCTTCCTGACGAGCATGGGCGCGCCGCAGCCGCCGCGCATCGCCTCGGCGGGGCCTGCCGCCACGGTGCTGGAGGCGGCCGCCCTCGAGGCCGCCGCCGACGAGGTGGTCGGCTCGATCCGCAGGCGGTGAACGCGAGACGAGACGTGTAGGGTGTGCAACGGCGCGGAACGCGCCGTGCGCACGGGCTCGAGACACGGGCTGCAGCAGGCGTGCGCACGCTCCGCTTTGCGCACCCTCCGAAGCGCCGAGACCGCAAAAATCAGTGCGCCTCGTCCCAGTTCTCCGCGGCGCGGGCATCGACCTTCAGCGGCACCGACAGCGAAACCGCCGGCATCGGCGCCTCCTCCATCACCCGCGTGACCACCGGCAGCGTCGCCTCGACCTCGCTCTCGGGCACCTCGAACACCAGCTCGTCGTGGACTTGCAGAAGCATCTGCGCGGACAGCTTCGCCTCGGCCAAGGCTTTGTCCATCCGCACCATGGCGCGGCGGATGATGTCGGCGGCGGTGCCCTGCAGGCGGGCATTGATGGCGGCGCGCTCGTTGAAGGCGCGCAGCGACGGGTTCGAGGCGGCGATGTCCGGGTAGTGGCATTTGCGGCCGAACAGCGTGGTGACGTAGCCGTGCGTGCGGCAGAAGAGCTTGGTCGCCTCCATGTAGTCGCGGATGCCCGGGAAGCGCTCGAAATAGCGCTTGATGTAGGCGCCCGCCTCGTCGCGGCCGATGCCGAGCTGATTGGCGAGCCCGAACGCCGAGATGCCGTAGATGATGCCGAAATTGATCGCCTTCGCCCGCCGCCGCACCTCGCCGGGCATGCCCGCGACCGGCACGCCGAACATTTCGGAGGCCGTCATCGCGTGGATGTCGAGGCCTTCGCGGAACGCGGCTTTCAGCGCCGGGATGTCGGCGATCTCCGCCAACAGCCGCAGCTCGATCTGCGAGTAGTCGGCCGAGACGAGCTTGGTGCCCGGCTGCGCGACGAAGGCGCGGCGGATTTTTCGGCCCTCCTCGGTGCGGACGGGGATGTTCTGCAGGTTCGGATCGGCCGACGACAGCCGCCCCGTGGTGGTGGCGGCGAGCGCGAAGGTGGTGTGCACCCGCCCGGTGTCGGGGTTCACGAAGGTCGGCAGCTGGTCGGTGTAGGTCGATTTCAGTTTCGTCAGCTGCCGCCACTCGAGCAGCTTTGCGGGCAGGATCTCGCCCTCCTCCGCCAGCTCGTCGAGCACCGAGGCGGAGGTCGACCACGCGCCGGTCTTGGTCTTCTTGCCGCCGCGCAGCCCGAGCTTGCCGAACAGGATGTCGCCGATCTGCTTGGGGCTGCCGAGATTGAACGGCTCGCCGGCGAGCCCGTGCACCTCGGCCTCGAGGCCGTTTGCCTTCTGGGCGAACTCGCCGGAGAGCCGCGACAGGACCTGCCGGTCGATCGCGATGCCGCGCTTTTCCGTGCGCATCAGCACCGGCACCATCGGCCGCTCGAGCGTCTCGTAGACCGTCACCATCCGCTCGGCGACCAGCCGCGCCTTCAGGAGCCGCCACAGGCGCAGCGCGAGGTCGGCCTGCTCGGCGCAATAGGGGCACGCCGACGCGATCTCGATCGTCTCGAAGGTCACCGCCGCCTTACCCTTGCCGAGCACGTCGGCGAGCGCCATCGCCTCGTGGCCGAGATGGCGGTGGGCGAGATCGGACAGCGCGTGCGCGCCGATGCCGGCATCGAGCACGTAGGAGAGGAGCTGCACGTCGTCGACGCCCGAGACGGTGATGCCGTGGCGCGCAAAAGCGTGCAGGTCGGATTTCAGGTCGTGCCCGATCTTTTGGACGCCCGGGCTTTCGAGCATCGGCTTGAGGAGTGCGAGGGCCTCGCCGAGACCGACCTGGCCGGGGACGAGCCCGCCACCGGCGAGAAGATCGTCGGCGCGGCGATGGCCGAGCGGCACGTAGGCCGCACGCCCCGGCGCGAGCGCGAGCGACAGCCCGACGATCTCGGCGCGCATCGGGTCGGGCGCGCTGGTCGCCACGTCGAGCGCGACGAGGTTTTGCGCGGTGGCGGCGGCGATCCAGCGCGACAGGCTGTCCAGATCGTGCACGGTCTCGTAGCCGGCACGGTCGAGCTTTTGCCGGGCCGCCTCCTCCTTGCGGGCGTCGGCGAGCTCCTGCGGTGAGAGCACGATGCCCTGCGTCTGTGCCTGCGTTTGCGCGCCGTTGCGGGACGCGGCCGGCCGCGGGCGGCCGTCGTCGGGCAAGAGCCCGAGCTGCGCCGAGGCGCCGGCCAGGCGCGACCCGTTGTCCGGCGTGCTCTCCGCGTCCGCCTCCGCCTCGCCGCCGCCGTTGGCGCGCAGCGCGGGATCGGCCTCGACGTCGTTCGGATCGATGGCGAACGCCTCGGCGACGCGCTTCGTCAGCCCGGAAAACTCCATCGCCTTGAGGAAGGCGATCAGCTTCTTGGGGTCGCGCCCGTCGAGCAAGAGGTCGTCGAGCGGGCAGACCAGATCCACGTGATCGTCGAGCAGCACCAGGCGCTTCGACATCCGCGCGATCTCGGTGTTGTCGACCAGCGCCTGCCGCCGCTTCTCCTGCTTGATCTCGGAGGCGCGCGCGAGCAGCGTCTCGAGGTCGCCATAGGTGCCGATCAGCTGTGCCGCGGTTTTCACGCCGATCCCCGGCACGCCCGGCACGTTGTCGGTCGGATCGCCGATCAGGGCCTGCACGTCCGGCACCTTCTCCGGCGGCACGCCGAATTTCGCCAACACCTCGTCGGGGCCGATGCGCCGCTCGTTGCCGGGCATCGGGTCGTACATCGAGACGCCGTCGCGCACGAGCTGCATCAAATCCTTGTCGCCGGCGACGATGGTGACGTCGGCCCCCGCCTCGCGGGCGACGCGGGCGTAAGTGGCGATCAGGTCGTCGGCTTCGAAACCCTCCTGCTCGACCGGGATCAGGTCGAAGGCGCGCACCGCGTCCCGCATCAGCGGGAATTGCGGGATCAGCTCGTCGGGTGGCTCCGGGCGGTGGCCCTTGTAGTCGGAGAAGATCGCGTTGCGAAACGTCGTGCCGGAATAATCGAACACCACCGCCATGTGGGTCGGCGTCTTGCCGTCGAGTCCTTCGCGAAGGATCTTCCACATCATGTTGCAGAAGGTCAGCACGCCGCCGATCGGCAGGCCGTCCGAGCGGGTGAAGGCACGGCCCCGGCTCTGCGCCGCCTTGAACATCGCGAAATAGGCGCGGAAGACGAAGGACGACCCGTCGATCAGGAAGACGTGGTCGCCCTTCGCGAGCGGGCGGGCGAGCGGTTCTGCGGGCATTTTTGACTCGGGGCCTCGGGAAAGCGGGTCCCGAACTATACACTGCGCGGCCCCGGCGCCACCGCCGAGGACGCGAACGCCGAGGTCGCGAGCGTCACGCCTCGCCGCTAAACCTCCGCCGGTGCCTGCCAGGCGCGCATCCGGCCACGATCGGGGCCGCGGGCGGCGCTTTCGAGGCCGTAATGGCGGGGGAGCCGGGCGAGCCCGCGCTGCAGCACG
>NZ_AKZI01000012.1 GCF_000293785.1 Rhodovulum sp. PH10 | reverse complement strand
GGGCAAGGGGGCCCGCCCCCCCCCCCCCCCGAAACGGCGATGCCCGCGCGGGCGGCGCGGGCATCGGACCGGTCTCCCGCGACGATGCGCGGGAGCAGGGGCAGCCCGTCAGGCCGGGATGCGGCGCTCGCGGCGGGTGGCGTTGCGCTCGAAGAACAGCGCCTGGCTCACCACGGCGGAGACGGTCGCCGGCTGGAACGGTTTTGCGATCAGGAAGGCCGGTTCCGGGCGCTGGCCGGTGAGGAAGCGTTCCGGATAGGCGGTGATGAAGATCACCGGCACCTCGAAGGTGTCGAGAAGCTCGTTGACCGCGTCGAGGCCGGAGGAGCCGTCGGCGAGCTGGATGTCGGCGAGGATCAGGCCCGGGCGTTTCTTCTTGGCGATCTGCACCGCCTCGGTGTGGGTGCGGGCGATGCCGACCACCCGGTGGCCGAGGCTCTCGACCAAGCCCTCGAGATCGAGCGCGATGAAGGTCTCGTCCTCGATGATCAGCACGTCGGTGGCGATCTCGGCGGCGAGCTCGCGGCCGGCCTCCTCCACCAGGCTGCGCACCCGCATCAGGTCGATGCCGAGCACGGTCGCGGCATCGTCCTCGGAGAAGCCCTCCAGCGAGACCAGCAGGAACGCTTGGCGCGCCAGCGGGGTGAGCTGGCCGAGCCGGCGCTCGCCGGGGGCGTCGGCGTCGACCGCCTCGGCGGTGCCGTTGAGCGGCAGCGACGTCCAGATCGCGGTGAAGGCGCGGAACAGCGCCACCTTGGGCTTGGCGGCCTCCTCCAGAATGGCCGGCTCCTTGATCAGCGCCTCGAGCGTGGCGGCGACATAGGCGTCGCCCGAGGTCTGGCTGCCGGTGAGGGCGCGCGCGTAGCGGCGGAGGTAGGGTAGGTGCGAAGCGACGAGTTGCGCCGACGACAAAGTACTCTCTCCCGGTTGGTCACGGCCCCGTGCCGCGGTGTGGAGAACGCCGCAATCATATATTGGTTCCGTGGGTTGGAACTATGGCAAGCGACCGGAGTTGCACTCGGTGTTCGCGGGGCCCGGCTCCGTTCCGGAGGACGAGCCGGAGTGAGGAAGTGATGACGGAACGAAAGTCGCGATCGGAAGGTGGAGTTCAAGTGCGAGCCGCAGCAGGAAGACCGGAGACGGGACGAGCAGGCCCGACCTTGAACAGAGAGATTCAGACCAAGATCGGCCAACAGTTGCGTGCGCTCTACGACGACGTGGTGGATCAGGGGGTGCCCGACCGCTTCGTCGAGCTGCTGCGCAATCTGGAGCAGCAACCGGACACTCGCCGGCACGTCGACGAGGATCCCAGCGAATGAGTCGCAATACCCCCGGACGTTCCGCGTCGACCGACGACGCCTCGGTTCGCGACGCCATGCTGGCCGCCGTGCCGAGCCTGCGTGCCTTCGCGATCTCGCTGTCGGCCAATGTCGACCGGGCCGACGATCTGGTGCAGGAGACGTTGCTGCGGGCCTGGGCGAATCTCGATTCGTTCGAGCCCGGCACCAACATGTCGGCCTGGCTTTTCACCATCCTGCGCAACCTGTTTCGCTCCGAGTACCGCAAGCGGCGGCGCGAGGTGGCCGATTCCGACGGCGCCTATGCCGACTCGATGAAGACCCAGCCCGAGCAGAGCAGCAAGGTCGAGTTCGAGGAGTTCCGCGAGGCGCTCGCAAAGCTGCCGTCGGACCAGCGCGAGGCGCTGGTGCTGGTCGGCGCATCGGGCTTCTCCTACGAGGAGGCGGCGGAAATCTGCGGCTGCGCGGTCGGCACCATCAAGAGCCGCGTCAATCGTGCCCGCACGCGGCTGGCCGAGCTGTTGGCGATCGAGAGCATCGAGGATCTCGGCCCCGACCGCGAGCTGCGCGCGGTGTTCACCGGCGGCGGCAGCTGACCGGCGCGCCGGTGCCCCGACCGGGCAACGGCGGGATACCGATGCGAGGCGACGCCGATGCGGGGCACCGATGCGGGGTGCCGCGGTGGGGCGCCGGAGCCGGCGGGCGGCGGAGCCGGATCGATCCCGCGTACGGGGCGGCGCGGCCGCCCCGTTTTCGCCGCGAATCCGGATCACCCGGACGGGTGGAGCCATGTCCCGACGCGACCCGCCCGGACGGCCCGCGACGCCCCGGCGAGGGGAGGACACCATGACCGACACCGACGATGCGGCCCCCGGCCGGACGGCGACCCCGCCCTCCGCCCGCACGCTGCTCGCCCAGCCGCTGATCCGGCTTTTGGCGATCAATCTGGCGTTCGGTCTCCTGATCGCCGTGATCGCGGTGGCCGGCCTGATCGCCCTCGACGCCCACCATCTCCGTCGTCTCGTTCTGTCCGACAGCTCGCCGGTGATCGCGATCGGCCTTCTGCTGTTCGGCTTCGCGGTGACGATGGGCAGCTGGGTGATGGGCAGCGCGGTGATGCGCCTCGGCGATCGCGACGCCGGCGACGGCGACCGCGGCAACCGGGGACACCGCGTTCACCGCGTCCGCCCGACGGCGGACGACCGGCCGGGCGCGCCGGTGCCGATCCCGGTGCGGGTTCGGGGACGGCTCCGCTGACCTCATCCGCGCGCCGGCCGTTTGCGCCGCCGGCCCGCCCCTCGCAGGAACCGAACCGTCATGATCCGCCATCGCCCGGGGTGCCGTCCGCACCGGACCCTCCCGGCCGCGCTGCTCGCCGCCGCCACGCTCGCCCTCGCCGGCTGTGCCGGAACCTTCACCGAGCCGGTGCCCGAGGAGCCGAGCTTCTACAGGAACCTCGCCAAGGGGGCCGAACTCGACCCCGCGGCGGCCGCCTCGATGATCTCCGGCTACCGCCGGAACAACGGCCTCGGCGCGGTCGAGATCGACCCGACGCTGATGCGGCTCGCCGAGGAGCAGGCGCGCGCGATGGCCGCCCAGAACAAGCTCGACCACAATGTCCGCGGCGACTTCAAGAGCCGCATCGGCCGCTCGGGCTTCGACGCCGGAATCGCGGTCGAGAACGTCTCGGCCGGCTATCACACGCTCGCCGAAGCCTTTTCCGGCTGGCGCGACTCGCCGCCCCACCGCGCCAACATGCTGGAGCGCCACGCCACCCGCATGGGCATCGCCGCCGCCGTCGCCCCCAACACGAAATACAAGGTGTTCTGGGCGCTGATCCTCGCCGCCCCCGACAAGCGGGCGAGCACCGGTGGCCCCGGCGGCCCGGCTGCCGCGGTCGCGGCCGACACGCCGCACCGCTGGGGCATGTCGCAGACCTGGTCGCTGCGCTGACGGTCGGACGGCTCGTCCGGCTCGCGGCGGGTCGTCACCGGCGCAGCGCGTCGCGCAGCCGCTTCGCCCGGGCGATCGCGGCGCGGCGCCCGGCTTCGAGCCGGCATGCGAGGGAGAAGGCGGGCCCCGCCGGCGCGGGCGCGATCAGCCGGTCGGCGAGCAGCCGCCGGCCGGGCCACAGCCGGTCGATCATCGGGTGGTTCTCGGTCGCGCACGAATCGACGAAGGCGAAGCGCCGCTCCCGCACCAGCGCATCGGACAGCGCCAAGGTGAGCTGCACCCCCGGAGAAAACTTGGAAAAATCCTCGTCGTAGGCGATCTTCCAGAACCAGGCCGCAGGCTCCTGCACCAGCACGATGCCGGCGGCGACGCTGCGGCCGTCGAGCGCCAGACGGACGATGCGGGCACGACGCGCTTCGGCGAGCGCGGTCACGGCTTCGGTCAGAAACGACCTCTGCGCCGGCGTCTGGGCGGCCGCGGTTCCGGCCGAGCCCTTCCAGCCGCGCGCCTCGAGGGCGAGAAAGTCGGCGAGCGCCGCGGCGATCCCGGCCGGGGTCTCGGCCGCCTCGAACACCAGCGTGCCCTGCTCGGAGAGCCGCCGGCGCTGCCGCGCGTGCTCGCGCCGCCGCCGGTTGTCGGGCGGGCCTTCGGCCGGGCGCAGCAGGGCGCGGGCGTGGCGGCCGAACTGCGCCTCGCACCCGCCGGTACGGGCGAGCACCGCGGCGAAGGCATCGGCGACCGGGCCGTCGGGCAGTTGCGGCACCAGATAGACGGCGCCGGCCGCTGCGACCGCGGCGAGGAATGCCGCCACCACCGGCTCGGGCGCCGCGCGGTCGACCAGCGGCGTGCCGAGCGGCGCGAAGACGTGGCTCCAGCCGACCCAGGTTTTGCGCGGCAAGCCGTTGCGCGCCACCCGTCGGCGTAGCGGAAACATGCCGGCGAGGCGGCCGTCGGCGGCCCGCACCGCGACCGCCTCGACCCCGCGGCCGAACGCCGGCAGCGCCGCCAGCGCCACCGCCGGCGACAGAAAGACGTTCGGCTCGGCCGCCCGCTCGGCCAGCGCCTGCCACGCCTCGCGCGCATCGGCGAGCGCGGCGAGCGGCTCTCGCTCGACCCGAAAGGCCCCGAAATCGTCCGTCATGCGATCGGCCGGCCGCGCCCGAGCACGAAGGCGTGCAGCCCGAGCCTCGTCCGCACCATCACGAACAGGAGCGAGGATTCGACCACCACCGCGGCGGCCATCGCCACCGCCGCGCCGATCGGCCCGAAAGCGGGGATCAGGATCAGGCAGAGCGCGAGATTGGCGGCGAGCGCCACCGCATAGACGAGCGCGCAGGCGGAGGAATGGCCGGTCATGTTGAGGAGGCGGTCGGCCGGGCCGACCGCGCCGCGCGCGAGGAGCCCGAGCATGATGACGACCAGCACCGGATAGCCGGCGGAAAAGCCCGGCCCGAACAGCGACAGGATCGGCCGGCCGAGCGCCACCAGCATCAGCCCGACCGCCAGCGTCGGCCAAAAGCTCCAGCGGATCGCGTCGGCGACGAAGCGTTGCAGGCCGGCCCGGTCGCCCTGGGCGTGGAACGCCGAGAAGCGGTGGGCCACCGCCGCGCCCACCGCGTAGGCGATGAAATGCACCAGCGCCAGCGTCTTGGAGGCGGCGAAATAGATGGCGACCTCCTGCGGCGGCTCGAACACCTGAAGGACCAGGATATCGACGTAGAACAGCAGAAGGAAGAAGCCGTCGACCAGGACGATCGGCAGCGACACCGCGAGCCATGCGCGCGGCGCGTGACGGCGCGGCCCGGCCGGAATTTTCGCGCGCAGGCGGCGGCGCAACAGCACGGTCTGCAGCGCGGTGACGATCCACGCCGCCGCGCAGGTGACCGCCAGCACGGCGACCGCGTCGACCGGGCGTCCGGCCGCATGGAGCCCGGCGACCGCGGCGACCACCAGGAGCGGCTGCACCACGAACACCGGGATCAGCGCGAGGTCGAACCAGTCGAACGCCCGCGAAATGCCGTCCTGCGTGCTGCCGAGCGCGAGCATCGGCAGGGTGGCGGCGCCGATCGCGAACGGCAGCACGACGTGCGGCGGCACCGGTCGGCCGGAAAAGGCCACCACCACGGCGGCGAGCACGATGCCGGCGACGACCCCGAAGGCGAGTGCGAGCAGCCGGCCACCGAGCAGAAAGCCGCGCAGCCCGGCGAGATCGCCGTGCAGCCGATAGTCCGGCACGAAGCGCTGCGCCGCATAGCCGAGGCCGAGCGGCGCCAGCGGGCCGAGCACGCTCGCCCAGGTCCACACCGAGACGTAGATGCCGAACTCGAACCGGCCCATCCAGCGGGCGAGCAGGATTTGGCTGACGAAGGCGACGGCGGCACCGGCGACCCGGATCAGGAAGGCGAGGCCGGCGTTGCGCCGGGCGACCGCACGGCCGCTGTCGTCGGCGAGCGCGCGGCGCAGCCGCTCGGCGGCCCGCGCAAGGGGGCGCACGACGGGACGCAGGACGGGACGCAGGATTTGGCGCAACGCGCCGCCGGCGACACGCCGCACCGGCGACGGGCGACGCTCGGTCTCGCTCACGGCCACACCGCACCTCCGCACCGTTGGGACCGCCCGCACGCCCGTGGTCCGAATCCGGAAGTCGCATCCCGCCGCCGCGGCTCCGATCGCGAATGTCGAATCGAAAGACCACGAGCGATCACGAGTCCTCGTTGCGCTTCGAATTCGACCGTCGAGAATGGACGTTCGGCGAAGTGGAACTCGAATGTCGACTTCCGCTCCACTACCACCCACCGGTAAACGTCCGGTTCGCCCCGGCGCGCGCGGGGGTCGCGTTCGCCGCCGGCGGCCCGTGGCGGCGGCCCGTGGCGACGGCGTCGCCGATCGGCTCGCGCCCGTCCCGTGCCGGCGGCCGGTCGCCGGAGCACTCGCGGAAGCCGGCCGAAGCCGGAGGGCAGAGGCGGACCAAGGGCGCGCACGCAAGCACCTTCGGACGCCTGCCCGACTGCCCAGCGCACGCCCGCCGAGAACTCGACCCGGCCCGGTGCGGCACGGGCCGACACGTGCACTTGCCGGGCCCGCCTCCCCGAGCACGGGTCGCCGGATGCGAGCGGACGGGTGCACCCGGGTAGGCCGGATCCGGCACGCGGCCTCACATCACGTCGCGCAGTGACGATCGGGCGACGCGCACCCCGCCCGTCGCCGCGACACCACCGCATCGCCCCCGCGCCCGAACGCGGCACCGGCTCCGACCGCTCGGGCCGACCCGACGCATCCGCCCGGGAGCACGCCCCCTGGGGACACGCTTCCCGGTGACGGGGCGACCGCTCCGGAGCGCCGAGAGACGTCGGCACCGCCGCCCCATCGGCCGGGACGCCGAAGCGCCCTTCACGTTCGCCGCCGCGCACCTCGAGGCGACGGTCCGAGGCCCATCGAAGCTCCACCTCGCGTCGCGGCGCACGGTACGCTTTGCAACGGCCGAAACGGAGGTTCGGCCGGCGAAACCTCGCACCATGGCTCCACCTGCCGTCCCTCGGGTTCGCGGCGCGCCACCGGCGTCCTTCGAAAGCCGCACTCCCGTCTCGCGGCGACTCCACCGGCGCCTCGTGCGACCCTCGCCTCCCGATGCATCCCCTCTCGCCCCCTCCGCGTTCTCGTCTCACCGCCTCCCGGCCCGGCGGGACGATTGCCGCAGGTCGCGTGCACTCAGCCGCCGAACAGGTCCGGCTGCAGGCACTTTCTGGCGGCGTCGAGCGGCACCCGGCCCGCCGCACCGCGCAGGCAGTCGAGCAACGCTTCGACCTCGCACGCGGACGCCTGCGCCTCCGCCCGCACCCGCCGCGTCTCTCGGAGTTCCTGTTGCACCATCATTCCATCGGCCATTGGTCCCACCCTCCCGGCGACGAGGCGGCGCGCCTCCGATCCGAGCGGGCATCATCATAATGGACTTGCTTTGTTCTGTAAATGTTCGTTTAATGCACGAGGCGGTTGCGGCGGGTTGTGGATGCTGTTGGGCCGGCCGGGGAGCCGTGTGACAAGGCTCGCTCGCGCCTTGCCACGCCCGTTGCGTGGCGGGGGGACGGGTGGCTGCATCGAGCGGGCCCGGCGAGCCGGATCGGTCGAACATCCGAGAGTCGGCGGAAGGCGAGCCAGAGGAGAACAAGAGGAGAGCGACAGGAGGCGAGCGGCAGAGGCACAAATCACGAAGCGACTCGGGACGACGGTCTGCCCCGCGGGAATTCGAGCGCGACGGGGCGACCGCCCTGGACGTCCGCCAGAAACCCGAGGTGACGGCGGGGCTGCCGGAGATCGTCGGAACGATCGGCGATGGTGGAAAGCGGAGGGCGCAGAGCCGAACGCCGGAGGAGGACGGCGAGGCGCGACGACCCCCGGCATCACGACCGTCCGGGCGTTCCGTGGGCCTGTTCCGGCTCCGTGGGCCCGTTCCGGTGTCACGGAGGCCGGTGGGCGGACCGACGGTGAGCATTCGGGCGGTTCGGCGAGTTCGGGCCCGGCGCGAGGAGCCCGGCCGACGGTACATGGTCGTGCACCGACGTCGTGCATCGACGCCGTGCATAGACGTCGAGCACCGCGGTTCGCTCGGCTGGCCGAACCCGGGGCATCGGGCGCCGTGCCGTGCCGCGGGTGCCGCGCGAGTGCCTCCGAATGGTAGCCGCCGGGCGCACTGCGGCTCGCGCAGGGCTTCTCGGCGGCGGCTCGCGGCGATGGTCGAACCGCACCCGTCGCCGCCTGCCACCGGAGGGATTCGCCGCGACGCTCGGTCGGCCGCATACGCGAGCCACGCGCGCCATGTGCTACGGGCGCAGAAGAGGTCCCATGTCCGTGGACCTTGCGAGGTTTTGCCATCGGGTCCGGTCGCGGGCGGTGCGCCGGGCAAACCTCCGCGGCCGCCGGGACGCCTCTTCCTCCGGCTCCCTGCCGTCGGCGGTCGGGCCTCGTCGGCCGGGGTGAGGATCGCGGCGGTCGAGCGGTCCGGTGGCGTGCCGAGCCCCGGGAGTTTGCCAACGGCGCGGACGAGTGTCCGCAAACGCTCGGTGATCCGCGGCTTCCGGTGCCGAGCGCGCTACGCGATGGCGCCCGGACGGAATCCCGGCAAACCGTGGCCGCGGACACCGGCCGCCGGGGCGCTTGTGGGCAGCGCGCGACTGCGGCTGCAGCGGGGTTTTGCCAACGGGTCGGGTCTCGGGCGGTGCGCCGGGCAAACCTCCGCGGCCGCCGGGACGCCTCTTCCTCCGGCTCCCTGCCGTCGGCGGTCGGGCCTCGTCGGCCGGGGGTGAGGATCGCGGCGGTCGAGCGGTCCGGCGGCGTGCCGGGCGGCCGAAACCTCGGCGTCGGGCGGACGGCAGGACGGCCAGCGGTCGCCGCGCAAAACTGCGGGCCGGCTAGGCCTGGCCGATCACGAGGTCGTCGCGGTGGATCATCTCGGCGCGGCCGTGGGTGCCGAGGATGTTCGGGATGTCCGCCGACGAATGCCCGCGGATGCGCTCGGCGTCCTCGGCGTCGTAGGCGACCAGGCCGCGGCCGATCTCGCGGCCGTCGGGCCCGCGCACGATCACCGCGTCGCCGCGGGCGAAGCCGCCCTCGATGCGGCGCACGCCGGCCGGCAGCAGGCTCTTGCCGCGGCGCAGCGCCGCCACCGCGCCGGCGTCGATGTGCAGCGTGCCGTGCGGCTCGAGCGAGCCGCCGATCCAGCGCTTGCGCGAGGTGACGGGGTTGTCGCTGGCGAGGAACCAGGTGGCCCGGCCACCCCCGGCCACCGCCTCGAGCGGATGGTCGACGCGGCCGGACGCGATCACCATGTGGGTGCCGGCGGCGGTGGCGATCTTGCCCGCCTCGATCTTGGTGCGCATGCCGCCGCGCGACAGCTCGGAGGCGGAATCGCCGGCCATCGCCTCGATCTCCGGCCCGATCCGCTCGACCACCGGGATCAGCGTGGCGGCCGGATCCTTCGCCGGCGGCGCGGTGTAGAGGCCGTCGATGTCCGACAGCAGCACGAGGAGGTCGGCGCTCGCCATGGTGGCGACCCGGGCGGCGAGGCGGTCGTTGTCGCCGTAGCGGATCTCGTTGGTGGCGACGGTGTCGTTCTCGTTGATCACCGGCACCGCGCGCCATTCCATCAGCCGGCCGAGGGTCGAGCGGGCGTTGAGGTAGCGGCGGCGCTCCTCGGTGTCGCCGAGCGTCACCAGAACCTGGCCGGCGGTGATGCCGTGGCCGCCGAGCGCCTCGGCCCACAGGCGGGCGAGGGCGATCTGGCCGACCGCGGCGGCGGCCTGGCTGTCCTCGAGCGCGAGCGGCCCGCGCGGCAGATGCAGGAGCGAGCGGCCGAGCGCCACCGCGCCCGACGACACCACCAGAAGGTCGCGCCCTTCGGCATGCAGCGCGGCGAGGTCGTCGACCAGCGAGGCGAGCCACGCCTCGCGCACGCAGCCGGCCTGCGAATCGACCAGCAGGGCGGAGCCGACCTTGACGACGATCCGGCCGAAATCGCTCAGGGCGGGTGGATTGTGGAGCATGGCGCGCGGACGGTGCAGGGGGAACGGTCGCGGTGCGGACTGTTTCTTCGTGACGGCGGCGGACACGGACGGACGCGAACTGGACATGGCGCCTTCGTCTCCCACACGACGCGAGGCTTGGCAATCGCGCACCGTGCACGGCAGCCGGGCCGCTGCGCGCGCCATCGGCGACGCCGACCGCCCCGAGTATCGCCCCGCAACGTCACCGCCCGAGTTCGCCGCCCGCGTTCGCCGCCCGACCCGATGCGCGAGGTCGGCCGCACGCGCGGGCCGGCTACCACCGCCCCGGCGAACCCGGAGGCAGCCGGCGGGTTATGCCTAGACCTCGAGCTTCGTGGGGCGCCGCGCGGCGCCGCGCGGGGCAGTCGCGGGCGGCCCGTCGGCTGCCCGACCGGACCAGGAGAGTCCCGCTTGCCCGACACTGCGCGCGTTCACATCGGCACCTCGGGCTGGAGCTACGACGGCTGGCGCGGCCCGTTCTTCCCGTCCGACCTGCCGCGGCGCAAATGGCTCTCCTGGTACGGCACCCAGTTCGACACCGCGGAGATCAACGGCTCGTTCTACCGCACGCCGTCGCTGCCGGCGGTCACCGCCTGGCGCCAGCAGACGCCGGACGACTTCGTGTTCGCCTGGAAGGCGTCGCGCTTCATCACCCACTGGAAGCGGCTGTCGGAGCGCACCGGCGTGTCGCTCGCGCTGATGGAGACGCGGCTCGAAAAACTCGGCGCCAAGGCGGGGCCGGTGCTGTTTCAGCTGCCCTCGCGCTTCACGCTCGACCGCGATCGGCTGACGATGTTTCTCGGCATGCTGCCGAAGAACCGCCCCTACGCGCTCGAGGTGCGCGACGCGAGCTGGTTCGACGACGCGGTGTTCGATCTGCTGCGCCAGCACGATGTCGCGCTGTGCCTGTCCGACCATCAGGACGCGCCGACGCCGTGGCACGTGACGGCCCGCCACGTCTATATCCGCGCGCACGGCCCGTCGGGCGACTACCGCGAGAACTACCCGGATCAGGTGCTCGAGCACTGGGCCGACCACATCCTCACCTGGCGGCGGCAGATGCGCACCGTCTACGTCTATTTCGACAACGACCAGAAGAGCGCGGCGCCGCGCGACGCGCAGCGCCTGAGGACCTTGGTGAACGGCGGGTGAGGTCTTTTATCGGCGGGAAGCCACCTCACCCGCGCACGGGCGATCAGGCGGCCACCCCCGCGGCGGCGCGGGCATTGCGGCGGCGGCGCAGCGTGCGGCGTCCCCACAAAACGAGCCCGGTGGCGAAAAGGCCGATCAGCACGACCGACGTGATCACGTCGACCATCGCCGACAGCGTGCCGGCCCAGTTGCCCTCGTGGATCAGCCGCGGCCAGTTGCGCGGGGTGGCGACCAGCCCGTCGCGGCCGGCCGCATAGACGCGGTACTCGCCGGCGTCGTCGAGCCGTACCAGGTGCGCGTTTCCGCGCGAGCGAATCCAGATCAGGCGGGAGGGATCGTGCGTCGCGGCGACCGTTTGCACGGTCTCGCGCAGCGTCGTCGGCGCAGCGGCCCTCGGCGAAGGGGTGGACGGCGCGAACGTGACGCCGAAGGCGATGAACAGGCCGGTGAGCGGGCTCGCGATCACCAGCGGCAGGCCGATCCAGGCGAGCCCCTTGTGCCAGCCGGACAGCGAGTTGGCGAGCCGCGGCCAGCCCATCAGCACGCCGAGCGCGATCAGCACCAGCATCGCGGCGGTGCTGAGCGAGACCAGCCAGCGCTGGTCGAGCATGTGCTCGTGCAGCATGCGCGACTGCTGGAACAGGCCGGCGAGCCGGCCGGTGCCGGGCTTCTCCTCGCCGGTCGCGAGGTCGATCACCTTGGGCTTGTCGGCGGCGCCGACCAGCGTCATCGAGCCGGCCGGGCCGTCATAGGAGCGCACGAACAGGCCGCGCGCCTTGCCGGCGGGATCGTGCTGCGCCAGCAGGCCGTCGAGCTTTTGGGCGGAGAGGCTGCCCGGCACGATGGCGTTGGTCGCCACCATCGGCTCGAAGGAGAGCACGAGCCCGGTGATCAGCAGCACCGCGAGCGGCAGCGAAAAGACCAGCGTGATCCAGCGATGCAGCTGCAGCAGTCGGCGTTTCATGAACGAGCCCCTTTCGGCAATGCCAGTGGAGCGAATTCGACGTTCGAGTCCCACCCGGCCGCATGCTCGTTCTCGAACTCGAATTCGAAGCTCCACTAGAACTCCATCACGGCTAGTGGTCTTTCGATTCCGACATTCGCGACCGAATTCGCGGCGGCGGATGCGAATGTCGGAATCGGACCGCCAGCTTGTCGCAGGCGGCCGCGGCGCGTTCAAATGAAGCTTCGGTAATTTGTCACCATGGCACGGGGCGGGGCGGGGCGGGGCGGCGCGACCGACACGCCGCCGGCTCACGGCTGCCAGACGGGCTCCGCGACCTCCGCCTCGCCGGCTTCCGTTCGCGCACCGTCGATGACCGAAAACAGTGCGCGCAAAACCTCGGGCACGCCCTGGCCGGAGACGCCCGACATCACCAGCGGGGTTTTCTTGGCGGCGCGCTTCAGGCGGGCGAGCTGCTGCTTCAGATCCTCGGGCGACAGCGCATCGGCCTTGTTGAGCGCGACGATCTCCGGCTTGTCGGTCAGGTCGTGCTCGTAGGCGGAGAGTTCTCCCCGCACGGTCTTGTAGGCTTTGCCGGCGTGCTCGCAGGTGCCGTCGACCAGATGCAGCAGCACCCGGCAGCGCTCGAGATGGCCGAGGAAGCGGGTGCCGAGCCCGGCGCCCTCGCTCGCGCCCTCGATCAGGCCGGGAATGTCGGCGAGCACGAACTCGCGCCCGTCGACCCCGACCACGCCGAGCTGCGGGTGCAGCGTCGTGAACGGATAGTCGGCGATTTTCGGCCGTGCCGCGCTCACCGCGGCGAGGAAGGTCGATTTTCCCGCGTTCGGCAGGCCGACCAGGCCGGCGTCGGCGATCAGCTTGAGGCGCAGCCAGATGGTGCGCTCCTCGCCCTCGTGGCCGGGATTGGCGCGCCGCGGCGCCTGATTGGTCGAGCTCTTGAAGTGGGCGTTGCCGAAGCCGCCATTGCCGCCCTTGGCGATCACCACGCGCTGGCCGACCGCGGTGAGATCGGCGAGCAGCGTCTCGTTGTCCTCGTCGAACACCTGGGTGCCGACCGGCACCTTCATCACGATGTCGGCGCCGCGCCCGCCGGCGCGGTCCTTACCCATGCCGTGACCGCCGGTCTTTGCCTTGAAGTGCTGCTGGTAGCGGTAGTCGATCAGGGTGTTGAGGCCGTCGACGCACTCCACCACCACGTCGCCGCCGCGCCCGCCGTCGCCGCCGTTCGGCCCGCCGAATTCGAGGAATTTTTCGCGCCGGAACGAGACGCAGCCCGCCCCGCCGTTACCGGAGCGGATATAGACCTTGGCCTGGTCGAGGAATTTCATCGCTGTCTCGTGATCTTCAAAGGGCGCGGTCGAGCACCGCGACGCCGAGGGTTTTCGCCGATGTCTCCATCCGGGCGTCGAACGTCAAGAGCCGAGCGTCGACCCGGCGCGCGATCGCGATGTTCAGGGCGTCCGGCGTGCGCAGCGGCAGGTCGAGCCGGCGCAGCCAGCCGGCACAGGCGGCGACGTCGGCGGGGGTGGTCTCGACGCGCCGGGCCTCGCGTGTGGTCCAGGCGTCGAAATTGGCGAAGACGCGGCGCGCCTCCTCGACCGTGAGGTCGCGCGTGCGCACCTGCCGGGAGATCGCCGAGGCGAACTCCGCCGCGGCGAAGTCGCTCACCACGATCACGGGACGGGACCGAAGCACACGCTCGGCCGTGGAATTGTGGACGTCACCGGTGAAGGCCGCGACGAGGACACTCGCGTCGAGATAGATCCTCAATGCTCACCCTCGTCGCGCAGGCGCGACAGCAACGAGCCGGCATCCTCCCGGCCGGGATGCTGGCGGACCCTGTTCGCCACCAGCCAATCCACCGCCTCGGCCGAGACCGGCCTTTCCGCCGGATCCGGGCTCGTTTCGGTGGCGACCGGAGAAATCCTCGCCACCGGCTCGCCGTGGCGCGTGATCAAGACCTCGTCGCCGCGCTGCGCGCGGTCGATCAGGTCGGAGAGCTGGTCGGTCGCCTCGACGGTGTGGGTGCTCATGGGACGAAAATAGCCGGTCTCCCGGCCGTTTTCAAAGCGAGCGCCCCGGCCGGGCGCCGAAGCGCGTCGGCCGAGGCGATGCGGGGTCGAGCGTCGCGCCCCTAGGACACCCGGCGCACGCGGGTCGAGGCGCGGCCCCACTGCTTCAGCGAAACCCACACCGAGCGTTCGAGCCGCAGGCAGTCGACCGGCGCCGAGGAGGCGATCGCCCGGATGCGGTGCAGCACGACGCCGGTCCACTGGAAGCCGCACTTCTCCAGCACCCGCCGCGAGGCGGGATTGCTGGTGCGGGCGCCGGCCAGCAGCACGTCGTACTCGTGATCGGCAAAGGCGTGGTCGACCAGCGCGCGCAACGCCTCGGTGGCGTAGCCCTTGCCCCAGTGCTCGGCGCCCAGCCAGTAGCCGACCTCGGGATCGCGGCCGTTGCGCCATTCGAGCCCGCAGGCCCCGATCACCGCACCGCCCGTCACCGCATCGTCGTCGCGCAACGTGATCAGAAAGGTCTCGTCGCGGCCTTCGACATTGGTGGAGGCGATCCAGTCCTCGGCATCGCCGAGCCGGTAGGGGTGCGGGATGCGCAGCGTGTTCTCGGCGATGCGCCGATCGCCGGCGAGGGCGGTGACCGTCTCGGCGTCCTGAAGGCGCGGGGCACGCAGGACGAGACGCTCCGTCTCGAGAACGTGGGTGCACGTCTCGCTCGGGCAGGCGTGCGGTCGCTCCAGGATCGTCATTGCGGGCTCCTCTTCCAGAAACACGACGAGGGGAGACCGGTGCCGGCCACCCCCCGTGCAAACCCGCTCTTCGGATCCACCGGGGCGACCAGCGCCGGCGGACCACCTCGATCCGCCGTCTATTCGGCCGCAGCCTCCGCCGTCGGTACGACGGAAATGTAGGTGCGGCCTTTGGCCTTGGTGCGGAACGCGATCCGACCGTCGACCAGCGCGAACAAGGTGTGGTCCTTGCCGAGACCCACATTGTCGCCGGGATGCCATTGGGTGCCGCGCTGGCGCACGATGATGTTGCCGGCACGGCACTGCTCGCCGCCGAACATCTTCACGCCGAGGCGTTGACCGGCGGAGTCGCGCCCGTTGCGCGAGGAGCCGCCTGCTTTTTTGTGAGCCATTGCTCTCTTGTCCGTTTCGCTCGAGGGTTTAGCTTCGGTTTGTGACCGAATGATCACCGGCCGGGCCGGGCATCGATCAACAAATGGTGTCGCCTCAGGCCGCGGTCTCGCCCGATTCCGGAGCCGCCGATTCGCCTGCCGGTGCGTCCGCGGGAGCCGCGGCCTTGCCGGAGGGCTGGCGCCCGTCGGTGAGGATCTCGGTGATGCGCACCAGCGAAAAATCCTGCCGATGGCCGCGCTTGCGCCGCGAGTTCTTGCGGCGGCGCTTCTTGAAGGCGATCACCTTGGGGCCGCGGCCCTGGGACACCAGCTCGCCGGCGACGCAGGCGCCCGCGACGGTCGGTGTGCCGAGCAGGGTCTCGTCCCCGCCGACCACCAGCACCTCGCCGAAGGTGACGGTGTCGCCGGGCTCGCCCGCGATGGTGTCGACCTGGACCAGGTCGTCGGCGGCGACGCGATACTGCTTCCCGCCGGTCTTGATGACTGCGAACATCTTTCGTCCTTCGTGTTCGGCACCGGCCTCGAAGAGCCGGCTTCTTGCAGTCGGTTCGGGTGAAAGGTCACGCCCGCGGGATTCTTCCGAGACCGACACGGGCTCGCAGGACGACCCCGAAAAGGTGATTCGAAAAAAGGCTGCGACGCGGCCACGACGCGAAGCGCCGGCCGAAAGGCCCGCGCCGCGTGTGGGGGTTATGACGGCGCGACCGGGCGCTGTCAAGGAATGCGGTGGCGCGGAGGCCTGCGGACGACGGCCTGCCGGGCACGGGGTCGCGACCAGCGAGTGGCGAGTGGCGACCAGCGAGTGGCGAAGGGATGCTTTGCCATGCGCGGGGGCGCAAGGGGTCGCGAGCGGTCTTGTGTCGGCCGGTGGTTCGTGTAGAAGGGCGGCCGCGGGTGAAACACCCCGCCCTCGGCCCCGCGGAGAGGTGGCAGAGTGGTTGAATGCACCGCACTCGAAATGCGGCATAGGGGTAACCCTATCGGGAGTTCGAATCTCCCCCTCTCCGCCACGCCGGCCGAATAGCCGCCACCGGCGCCCGTTCGCCCCGACCGCGTTTGCAGCGGGGCGACACCGAGCTTTGTCTTTCAGGACAGCAGACGCCGCCCCCGTCCCGAGCCCCCCGCCCGCCTCACCCCATCCCGATCGCCTCGGCGATGGCGACGGTGCGGCGGGCCATCTCGGCGTGCAAGCGTTCGACCATCCGGCCGTCGATCTGCACCACCCCCTTGCCGCGGTTCTCCGGCAGGTCGAAGGCGGCGATCATCTTCCTCGCCAGCGCCACCTCGTCGACGGAGGGCGAAAAGACCGCGTTGCACGGCTCGACCTGGTTCGGATGGATCAGGGTCTTGCCGTCGAAGCCGAGGTCGCGGCCCTCCTCGCACTCGCGCCGAAAGCCGTCGAGGTCGGCGAGCGCGTTGTAGACGCCGTCGACCACGTCGATGCCGTAGGCGTGGGCGGCCAGCACGCAGTTCGCGAGCCACCCGGTCATCGGCGCCCGGCCCGGCACCAGCCGCACCCGCGTCTCCTTGGCGAGGTCGTTGGTGCCCATCACGAAGCCGCCGAGGCGGGTTTCCGGGTCGGCGGCGACCGCGGCGAGCGCGCGGATGTCGAAGATCGCCAGCGGCGTCTCGATCATCGCCCAGATGCGGATGCGCGGGTCGGCCTTGCGGTCGAGCAGGCGCTGGCCGATCTGCAGCAGCTCCTGGGGCGTGGAGATCTTCGGCACCAGGATCACGTCGGGCGCGCAGGCGATCGCCGCCTCGAGGTCGTCGGCGAACCAGGGCGTGTCGAGCCCGTTCACCCGGACGAACACCTCGCGGCGGCCGTAGCCGCCGGCCGTCACCGCCTCGCCGACCAGCTTTCGCGCCTCCGCCTTGGCGTCGGGGGCGACCGAATCCTCGAGGTCGAGGATCACGGCGTCGATCGGCAGGGTTTTGGCCTTCTCCATCGCGCGGGTGTTGGAACCGGGCATGTAGAGCACGCTGCGGCGCGGACGAATGGTCATGAAAGGTCTCCGGAAAAATCGTCGGCTCCACCCTGCGGGGGCCTGGGCGAGGAGGCGGAACGAGCCTATCCGTGGTACGGCTGTCCTGCCAAGGCGGTTCGAACGCTGACGGGGTGCATTCATGGACGAGGCGTGGCTCGCAGGGGTGGACGCATGTGCCGGCGGCTGGCTCGCCGCCTTCGTTCCGCCGGGGGACGGAACGGTCCGGCTGCGGGTGTTTCGGCGCTTCACCGATCTGTTGGAGGCGGTCGAGCGGCCGGGGCTGATCGCCATCGACATCCCGATCGGCCTGCCGGAGCGGATCGGCCGCGGCGGACGGGCGGCGGAGACCGCGGTGCGGCCGCTGCTCGGGGCGCGGCAGTCGTCGGTGTTCTCCACGCCGGCGCGGCCGGCGATCTATGCCGAGGCCGGCTGGGTGCCGAACGTCGACGAGATGCTCGCGGCGCATGCCCGCGCCTCGGAGATCGCCCGGGCCACCTCCGATCCGCCCAAGGGGGTGTCGATCCAGGCCTTTTGCCTGTTTCCAAAAATCCGCGAGGTCGACGAGGTCTTGCGCACCGAGCCGGGCGTCGCGCGGCGGGTGTTCGAGACGCATCCGGAGGTGACGTTCTGGCGGCTCAACGGCGAGACGCCGCTCGGCGAGCCGAAGAAGGTGCGCGGCCAGCCGTTCGGGCGCGGGCTCGCGCTGCGACGGAAGCTGCTGGCGACCGCCGGCCTGCCGGCCGGGGCGCTGGAGCTGCGGGCGCCGCCCGGCGCCGGCGAGGACGACGTGCTCGATGCGCTCGCCTGCGCGGTCACCGCGCGGCGGCTGCGGGCGGGCGAGGCGGTGTCCTATCCGAACCCGCCGGAGACCGACCCGTTCGGCCTGCCGATGGCGATCTGGATGTGAGGCCGGCGGACGCCTCTCGGGTTTCGCCCGATACCGAGGGCAGCAGACGATGACCTCGTCCCGAGGGGCCGCGAAGCGGCCGTCTCGAAGGGCGAGGTCGGGCTCTGTCGCCGTGGGTCTGAAAACGCGACGGGCCCGGCGTCGCCGCCGAGCCCGCAACCGACCTGAACGACACCGGTGTCGCGTCGGTGTCGCGTCCCGCCGGGCCGAGCAACAGAAAAAAACCCGGCGAGACGGGCGGCCGTCAGTGGCCGTCGATGGCGATGCGCTTGACCTTCGTCTGCGCCTGCGCGGTCTTGGGCAGCGTCACGGTCAGCACGCCGTTGTCGAAGGCGGCGGTCACCTCGTCCTCGTCGACGCCCTCGACCGGGATGCGGCGCTCGAAGCGGCCAAACGTCCGCTCGCTGAACAGCCTGTCCTTGTCCTCGGTGGCGGTCTTCTTCTCGCCGCGGATGGTGAGGACGCCGTTGGCGAGCTCGATCTGCACGTCCTTGCGGTCGAGGCCGGGCAGCTCCGCCAAAACCTCGATCGCCTTGTCGGCGTCGCGGATTTCCACACTCGGCCAGGTGGCGGGCGTCCAACCCGCGCCGCGGCCGGCGCCGTACGGCGTGATGTCGAAGCCGCGAAAAACGTCGTCGAACAGGCGGTTCATCTCGCGGTGGAGGGTGAGGAAGGGATCGGCCTCGCCGCCGCCGCGGCGCACCTCGACGTCGCGCCCGCGCGTCCAGGGAATGAGGTTACCGAGCATGACGATCACTCCTTTCGTCCGTGTTCTTCCATGAGCAACACAGCACCGGGGAGCCCTCCCAAAGAGCCGGGCCCCCTGGGGTCTCGCCGGTCCCTGACGGCGACCGGCATCATTCGATTTAGCGCGGCGTCCCCGCCCTTCAAGAGGGGGCGAGGGGCCCTCGAAAAAAACAAAAAAACGCGCCGCGGGGTGGCGCGGCGCGTTTTTTCGGGAGACGGAAAATCAGCCGTCTCGTCGATCGTCCGAACATCACTTCATCGGGGTCATGCCGAGCTTGTCCAGCAGCGCCATGTCCTTGTCCATGTCCGGGTTGGGCGTGGTGAGAAGCTTCGGGCCGCAGAAGATCGAGTTGGCGCCGGCGAGGAAGCACAGCGTCTGCAGCTCGTCCGTCATCTCCTCGCGGCCGGCCGAGAGGCGGACCATCGAGGCCGGCATGGTGAGGCGGGCGACCGCGATGGTGCGCACGAATTCGAGCCCGTCGAACGGCGCGACATTTGCGAGCGGCGTGCCTTCCACCTGCACCAAGAGATTGATCGGCACGGAATCGGGATGCTCCGGCAGGGTCGCCAAAGCCTCGATCATGCCGACCCGGTCCTCGCGCGACTCGCCCATGCCGACGATACCGCCGCAGCACACGTTGATGCCCGCCTCGCGCACGTGGGCGATGGTGTCGAGCCGGTCCTGATAGGTGCGGGTGGTGATGATGTTGCCGTAGAATTCCGGCGAGGTGTCGAGATTGTGGTTGTAGTAGTCGAGGCCGGAGTCCTTCAGGCGGTGGGCCTGCTTCCGGGTCAGCATGCCGAGCGTCATGCAGGTCTCGAGCCCGAGCTCGCGCACACCCTCGACCATCTTGCAGATGTCGTCGAGGTCGCGGTCCTTCGGCTCGCGCCAGGCGGCGCCCATGCAGAAGCGGCTGGCGCCGGCGTCCTTGGCGGCCTTGGCCTCGGCGAGCACCGCCTCGACCGACATCAGCTTGCCGGCCTTGACGCCCGCCTCGTGGTGGGCGCTCTGCGGGCAGTAGCCGCAATCCTCCGAGCAGCCGCCGGTCTTGACCGACAGGAGGGTCGAGATCTGCACCTCGCACGGGTCGAACCGCTCGCGATGCACGCGCTGCGCGGCATAGATCAGCTCGGGAAAGGGCCGGTCGAACAGCGCGCGGATCTCGTCGCGCGTCCAGTCGTGGCGCACCGCCGTGGTCGGCGCGGCCGACGGGCGGGCGAGAGTCGAAGTCTGCGTGTGATCGTCCATGGCGGGCGACCATGGCGAGGGGCGGGGCGAAATGCAAGAGGCACGAACGGCGGGACCGGCCGGCGCCGGCGTCAACGCGCCCGACGAGCGGCGCGATTTGGCGGCGGGCCGCTCACGGCTTGAGGATCATCACCGCGATGGCGCCGACCAGCGGGAAGGTCGCGACGATTCCCCAGAAGAGCCAGCGGCGGCCGATGCGCCAGTAGTCCTCCGGCACCTCGCCGCCCTTCTCGAAGGTGCGGGCGACGCGGGCGAGGCGGATCTGCGCCGGGATCAGGATGCCGAGCCAGATCAGGCCGGAGGCGACGAACAAACCCTGGCCCCAGTTCAGCCAGGCCGAGCCGAACGGGTTCATGCCCGCGGCGAAGGCGGCGCCGTAGCCGCCGACGAAGATCAGCACGATGCCGCCGACGGTGAAGACCCAATCGGTGATGGTGACGAGCCGCTGGCCGAAGGCGACCACCCGCGGGTCGCCGTTGCGGTCGGCAAACACCTTCCAGAACGCGGTCACCGTCACGTTGCCCACCAGCACCACGACGCCGACGACATGGATCACCTTGAAGACGTCGTAGAGCATGCGCGACCGACCCCACTCCCACACGGCCGCGTGGTAGCCCGCTCCAGCGGAAAAGGAAACTGCGAGGTGGGGTGTTGCGACCGGTCCGGTCCAGGCGAGCCTGGTCCGGACGAGTCTGGCCGGCTAGAACAGGCCGACGATGCGGCCGTCCGGCAAGACGTCGATGGCGGTGGCGGCGGGAACCTTCGGCAGGCCGGGCATGGTCATCATGTCCCCGCAGATCGCCACCACGAAGCCGGCGCCGGCGGCGAGCCGCACCTCGCGGACATGGACGATGTGGCCGGTCGGCGCGCCCTTGATCTCGTGATTGGTCGAGAAGCTGTACTGCGTCTTGGCGATGCACACCGGCAGGCGGCCGTGCCCCGCGGCCTGCCAGGCGGCGAGCTGCTCGGCGACCGGGGCGTCGAGCGCGATGTCGCTCGCCCGGTAGATCTCGCGCGCCACCGTGCGGATCTTCTCCACCAGCGGCATCTCGTCGGGGTAGAGCAGCTTCAGCTTTTGGGCGCTGCCGTTCACGGTGCGCACCACC
Source organism: Rhodovulum sp. PH10 (assembly GCF_000293785.1). Taxonomy (GTDB): domain Bacteria; phylum Pseudomonadota; class Alphaproteobacteria; order Rhizobiales; family Xanthobacteraceae; genus Rhodoplanes. Next base: position 66,619 of record NZ_AKZI01000012.1, on the reverse strand, counting down.
GCGCGGGCGAGGTCGGCGGCGCCCGCACCGCCCTCCGCCCAATGATCGGCCAGCACCGCCTCGACCCCGAGCGCCGTGCAGGCTTTTTGCACCAGCGCGATCTCGGCGGGCGTGTCGGCCGAGAAGCGGTTGATCGCGACCACCGGCGAGAACCCGAATTTTTGTAAATTCTCCACGTGCCGGCGCAGGTTCGAAAGCCCCTCCTCGAGCGCGGGAAGGTTTTCGCTGCGGAGATCCTCGCGGCGGACGCCGCCGTGCATCTTCAGCGCCCGGACGGTCGCGACCAACACCACGCCGGCCGGCTCGAGCCCGGTCTTGCGGCACTTGATGTCGAAGAACTTCTCCGCCCCGAGATCGGCGCCGAAGCCGGCCTCCGTCACCACCCAGTCGGCGAGCTTCAGCGCGGTCGTGGTGGCGAGCACCGAGTTGCAGCCGTGCGCGATGTTGGCGAACGGACCGCCATGCACGAAGGCGGGGGTGCCTTCGAGCGTCTGCACGAGGTTGGGCGCGAGCGCGTCCTTCAGAAGCGCGGTCATCGCCCCGTGGGCGGACAGGTCGCGCGCCCGCACCGGCGCCTTGTCGCGGGTGGCGCCGATCACGATCTCGCCGAGCCGCGCCTTCAGGTCCGCGAGGTTTTTCGCGAGGCAGAAGATCGCCATCACCTCGGAGGCGACGGTGATGTCGAACCCCGCCTCGCGCGGAAACCCGTTGGCGACCCCGCCGAGCGAGCAGACGATGTCGCGCAGCGCGCGGTCGTTCATGTCCATCGCCCGCCGCCAGGTGACGCGGCGACTGTCGATGCCGAGATCGTTGCCCCAATAGAGGTGATTGTCGATCATCGCCGCGAGCAGGTTGTGGGCGGCGCCGATCGCGTGGAAGTCTCCGGTGAAATGGAGGTTGATGTCCTCCATCGGCACCACCTGGGCGAAGCCGCCGCCGGCCGCCCCGCCCTTCTGGCCGAAGGACGGGCCGAGGCTCGGCTCGCGCAGGCACAGCATCGCCTTCTCGCCGATGTGGCGCAGCGCGTCGGTGAGGCCGACCGTGGTCGTGGTCTTGCCCTCGCCGGCGGGGGTCGGGGTGATGGCGGTGACCAGGATCAGCTTGCCGGACGGGCGGTCCTTCAGCGCCTCGACGCGATCGAGCGAGATCTTCGCCTTGTAGCGGCCATAGGGCTCGAGGTCGTCGGCGCCGATGCCGAGGGTGTCGCGGGCGACGTCGAGGATCGGCCGCTTGGGCGTGTCCTGCGAGATGGCGATGTCGGATTTCGGCGTGACGTGCTGGGAGGCGGGCATTCCGGATCCTGAACGTTTTCCCGGAGGTGCAGGCGGGGCACGGCGGGCGAGCGGGCTCGCCCGGTCTCCCGACACTCGTACAGGAAAGTTCTCGCCGGGTCGAAGGGTGCTCGCGCGGCGACGCCGGTACCACGTGCGGGCGCCGTCCCCGGCCCCCGGCTCGCACGGAGCCGGGGCGAAGCCCGTCACGGGGGCGGGAGGGGCGGGCGAGCCCCCCCCTCGATCACATGTGGATCGCGCGCTTGTCGACCGCGAGCGCGGCTTCCTTCACCGCCTCGCTGAGCGTCGGATGGGCGTGGCAGGTGCGGGCGATGTCCTCGGACGAGGCGCCGAACTCCATCGCGATCGCGGCCTCGGCGATCATGTTGCCCGCGTCCGGCCCCAGAATGTGCACACCGAGCACCCGATCGGTCTCAGCGTCCGCCAACACCTTCACGAAGCCGTCGGTCTGCCGGTTCACCTTTGCGCGGCCGTTGGCGGTGAACGGGAATTTTCCCACCACATAAGAGATACCCGCGGCCTTCAGCTCCTCCTCGCTCTTGCCGACCGAGGCGAGCTCCGGCGCGGTGTAGACCACGCCCGGAATCACGTCGTAATTCACGTGGCCCGGCTTGCCGGCGAGGATCTCGGCGACCGCCACGCCCTCGTCCTCCGCCTTGTGGGCGAGCATCGGCCCCGCGATCACGTCGCCGATCGCATAGATGCCGGACACGTTGGTGGCGAAATGCGCATCGGTGACGATGCGGCCGCGCTCGTCGCGCGCGACGCCGACCTCGTCGAGCCCGAGCCCGTCGGTGAAGGGAATGCGGCCGATCGCGACCAGCACGACGTCGGCCTCGATCGTCTCGGCATCGCCGCCATTGGCGGGCTCCACCGTCACCTTCAGCGTGTCGCCGGCGGTGTCGATGCCGGTCACCTTGGTGGAGAGCTTGAAGGAAAAACCCTGGCGCTCGAGGATGCGCTGGAACTGCTTCGCGACGTCGCCGTCGAGGCCGGGCACGATGCGGTCCAAGAACTCGACCACCGTGACCTCGCTGCCGAGCCGGCGCCACACCGAGCCGAGCTCGAGCCCGATCACCCCGGCGCCGACCACCAGAAGCTTGCCCGGCACTTTTTCCAGCGCCAGCGCGCCGGTCGAGGACACGATCCGTTGCTCGTCGATCGTGACACCCTTCAGCGGCGCGACGTCGGAGCCGGTGGCGATCACGATCGCCTTGGCGTCGAGCGTCTGCGGCTCGCCGTCACCCGTCACCTCGACCTTGCCGGGGGCGGTGATGCGGCCGACGCCCTGATAGGTGTCGACCTTGTTCTTCTTCAGGAGATAGCCGACGCCCTTGACGTTGCCGTCGACGCCCTCGTCCTTGAACTTCATCATCGCCGGAAGGTCGAGCTTCGGCGCGTCGACCCCGATCCCCATCGCGGCAAAGCCGTGGCCGGCCTCCTCGAACAGCTCGGAGGCGTGCAGCAGCGCCTTCGACGGGATGCAGCCGACGTTCAGGCAGGTGCCGCCAAAAGTCTTTCGCTTCTCCACGACGGCGGTTTTCAGGCCGAGCTGGGCGGCGCGGATGGCGCACACGTAACCGCCGGGGCCGGTGCCGATGACGACGAGATCGTACGAGGACATTTGCTTTTCCGGTTCGAGCGAAGGGATCAGACGAGAAGCGCGGCGAGCATGGTGACGAGCCCGGCGAGCGCCACTGTCCAGACGAGCGAGCGCACGACGGGGACGCCCGCGAGATAGAGCGGCACATAGGCGACGCGCGCCCAGAACCACAGATGTGCACCGAGAAGACCGAGCCCGCCGGTGCGGCCGGTGACGACCAGCGCCAGCAACAGGCCGACGAAGGCGGGATAGGTCTCGAGGAGGTTTTTCAGCGCGCGCTCGGCGCGGCCGGCGAGAACGCCGGTGGGCTTTCGGCCGTCGTCGCGCGGGCCGGTGTTCCAGGTACTGCCGAGCTCGCGGGTCATCAGACCCGACTGGAGGAAGATCTGGACGATCAGCAGCACGACGCTGCCGGCGAGGAGAAGCAGCTCTGTCTGCACGGGGGTCGCAGGCATGGTGGACGATACCTCGATGGGCCGGGACCATGCCACGGCCGATGTCGGTGGGGGTCGGACCGGACGGCGGCGGCGGTTCAACCGGCCGGCCGGCTTCTCATACCAACGGCGACAGAGTCCGACCTCGTCCTGAGGAGCACTCCGCAGGAGTGCGTCTCGAAGGGCGAGGCCACGGTGCGGGCCTCATCCTTCGAGACGGCCGCTTCGCGGCCCCTCAGGATGAGGTCATAGTTTCCCGCCGCTGGTAGTATCGCCTCCAGAAGAACCTCGGTGTTGGCGGCGATCGTCTGAAACATTTGGTCGAGCCGGGCATCGACCGCGCGGAACCCGTTTTCCACCTTCTGCTCGAGGGTGCCGAGCCGGTCGTCGAGACCACCGACGCGCCGGTCGAGGTCGTCGAGGCGGTTTTCCAACCCGTCGAGCCGAGCCTCGATCCGTCCGATTCGATCGACGATCTCGTCGGTCCGAAGATGGACCAGCCCGAACCGCTCGTTCGCTTGCGTTTCGAGCCGCTCGAACCCCGCCTCCACCCGCGCCTCCAGGCGCGCGAGGCGGTCCTGCATCTGCACCTGCTCGCTCTCGAGCCGGAGCTGATCGGACCGCACCTGCCGCAGATCCGACTGCATGTGCCGGATCTGCTCGCCGAGAAACCGCAAATCGACGTTGTCGGCCATCGTCGGATCCCGAGGTCTCGTTGCCGCGCCGCGATCCTATCACGAAACGGCGACAGCCCACGACCGCCGCGTGTGCCGCGACGGTCGTATGCGCCCGATCAGAGATCGAGCACCAGCCGGGCCGGGTCCTCGAGGCTCTCCTTGACGCGCACCAGGAAGGTCACCGCCTCCTTGCCGTCGACGATGCGGTGATCGTAGGAGAGCGCGAGATACATCATCGGCCTGATCTCGATCTTGCCGCCGACCACCATCGGCCGCTCCTGGATCTTGTGCATGCCGAGAATGCCGGACTGCGGCGCGTTGAGGATCGGCGTCGACATCAGCGAGCCGTAGACGCCACCGTTCGAGATCGTGAAGGTACCGCCCTGCATCTCGTCGATCTTGAGCTGGCCGTCGCGGGCGCGCTTGCCGGCGTCGCCGATCGCCTTCTCGATCTCCGCGAGCGACTTGTCCTGGCAGTCGCGGATCACCGGCACCACGAGGCCGCGCTCGGTGCCGACCGCCACGCCGATGTGATAATAATTCTTGTAGATCAGGTCGGCGCCGTCGATCTCGGCATTGACCGCCGGCACGGCGCGGAGCGCCTGCACGCAGGCGCGCGTGAAGAAGCCCATGAAGCCGAGCTTCACGTGGTGCTTCTTCTCGAACAGATCCTTGTACTGGTTGCGCAGCGCCATCACCGCGGTCATGTCGACCTCGTTGAAGGTCGTCAGCATGGCGGCGGTGTGCTGGGCGTCCTTCAGCCGACGGGCGATGGTCTGGCGCAGCTTGCTCATCCGCACGCGCTCCTCGCGCGCGGCGTCGTCGGGCGGCGAGGGGGCGCGCGCCTGGACGGCGGCGGCCGGCTGCGGCACCGGGGTCGGCTGCGCCGCGGCGCGCTCGATCGCGGCCATCATGTCGGCCTTGGTCACCCGGCCGTCCTTGCCGGTGCCCTCGACGGTCGCCGGGTCGATGCCGCTCTCGGCCGACAGCCGGCGCACCGCGGGGGCGACCGCGTCGCTCTTGGCCGTGGCGGCTTGCGCCGGCGCGGCGGGGGCGGCAGCGGGAGCGGGCTCGGCGGCGGGCGTCTCGGCGGGCTTTTCCGCTTCGGCGGCGGGCGCGCTCGCGCCGTTGGCGGCGGCGCCTTCGCCCTCGGCGATCTGGCCGAGCAGGGCACCGACCGCGACGGTCTCGCCGTTCGAGGCGGCGATCTCCGACAGCACGCCGGCGGCCGGCGCGGGCACCTCGATGGTGACCTTGTCGGTCTCGAGCTCCACCAGCGGCTCGTCGACCGTGACGGCGTCGCCGGCCTTCTTGAACCAGCGGCCGATCGTGGCCTCGGTCACGGACTCGCCCAAGGTGGGCACGCGGATGTCAACCATCGTCCTCATCCAAGAATGGTGTGCGGCGGATCGCCGGCGCGAGGGTGGGGGGTTCGTCGGGAGGAAACGTGGCCGGACGCCGGAGCCGGGCCGGCCACGCGCAGCGAAGTGACGGCGCGGGGCGCGCGCATGCTCACCCCAGAGCGTCGTCCAGGAACGACTTGAGCTGGGCGAGATGCTTGGACATCAGGCCGGTCGCGGTGGCGGCGGAGGGCGCCCGGCCGGCATAACGCGGCCGACGATACTCGCCGGCGACCTGGTTCATGACCCATTCGAGATAGGGCTCGACGAAGGACCACGCCCCCATGTTGCGCGGCTCCTCCTGGCACCACACCACCTCGGCGTTCTTGAAGCGGCCGAGCCGGCCGAGCAGCGCCTTGGTGGGGAACGGATAGAGCTGCTCGATGCGCATCAGATAGACGTCGTCGATGCCGCGCTTCTCGCGCTCCTCGTAGAGGTCGTAATAGACTTTTCCGGTGCACAGCACGACGCGGCGGATCTTGCGGTCCGAGGCGAGGCGGACGTGATCGCCGCGCTTGCCCTCGGCGTCGTCCGGCAGCAGGCGGTGGAACGTCGTGCCGGCCGCCATGTCGTCGAGCCGCGACACCGCGCGCTTGTGGCGCAGCAAGCTTTTCGGCGTCATCAACACGAGCGGCTTGCGGAAGTCGCGCTTGAGCTGGCGGCGCAGGATGTGGAAGTAGTTCGCCGGCGTCGTGCAGTAGGCGACCTGCATGTTGTCCTCGGCGCACAGCTGCAGGAAGCGCTCGAGGCGGGCGGAGGAGTGCTCCGGCCCCTGGCCCTCGTAGCCGTGCGGCAGGAGCAGCACCAGGCCCGACATGCGCAGCCACTTGCGCTCGCCCGACGAGATGAACTGGTCGATCACAACCTGGGCGCCGTTGGCGAAGTCGCCGAACTGCGCCTCCCACAAGGCCAGCGCGTTCGGCTCGGCGAGCGAGTAGCCGTACTCGAAGCCGAGCACCGCCTCCTCGGACAGCATCGAGTTGATCACCTCGAAGCGGGCCTGGCCGGGCTTCACGTAGTTGAACGGCGTGTGGCGGTTCTCGTTGTCCTGGTCGATCAGCACCGAGTGGCGCTGCGAGAAGGTGCCGCGCTCGCTGTCCTGGCCGGACAGGCGGACCGGATGCCCCTCGGCGAGCAGGGTGCAGAAGGCGAGCGCCTCGGCGGTCGCCCAGTCGATGCCTTCGCCCGAGCGGATCGCGTTGCGGCGGGTGTCGAGGAAGCGACGGATGGTGCGGTGGAGATTGAAGGTCGCCGGCACCGAGGTGATCTTGTCGCCGATCTCCTTCAGCGCCTCGACCGCGACGCCGGTGACGCCGCGGCGCGGGTCGTCGCTCGGCGCCGCCACCTTCATGCCGGCCCAGCGGCCGTCGAGCCAGTCGGCCTTGTTCGAGCGATAGCCGTGCGCGGCGTCGAACTCGGCATCGAGCCTGGCGCGCCAGTCGGCCTTCATCTTCTCGATCTCGCCCTCGGTGACGACACCTTCCTCGGCGAGCTTCTGGCCGTAGATCTCCAGCGTCGTCCGGTGCGAGCGGATCTGCTTGTACATCAGCGGCTGGGTGAAGGACGGCTCGTCGCCCTCGTTGTGCCCGTAGCGCCGGTAGCAGAACATGTCGACCACGACCGGCTTCTGGAATTTTTGCCGGAATTCGGTCGCGACCTTGGCGGCGAACACGACCGCTTCCGGGTCGTCGCCGTTGGCGTGGAAGATCGGCGCCTCGATCATCTTCGCCGTGTCGGACGGATAGGGCGAGGAGCGCGAGTAGCGCGGATAGGTGGTGAAGCCGATCTGGTTGTTGACGATGAAGTGAATCGACCCACCGGTGCGGTGCCCGCGCAGGCCCGACAGGCCGAAGCACTCCGCCACCACGCCCTGGCCGGCGAACGAGGCGTCGCCCGAGATCAACAGCGGCAGCACGCAGGTGCGGTCGTCGTGGGTGCAGCCGTGCTGGTCCTGCTTCGCCCGCGTCTTGCCGAGCACCACCGGATTGACGATCTCGAGGTGCGACGGGTTGGCGGTGAGCGACAGATGCACGGCGTTGCCGTCGAACTCGCGGTCCGAGGAGGCGCCGAGATGGTACTTCACGTCGCCCGAGCCCTCGACCTCGTCGGGGGTGAACGAGCCGCCCTTGAACTCGTGGAAGATCGCGCGATGCGGCTTGGCCATCACCTGCGACAGCACGTTGAGCCGGCCGCGATGCGCCATGCCGATGGCGATCTCCTTCACGCCGAGCGCGCCGCCGCGCTTGATGATCTGCTCGAGCGCCGGGATCATCGACTCGCCGCCGTCCAGCCCGAACCGCTTGGTGCCGGTGAACTTGACGTCGCAGAACTTTTCGAAGCCTTCCGCCTCGACCAGCTTGTTGAGGATCGCCCGCTTGCCCTCGCGGGTGAAGTGGATCTCCTTGTCCGGCCCCTCGATGCGCTCCTGCAGCCACGCCTTCTGGGCGGGGTCGGAGATGTGCATGAACTCGACGCCGAGCGTGTGGCAGTAGGTGCGCTTCAGGATCTCGATGATCTGGCGCAGCGTGCCGAACTGCAGGCCGAGCACGTAGTCGAGGAAGATGCGGCGGTCGTAGTCGGCGGCGGTGAAGCCGTAGCTCTTGGGGTCGAGCTCCTCGTGGTCCTGCGGCGGCTCGAGGCCGAGCGGATCGAGATTCGCGTGCAAGTGGCCGCGCATGCGATAGGCGCGGATGAGCATCAGCGCGTGCAGAGAGTCGCGGGTGGCGAGCTGGACGTCGCCGGCCGACACCTCGACGCCGTAGGAATGCGCCTTCTCGCCGATGCGGTCGCCGATCCGCACCGCCGCCTCGGCGGACTCGCCATCCCAGATCCCGAACGCCCCGTTGGGCACCTGCGACAGGTTCGGCTCCGCCCACGACGCCCCGAGCGGCGTCGTCTCCCTCGCATTGTCCTTGATGCTGGCGAAGAACTCCCGCCACTCGGCGTCGACCGCCTTGGGGTCGGTCTCGAAGCGGGCGTAGAGGTCCTCGATATAGGCGGCGTTGCCGCCATAGAGGAAGGACGTGAGGGCGAAGGCGGCGTTCGCGTCTTGGCGGGACATGAACGGGTCCTGACTAGCGGGGACGGGCCCCTGGGGAGCGGGGGATTTCAGCGACCGTCACGGCCGGCGACGGCGCCGTCGGCTCCTATTTAAGCGCCTTGCGGCGTCGCCACAATAACTTCATGCGCGAATCGACGGGCATTCCTGAACGCCGATTCAGGAACGGCCCGGAGCGGCACCCGAACGGCGGTTCACCGCTCGCCGGGGGCGTGCGCGAAGCGTGAGGCACACGGCCGGACCGGGCGGACACCTTTGGCGATCGAGGCGGCGACGTTGGGATTGTTCGGATTGGGCACGACCTGCCGGCTGCCCGGCACCACCACGAGGTCGAGATCCTCCATCGGGATCGCGCCGAGCAAGACCTCGGTGCCGAGCACCATCGCCCCCACCAGCCCTTTGCGGTTGGCGACCGTGACCAGCAGCGGCCCGACATAGGAGACCATGCGGCGCGAGCCGTCGGCAAGCGTGACCTCGCGGCGGTCGAACTCGTCGAGTGACAGTTGAAGGGAGACGTGCTCGGGGATGCACAGATGCAGCGCGCCCGTGTCGGCGAGCGCCTCCGCGTCGACCGGGGCGAGATCCGGCCGGCGGACGTTCTCGAGCCGCACGCGCGTCGTCGTCAGTCCCATCGCGGCCTCGCCGGATTCGACGAGAGGGGCGTCCCGGTCGAAGGGTGATGCTCCTGCGGCCCGGACCTCTTCAGCGTAGCACGCGGGCGGCCGCGAACGGCCGCCCGCATGAGATCACTTCTTGAGGAGATCGAGCAGGGTGGTGCCGAGCCGGGCCGGCGACGGCGACACCTTTATGCCGGCCGCTTCCATCGCCGCGATCTTGCTCTTGGCGTCGCCCTTGCCGCCGGCGATGATCGCACCGGCGTGGCCCATGCGACGGCCGGGCGGCGCGGTGACGCCGGCGATGAAGCCGACCATCGGCTTCTTGCGGCCGCGCTTGGCCTCGTCGATCACGAACTGCGCCGCGTCCTCCTCGGCCGAGCCGCCGATCTCGCCGATCATGATGATCGACTCGGTCTTCGGGTCGGCCAGGAACTTCTCGAGCATGTCGATGAACTCGGTGCCCTTCACCGGGTCGCCGCCGATGCCGACCGCGGTGGTCTGGCCGAGGCCGACGCGGGTGGTCTGAAAGACCGCCTCGTAGGTGAGGGTGCCGGAGCGCGACAGCACGCCGACCGAGCCGGACTTGAAGATGTTGCCCGGCATGATGCCGATCTTGCACGCGCCGGCCGTCATCACGCCCGGGCAGTTCGGCCCGATCAGGCGCGACTTGGAGCCCTCGAGCGCCCGCTTGACGCGCACCATGTCGAGCACCGGGATGCCCTCGGTGATGCACACGATCAGCGGGATCTCGGCGTCGATCGCCTCGCAGATCGCGTCGGCCGCGCCCGGCGGCGGGACGTAGATCACCGAGGCGTCGGCCCCGGTCTTCTCCTTCGCCTCGGCGACGGTGTCGAACACCGGCAGGCCGAGATGGGTCGCGCCGCCCTTGCCGGGCGAGGTGCCGCCGACCATCTTGGTGCCGTAGGCGATCGCCTGCTCGGAATGGAAGGTGCCGTTCTTGCCGGTGAAACCCTGGCAGATGACCTTGGTGTTGGCGTCGATCAGGATGGACATCAGGCGTTCCCCCGCACGGCCTTGACGATCTTCTGAGCGGCGTCGTCGAGGTCGTCGGCCGACACGACGTCGAGGCCGGAGCCCGCGATGATCGCCTTGCCCTGGTCCACATTGGTGCCCTCGAGGCGCACCACCAGCGGCACCGAGAGCCCGACCTCCTTGACCGCGGCGATCACGCCCTCGGCCAGCACGTCGCACTTCATGATGCCGCCGAAGATGTTGATCAGGATGCCCTTCACCTTGGGGTCGGCGGTGATGATCTTGAACGCCTCGGTGACGCGCTCCTTGGAGGCGCCGCCGCCGACGTCGAGGAAGTTGGCGGGCTCCTCGCCGTACAGCTTGATGATGTCCATGGTCGCCATGGCGAGACCGGCGCCGTTGACCATGCAGCCGATATTGCCGTCGAGCGCGACGTAGGAGAGCTCGTGCTTGGAGGCCTCGATCTCCTTCTCGTCCTCCTCGGTGAGGTCGCGCAGCGCCACCACGTCGGGGTGCCGGTAGAGCGCGTTGCCCTCGAAGGCGATCTTGGCGTCGAGACAGATCAGCTTGCCGTCCTTGGTGACGACCAGCGGATTGATCTCGAGCATCGTCATGTCCTTGGCGACGAAGGCACCGTAGAGCTTCGTCACCAGCGCGCCGGCCTGCTTGGCGAGGTCGCCCGAGAGCCCGAGCGCCTGGGCGACGCGGCGGCCGTGATGCGGCATGATGCCGGTCGCCGGATCGACCGAGAGGGAGACGATCTTCTCGGGCGTCTCGGCGGCGACGTGCTCGATGTCCATGCCGCCTTCGGTCGACACCACGAAGGAGATGCGGCCGGTCGCGCGGTCGACCAGCGCCGAGAGGTAGAACTCCTTCTCGATCGCCGAGCCTTCCTCGACATAGAGGCGGTGCACCTCTTTGCCGCGCGGACCGGTCTGGTGGGTCACGAGGGTGGAGCCGAGCAAACGCTTGGCCTCCGTCTCGACCGCCTCGACCGACTTCACGACCTTGACGCCACCCGCCTTGCCGCGACCGCCGGCGTGAATCTGCGCCTTCACCACCGTCACCGGCGAGGCCAGCTCCTGCGCGGCCTTCACGGCTTCCTCGACCGAGAAGGCGGCGATGCCACGCGGCACCGGCACGCCGAACTCGCGCAGCACCGCCTTCGCCTGGTATTCATGAATGTTCATGCGACACCCTCGCTCACGTCCGGGTCAGCCGGACGGCGCCCACACCACGCTCGAGCCGGGGCGAGCCGCGAACGCCCGCTCCGGCGTTTCCTCCGCAATCGACGTTTCGGCCGACCGGGCCGCGCGACCGGGACGGTCCCCGCGGGTCGGCCGCGCCGTGCGCGGCCTCCGCAGTCCGACGGTCCTGGTCCGGGCCCGGCGTGCCGCCACTCAGGACGCGAGGTCCGGAGCGATCTTCTTGCAGGCCTCGATCAAGCCCTTCACGGCGTCGGCCGACTTGTCGAACGCCGCCTTGTCGGCCCCCGCCATCTCGATCTCGACGACGCGCTCGACGCCCTTGGCGCCGATCACCACCGGGACGCCGCAATAGACGTCCTTCTGGCCGTACTCGGTGGCGAGATAGGCGGCGCAGGGCAGCACGCGCTTCTTGTCCTTGAGGTAGCTCTCGGCCATCGCGATCGCCGAGGCCGCCGGCGCGTAGAAGGCCGAGCCGGTCTTGAGCAGGTTGACGATCTCGGCGCCGCCGTTCCGCGTGCGGTCGACGATCGCGTCGAGCCGGGCCTGCGTCGTCCAGCCCATCTTGACGAGATCCGGCAGCGGGATGCCGGCGACGGTGGAGTACTTGATCAGCGGCACCATGGTGTCGCCGTGGCCGCCCAGCACGAAGGCGGTGACGTCCTCCACCGACACGTCGAACTCGTCGGCCAGGAAGTGGCGGAAGCGCGCGGAATCGAGCACGCCGGCCATGCCGACCACCATGTTCTTCGGCAGGCCGCAATATTTTTGCAGCGCCCAGACCATGGCGTCGAGCGGGTTGGTGATGCAGATCACGAAGGCGTTCGGCGCATATTTGCGGATGCCCGAGCCGACCTGCTCCATCACCTTGAGGTTGATGCCGAGCAGATCGTCGCGGCTCATGCCGGGCTTGCGCGGCACGCCGGCGGTGACGATGCACACCGACGCACCCTCGATCGCCTCGTAGGAGTTGGTGCCGGAATAGCGGGCATCGAAGCCGTCGACCGGGGAGGACTCGGCGATGTCCAGGGCCTTGCCCTGGGGAATACCTTCGGCGATGTCGAACATGACGACGTCGCCGAGCTCCTTGAGGCCGATCAGGTGCGCGAGCGTGCCACCGATCTGACCCGAGCCGATCAACGCGATTTTGTGCCGTGCCATTTTCAGGGAATCCTCGACCTCGATATCGGGTGGGAGGTTCGGGTGTTAACGCGTTCCGGACGGGGGTTCAAGTCGCACGCGGCAGCGCAATACCGCGACTTTATGAGAATTCCCGCGAATCCGAACTTTTTTTCATTTCTTCCGGACGACGAAATCCTACCGCCGGAACCGGCCGCGCGTCAGGTCTCGACCAGCCCGGCGGTGTCGCCCGAGGGGCCGGTGCGGCGGCCGTGCGGCAGGGCGAGATAGGACTCGGACGCCATCTCGATCAGCCGCGAGGCGGTGCGATCGAACTCCCGCGCCTCGACGCCTTCGGTGGCCCGATAGAGGTGCTCGGGGTCGGCATCGGCCGAGGCGACCAGCTTCACGCCGTGGTCGTACAGCGTGTCGATCAGCGCGATGAACCGCTTGGCGGCGTTGCGATCGGCCAGATCCATCACCGGGATGCGGTCGATCAGAAGCGTGTGGAACTCGTGGGCGAGGCGGAGATAATCGAGCGATCCCAACGGCTTCTCGCACAGCTCGGCGAACGTGAAGCGGGCGACGCCCATCGAGGTGCGCGGCACCAGGAGGGTGCGCCCCTTGATCGTGAGCTCGGACGGATGCCCCTCGTGCCCATGGGTCAGCGCGAGCCACGCGGCGTCGAGCGCGGCCGTGGCGTTGGCGTCCGCCGGCACGTGCCACACCGACACGCCGGCGAGTTTTTCGCGGCGATAGTCGGTGCGCGCCTCGAGCCGCACCACCTCCATCCGCTCCTTCATCAGCGCGATGAACGGTAGAAACAAAGCGCGGTTCAGACCATCCTTGTACAGCTCGTCCGGCACCACGTTGGAGGTCGCCACCACCACCACGCCCAGTCCGAAAAGCCGGGTGAACAGGCGTCCGAGAATCATCGCGTCGGCGATGTCGGTGACGTGGAACTCGTCGAAGCACAGGAGCCACGCCTCGGCGGCGAGGTCGCCGGCGGTCAGCGTCACCGGGTCCTGGCCCGCAAACTCGCCGGCCTTGAGGCGCTGGCGATAGGCGTGCACCCGCTCGTGCACGTCGGCCATGAACTCGTGGAAATGCGCGCGGCGCTTGCGCTCCACCGGGGTGGTGGCGAAGAACAGGTCCATCAGCATGGTCTTGCCGCGGCCGACCTCGCCATGGACATAGAGCCCCCGCACCAGCGCCGGCGGCTTGGTGCGCGGCGCGAACAGCCAGCCGAGCGCCGACGACTTCTTCGCCATCCGCTGGGTGGCGAGCCGTTCCTGCAGGTCGGCGAGGTGTTCCACGACCCGGCTCTGGGCGCGGTCGCGCTCGATCTCGCCGGCGGCGAGGAGCGCCGTGTATCGGTCGGTGATGGGCACAGGGGGTCTTTCCGGGCAAGCGGACGAAGCGCTGAAGTCGAGCCTCGGTGATAAAGGCGGAGGGCGCCTCGCGACAAGGCGCTTCGCGGCCCGGCCGCCACCTCGCGTGCCACCCGTGCCTGTCGGCGGGCAGAACCTCCCGGCATACGGGATACCCACAAGCGATGGTCGTGTCGCAAGACTTTTACGCTGGATCAAATTCCGGCGATCGGACACTCGCCATACTTCGAGTCGCTCGGTGCCCCGGCATCACCATATTGCAGTGCAATATGAGCGCCGGCGGGCGCGGCGACGCGCCGCCACACGAGCCGACGAGAGCGGGCCGTCGTCCCGCCGGAAAGGCACGGGGAAAACGCCCGGGGACGCGCGACCAACGCAGGAGACCCCCGGAATGCAGGAAGTTTTCGTCGAAGGCGGGTTGATCCGCAAGCTGTGGACGATCGAGGCGCACGCCTATCGTGACCATCTGCTGCGGCTCGATCCCGACAGCCGCCGCAGCCGGTTCGGTGGCGCGGTGTCGGACGAGATGATCCGCGTCTACACGGCCACGCTGAAAAGTACCGATACCGTGATTCACGGCTTTTTCGTCGACGGCGTGATGCGCGGCGCGGCCGACCTCCGGCTGCTGTCGCCGGACGAGGCCGAAGCGGCGTTCAGCGTGGAAAAGGCGTGGCAGAGCCACGGCGTCGGCTCGGCGCTCTTGGAGCGCTGCCTGCTCGCCGCCCGCAACCGCGGCGTCACCCGGCTGCACGTGTGCTGCCTCTCGGAGAACCACCGGATGCAGCAGCTCGCCCGCAAGTTCGCGGCCGAGCTGTCGTTCGACTTCGGCACGGTGATCGGCAAGGTGGAGAACGCCCGCCCGACGCCGCTCTCGCTGATGCAGGAGATCGTCACCGACGGCCACAGCTTCGCCGCCGCCTGCATCGACTACCAGTCGCGGCTGATGAAGCCGCCGGGCAGCGGCACCACCACGCTGTCGACGCTGCCGCCAGCCCCGCCCGCCGGCACCGCGTCGCCCACCGCCGATTGACTTGCCGGCGTTTCCGGCACAAGGATTCGGCGCCGACGGTGTCCCGCTCTCGGGCGGGACGAGAAGGGAATTTCGGGCGCGTCGGGCCCGGTCGCACGACCGGACCCGCGTGAAGCCGAAGCTGCCCCCGCAACTGTGAGCGGCGAGCCTGCGCCGAAGCCACTGGGTCTTGCGACCTGGGAAGGCGGCGTAGGCCTTGACCCGCGAGCCAGGAGACCTGCCGTCGCCTGCATGGACGCCGTTCCGGGCGGGGTGTTCCGGAGGGAGGTTCGGCCGAACGGAGTGCAGGTCCGCTCGCCGCACGTCACGGGCAGCTTTTCCGGCCGCCCGTCCGTCGACGGATTCTGTCTGCATGGCCTCGCCCGCCGAACCCTGCGCCGCTCCTCGCCCGAAAACCCCCGCCGAAACACCCGCCACCCTGTTCGTCTGCGTGACCTGCCGCCGTGCCGGCGACGATCCGCAGGCGCCGCGCGCCGGCCGCCGCCTCTACGAGGCCGTCGCCGCCGCCCAGGCACAGGACGGCGGGCCGGACCTGCGCGTCGTCCCCGCCGAATGCCTGTCCAACTGCAACCGCGCCTGCGCGATCGCCTGCGCGGCACCCGGCCGCTGGACCTATGTCTATGGCGACCTCGACGAGAGGGCGGCCGCCGACATCCTGACCGTCGCCCGGCTGTTCGCGCAAAGCGCGGACGGCATCGTGCCGTGGCGCGACCGCCCGGCCGCGCTGCGCCGCGGGCTCACCGCCCGCGTGCCGCCGCTCCCCTGCGCCTGACCCCCGGAGGCCGCCATGTCGCTCGCAAAAATTCCCGTCACCATCGTCACCGGCTTTCTCGGCGCCGGAAAGACCAGCCTCGTGCGCCACCTGATGGAGAACTCCGACGGCCGAAAGCTCGCCGTGCTGGTCAACGAGTTCGGCGACGTCGGCATCGACGGCGACATCCTCAAGGGCTGCGCCGACCCGAACTGCCCGGAGGACGCGATCGTCGAGCTCACCAACGGCTGCCTGTGCTGCACCGTCGCCGACGAGTTCGTGCCGACCATGACGGCGCTGCTGGCGCGCCCCGAGCCGCCCGACCACATCTTGATCGAGACCTCCGGGCTCGCGCTGCCGAAGCCGCTCCTCAAGGCGTTCGAGTGGCCGGATCTGCGCACCCGCATCACCGTCGACGGGGTGATCGCGGTGGCCGATGCCGAGGCGGTGGCGGAGGGGCGCTTCGCCCCGGATCCCGCAGCGCTCGCCGCCCAGCGCGCCGCGGACACCAGCATCGACCACGACACCCCGCTCGGCGAGGTGTTCGAGGACCAGGTCGCCTGCGCCGACATCGTCATCCTCAACAAGGTCGACCTGATCGACGCCGCCGCCCTGCAAAAAGCCCTCGACACCGTGCAGGCCGAGGCGAGCCGGAAAATCCCGGTGGTCGAGGCGAGCGAGGGGCGGGTCGATCCGCGCATCGTGCTCGGGCTCGGCGCCGCCGCCGAGGACGACCTCGACGCGCGGAAAACGCATCACGAGGACCACGGCGCGCACGACCACGACGACTTCGAGACCATCGTGGTGACGCTGCCCGAGCAGGCGAGCCCGGCGAGCGTGGTGGAGACGCTGGAGGCGGTCTCGCTCGCCCACGGCATCTTGCGTGCGAAGGGGCATGTCGCGGTCGCCGGCAAGCCGATGCGGCTTCTGGTGCAGGGTGTCGGCGGCCGGGTGCGCGCCCAGTTCGATCGGCCGTGGGCGGCGGGCGAGCCGCGGCTCTCCCGCCTCGTGGTGATCGGCGAGAAGGGCTTCGATCACGCCGCGGTCACCGCCGCCTTGCAGGGTTGAGCCGAACACCCCATGCACATCCTGCTGCGCGAGAAGCACGGGCTCGAGGAGACCGCGACCGCCGAGGATCTCGGCCAGTCGCCGGCCGACCTCGTGGTGCTGTCGTTCGCCGATAGCGATCTCGGCGCCTTCGCCGCCGGCTGGCGCGCCGGCCGCGCCGATCTGCCGACGCTGCGGCTCGCCAATCTGCAGCGCCTGCAGCACCCGCTCTCGGTCGACCTCTATCTCGAGAAGACGCTTTCGCACGCCAAGGGCATCCTGATCAGATTGCTCGGCGGGCTCGACTACTGGCGCTACGGCATCGAGCAGGTGCGCGCGCTCGCCGCGGCGAAGGGCATCGCGCTGGCGATCGTGCCGGGCGACGGCCGCGCCGATCCGCGGCTCGACGAGGCCTCCAACGTGCCGGTCTCGACGCTGCGCCGGCTGCAGGCGCTGTGCGACACCGGCGGCGCGCTCGCGGCGCAAGGGGCACTGGCCCAGCTCGCGCTCGCCTCCGGCCTGTGGGCGGTGCCGGTGCTCGGCGTGAAAGCCCTGCCACGCCACGGGTTCTATCCGGGCGACCCGGCCGGCTGCCCGGTGGAGGCGCCCGCGCCGGGCGACCCGCCGCGTGCGCTCGTGGTGCTCTATCGCGCCTTCGTCGCCGCCGCCGACACCGCCCCGGTCGACGCGCTGATGGCCGCCCTGTCCGCCCGCGGCTTTTGCACGGTCGGCGTGTTCGTCGGCAGCCTGAAGGAGGCCGAGACCCGCGCGTGGCTGCGTGATCGGCTGGCCGTCGTGCAACCCGACGTGATCGTCAACGTCACCGCCTTCTCGGCGCGCGGCGCCGACGGCTCGCCGCTCGATGCCGCCGACGCGCCGGTGCTGCAGGTCGCGCTCGCCGGTTCTTCGCGCGAAGCATGGGAGGAGGCCGAGCGCGGGCTGTCGCCGCCCGATCTCGCGATCCACGTCGTGCTGCCGGAGATCGACGGCCGCATCTTTGCCGGCGTGGTCTCGTTCAAGGCGCAGGAGGCGCCCGATCCCGATCTCGGCTTCTCCCGCGTCGTCCACGTGCCGCACGACGAGCGCATTTCCGCCGTCGCCGACCGCGCGCGGGCCTGGGCGGCGCTGCGCCGAAAGCCACGTGCGGAACGAAAGCTCGCTCTCGTGCTGTCGGCCTATCCGGGGCGTGACGATCAGATCGCCCACGCGGTCGGGCTCGACGCGCCGGAAAGCGCGATCGCGGTGCTCGGTTTTTTGGAAGCCGCGGGCTGGACGGTGACGAGCAAACCCGCGACCCACGCTGCGCTGATCGACGAACTTTTGGCCGAGCAGATCACCTGGCCGCTCGCGGACTACGAGGCCGCGCTGCAACGGCTCCCTGCGGCCCTGCGTGACGAGCTCTTCGCACAATGGGGTCCGCCCGAAAGCGACCCCGCCGTGAGAAACGGCCTCGTCCATTTCAAAGCTCAAAAATATGGACACGTGATCGTCGCGGCGCAGCCCGATCGCGGCTCGCGCGCCGAGCGCACCGCCGAGTATCACGATCCGCGCCGGCCGCCGCGCCACGCCTTCGTCGCCTTCTATCTGTGGCTGCGCGAGGTCGCCGGCATCGATGCGCTCGTCCATATGGGCGCGCACGGCACGCTCGAATGGCTGCCCGGAAAGTCGGTCGCGCTGTCGGGCGCTTGCTGGCCGGACGCCCTGCTCGGTGCGACGCCGGTGGCGTATCCTTTCATCGTCAACGATCCGGGCGAGGCAGCGACCGCCAAACGCCGGCTCGGCGCGATCACCATCGGCCACATGACACCGCCACAACGTCGCGGACCGTTGCCGGAGGGTTTGCACACGGTCGAGCGGCTGCTCGACGAATATTCCAACGCCGATGGCCTCGATCCGCGCCGCCGCGAGCGCTTGGCAAAAACCATCGTCGAGGCAGCGCAGGACACCGGCCTCGACCGCGACAGCGGGCTCGTCCCCGACATGCCCGCGCGCGACGCGGTGGTGAAGCTCGATGCGTTCGTGTGCGACGTGAAGGCGACGCTCTTTTCCGACGGGCTGCACGTTTTTGGCCGTACGCCGAACCTGCCCGAGACGGACAAGACGTTTGCCGCGATGCCGTTCGGTGCTTGCGCCGCCACCGAGCGCGACGGCCTGCTCGCAGCGCTCGACGGAAAATTCGTTACACCGGGACCGGCCGGCTCGCCGTGGCGTGGACGCCGTGACGTGCTTCCGACCGGCCGCAATCTGTTCGCCGTCGATCCGCGCGCGGTGCCGAGCCGGGCCGCCGACCTGCAGGGCGAGACGCTCGCCGATGCGCTCTTGACGAGGCATCTGCAGGACCATGGCGACTATCCCCGTTCCGTCGTCGTCGACCTGTGGGGCTCCGCCACCATGCGCACCGCCGGCGAGGAGTTTTCCATGGCGCTGCGCCTGATCGGCGTGACGCCGACCTGGGACGACACCTCCGACCGCGTCTCGGGCTTCGAGATTCTGCCGCTCGCAAAGCTCGGCCGCCCGCGGGTCGACGTGACGCTGCGCATCTCCGGCCTCTTCCGCGACGTGTTTCCAACGCTGCCCGTTCTGTTCGAGCAGGCAACGGAGGCTTTGGCGCAACGCGACGAGCCGGCGGACGAGAATCCGTTCGTGATCGGTTCCGACCCGCGGGTGTTTGGTCCGGCTCCTGGCGGCTACGGCGTCGGCGTCGCCGAGACGGTCGACGCCTTGACCGACGACACGCTCGCCGCAGCAGCCGAAGCGTGGCTCGCCGGCAGCGCCTATGCCTATGGCCGCGCCGGCGGCGTGCTGTCACGCGACGCGCTGGAGAAGCGCGCCGGCAGCGCCGACGCCTTCGTCCACACGCAGGACCTGCCAGAAACCGATCTTCTGATGGCGCCCGATTATGCCGCCCACGAGGCCGGCTTTTCCGCCGCCGCAAAACGGCTCGGCGGGACGCCCACGCTCTATCACGCCGATTCGGCTCGCGCCGACGCACCCCGCATGCGCACGCTGACGGAAGAAATCGCCCGCGTGGTGCGCGGCCGCGCCGCCAATCCGCGCTGGATCTCCGGGCAGATGCGCCACGGCTTTCGCGGCGCCGCCGAGATCGCCTGGACGCTCGATCAGATGGCGCTGTTCGCCCATCTCGCCGGTGCGGTCGAAAGCCATCACCTCGATCTCTATTGGGACGCGACGCTCGGCGACGACGATGTCTGCCGCTTTCTGGACGCGGCGAATCCGCGGGCGGCCGAGGCGATGCGCGCGCGTTTCCGTCAGCTCGTCGAAGCCGGCTACTGGACCACCCGCCGCAACAGCGTGATCGACACCATCGCGGACTCGTCCGCGGCGAAGCCACCCGCTCGCACCGGAACCAACGCATGACTCTCACATACGAAAAGGACGGCGCAGAAATCTATCGGCGTTCCTTCGCGATCATCAGGAGCGAGGCATACTTATCGCGCTTCTCGCCGGAGGAGGAGAAGGTCGCGGTGCGGGTGATCCATGCGAGCGGAATGGTGGAGATCGCCGACGACCTGATCTTTTCCGATGGCGCGGTCGCCGCCGGCCGGGCGGCGCTGCGGGCCGGCGCGCCGATCTTTTGTGATGCGCAGATGGTCGCGCACGGCGTGACCCGCTCGCGGCTGCCGGCCAACAACGACGTGATTTGTACCTTGTCGGATTCGCGCGTGCCGGCGCTGGCGGAAAAGCTCGGCACCACGCGCACCGCGGCGGCGATGGAGATTTGGCGCGACAGATTGGGCGGCGCAGTGGTGGCGATCGGCAACGCGCCGACCGCGCTGTTTCGCCTGCTCGAGATGCTGGACGAGGGCGCCGAGAAACCGGCGGTGATCGTCGGCATGCCGGTCGGTTTCGTCGGCGCCGCCGAATCGAAGGAGGCGCTCCTAGCCGACGGCCGCGTGCCGGCGCTGATCGTGCGCGGGCGCAAGGGCGGCAGCGCGATGACCGCCGCGGCGATCAATGCGATGGCGAGCGACGCGGAATGAGCGCCACCGTCTACGGCATCGGGCTCGGGCCGGGCGACCCGGAGCTGATCAGCGTGAAGGCCGCGCGGCTCATCGCACGCGCCGAAATCGTCGCCTATTTCTGCAAGGCCGGCACGCGCGGCAATGCGCGGACGATCGCGAGCGATCTGATCAGGAGCGACGCGCGCGAGATCGCGATGGAATACCCGATGACGACCGAGGTCGCGGTCGGCGATCCCGCCTACAACGGAGCGCTCGCCGAATTTTACGAGCGCTGCGTGGAACAGCTGCTCGCGCAGGTGAATGCCGGCACCGACGTGATGGTGCTGTGCGAGGGCGACCCGTTCCTCTACGGCTCGTTCATGCACCTGCATGCGAGGCTCGTCGACCGCGCGCCGGTGGTGGTGGTGCCGGGCATCCCCGGCATGAGCGGCTGCTGGACCGCGACCGACGTGCCGATCACCTGGGGCGACGACGTGCTGACGGTTCTGCCGGGCACGCTCGACGAAGCGACGCTCGCCGAGAAGATCGGGGCGAGCGACGCGTCCGTGATCATGAAGCTCGGCCGGAATTTTGCAAAAGTCCGGCGGGCAGTGGAAGCCGCCGGCCTGATGGATCGCGCCTGGTATGTCGAGCGCGGCACCATGCCCGATCAGAAGGTCGTGCGATTGACGGACAAGCAGGACGAGGCGGCACCTTACTTCTCGATGATCCTGGTGCCCGGAAACGGACGCCGGCCATGAGCGACACTCGAGAACAGGGTTTTGTGATCGTAGTCGGACTCGGACCAGGTGACAAAAATCTGATCACACCGGAGGCGAGCGCGGCGCTCGCCGCGGCGACCGATCTCGTCGGGTACGCGACCTATGTCGCGCGGGTGCCGGAGCGACCCGGCCCGACCCGTCACATCTCCGACAATCGGGAGGAGATCGACCGCGCCCGCCATGCCTTGACGCTCGCGGCGAGCGGCCGGCGCGTCGTCGTGGTGTCGTCGGGCGATCCCGGCGTGTTCGCGATGGCGGCCGCGGTGTTCGAGGCGATCGACGAGGGCGATCCGGCGTGGCGCGCGCTCGACATCAGAGTGCTGCCGGGCATCAGCGCGATGTTGTCCGCAGCCGCCCGCGTCGGCGCGCCGCTCGGCCACGATTTCTGCGCGATCAACCTGTCCGACAATCTGAAGCCGTGGGGCCTTGTGGAAAAGCGCCTCGCGCTCGCCGCCGAGGCCGACTTCGTGATCACCTTGTACAATCCGGTGTCGAAGGCGCGCCCCTGGCAGCTCGGCCGCGCATTCGAGATTTTGCGCACCGTGCGGGCGCCCGAAACCCCGGTGATCTTTGCGACCGCCGTCAGCGACGCACGCGAGAGGATCGACACCGTGCCGCTCGGCAAAGCGGTGGCGGAGCGCGCCGACATGCGCACGCTGGTGATCGTCGGCTCCTCCCGCACCCGGACGATTGCGCGGGAGGGAAAGCCGCCGTTCGTCTACACACCGCGCAAGACGCCCGCGGAGCCGTCGCCGTGAAGCCAGCGCATCACCTCGTCGACCGTCTCGACACTCGGCCGCTGCGGAATCCTTGGGCGCCGCACCATCACGACCGGCAGGTTCAGCGCGCGTGCGGCCAAAATCTTGGCGACCGACGCGGTGCCCCCGGCATTTTTCGAGACGACAATCTCGCTGCCGTGCCGTTCGAGCATCGCCGTGTCGGAGGCGACGTCGAACGGGCCGCGGGCGACGATCACCTCGACGGTCGGAAACGGCAGCGTCTCGCGCAGCGGATCGACCAAGCGCACCAGATAAGAATGCTGCGGCTTTTCGGCGAACGCCGCGAGATGCAGCCGGCCGATGCCGAGAAAAATTCGGCGCGGCGTCGCGCCGACCGCCTCGGCGGCGTCTTCCAGACTGGCGACCTCGATCCAGCGGTCGCCGGGCTCCGCGGTCCACGGTTTTCGCTCGAGCGCGAGCAGCGGAATCTTCGTCGTCTCACAGGCCGCCACCGCATGCGTGCTCATCTGCGCGGCGAACGGATGCGTCGCGTCGATCACCCGGTCGATTCTTTCGCTTCTCAGATAGTCGATCAGGCCGCCAATGCCGCCGAAGCCGCCGACCCGAAACGGGATCGGCGGGGGCAGCGGGCTTTCGGTGCGGCCGGCATAAGAGAGCACCGCGTCGATGGTCGATTCTCCAGCGACACGCCGGGCGGAAAGCCGCTCCGCGGCGAGCCGCTGGGCGAGGCGGCGCGCCTCGCCGGTGCCGCCGAGAATCAGAACACGCAGGCGTCGCATCGCCACTCCTCGAAAGGTCGCCTCGCGAGCAACGCAGCGCCGAGACGAAAGGAAATCCGGGCCGGCGACTATAGGCGCGCGGGCCCGTGGTGTCAGGGCCGAGCATGAGCCAGTCGGACGCATCCAAGGGCCACATTGCGCTGGTCGGTGCGGGGCCGGGCGATCCCGATCTTCTCACGCTGCGCGCGGTCGCGCGGCTCGGCGCGGCCGACGTCGTGCTGTACGACGATCTCGGCAGCGCCGGCGCGCTCGCCCATGCGCGCGAGGAGGCCGAGCTGATCTCGGTCGGCAAGCGCGCGGGACGGCACGCACCGAAGCAGGCGGAGGTGAGCCGGCTGATGGTCGCCTATGCCGCGCTCGGCAAGCGGGTGGTGCGGCTGAAGTCGGGCGACCCGACCATCTTCTCCCGCGCCGACGAGGAGATTTGCGCCGCCCACGAGGCGGGCTTTTCGGTGGAGATCGTGCCGGGCGTCACAACTGCCACCGCCGCGGCGGCGCATCTCGGGGCGGCGCTCACCAAGCGGCTGGTCGCGCGCCGGGTGCAGTTCGTCACCGCCCACGAGGTGACCGGACACCTGCCGGACGATCTCGACCTCGGCGCGCTCGCCGATCCCTTGGCGACCACCTGCGTGTTCATGGGCAAGGCGACCTTTCCGGCGCTCGCCGAAAAGCTCTTTGCGCACGGTCTCTCGGTGGAGACGCCGGCGGCGGTGGTGGAAAGCCTCGGCACCGAAAGGACCGCGGTGATCAAGGGCACGGTCGAAACCGTCGCCGCGCGGCTGAAAGAAAACCCGCCGGAGGGGGCATGCATGATCCTCTACGGCGCGGCGCTCGCCGACGTGTGTCGGGCGTGAGAGCCGCGCCCGCCCGACACCGCGATCCGCATCCGGCCGGCGGTCAGAGAATGCAGACCGAGCCGGTGGTGGTGAGGCCGATCGCCCGCGCCGCGCCGCGGCTGAGATCGAGATGCAGCCCCGGCTTGAACGGCCCGCGGTCGTTCACCCGCACCTCGATCGTCTTTCCGGTGCGCGGATTGGTGACGCGGAGTTTCGTGCCGAACGGCAGCGTGCGGTGGGCGGCGGTGAGCCCGTCGGGATCGAACCGCTCACCGTTGGCGGTGTGGCTGCCCTGCCAATAGAAGGTCGTGCGCACCAGCCGGCCGGTGCCGCACACCGCCGGCATCGCCTTGCGCATCGGGTTGGGGCGGGGCACCGCCACCTCGCCCTCGTCGGCCGGCGTCGGCGCGACATCGGGGGCGATCTCGATCGGCGCGGCCGCTTCGGCCGCGGCCTCCGCCGGCGTCTCGGCGACCGCCGCCGGCACCGAGGCGATCTGCACCGCGCCGATCACCGGGGGCGGGGCGATCGGCGCCGGCAGCGCGGCTTCCGCGCTCTCGGCGGCGGCCTCCTGCTGCATCAGCGCCACCAGCTCGGCCGGCCGCGGGCGCGGCAGCGGCACGCCGCGCAACACCCGGTGGGCCACCTTCTGCGACACCGCCTTGGCCTCCTTGGCCGCCGGCGCAGCGCGCTCGGTGGCGAATCCGTCGCCCGCTCCGACCAGTCCCGTCGTGCCGACGACCACGGCACACACCAGCAATCTGCGCATGACGCCCCCCGTGGCGTGGCAGTGCGCGGCGGCTCGCCGCACCTGCGATTGACCGTCTCGACGCGTGTGCTACACATGTGACCAAAGTACGGCCGAAAAAATCTCTTCTTCGTCAGGCTGTTACGGCGACACGCCGGGCTCGTCCGGGGTGGCGCGACGTGGCGGCGCGAGCACCGGAGGCCCATGATGACGATCCGACTGCACCGCGGCGACCTGCCGGACCTCTCGCATTATCCGGGTGCGGTGGCGATCGACACCGAGACGATGGGCCTTCGCCCGGAGCGCGACCGGCTGTGCGTGGTGCAGCTTTCGCCCGGCGACGGCAGCGCCGACGTGGTGCAGATTCCGCGCGACGGCACCGACGCGCCGAACCTGAAGGCGCTGCTCGCCGACCCGACGAAGCCGAAGATCTTCCACTTCGCCCGGTTCGACCTCGCGATCCTCTACAAGACGCTCGGCGTGATGCCGACGCCGGTCTATTGCACCAAGATCGCCTCCAGGCTCACCCGCACCTATACCGACCGGCACGGGCTGAAGGACCTCACCAAGG
This sequence comes from Rhodovulum sp. PH10, assembly GCF_000293785.1. Taxonomy (GTDB): domain Bacteria; phylum Pseudomonadota; class Alphaproteobacteria; order Rhizobiales; family Xanthobacteraceae; genus Rhodoplanes. The sequence goes on along the minus strand of NZ_AKZI01000012.1, from coordinate 41,584 downwards.
ACGTGCTCGGGATCGACGTTTCGAAGCAGCAGCAGTCGTCCGACTGGGGCGCCGCCGAGCTCACCGAGCCGCAGATCGCCTACGCCGCCTCCGACGTCTTGCATCTGCACGCCATCAAGGCGAAGCTCGACGAGATGCTCGCGCGCGAAGGCCGCACCGATCTCGCCGCCGCCTGCTTCGCCTTCCTGCCGACCCGCGCGCGCCTCGACCTCGCCGGGTGGGCCGAGGAGGACATTTTCGCCCACTCCTGAGCCACCGACGCCGCCCGCCGTGTGCCGGCCATATTCCGAAGCGACGGTGTCGCGGCGGATCGCGGGGGCAAGCGCGGTTCCGGACCGAGACGCTGGGGATGAACCGACCGACCTTCGCGGCTGCCGATCATGCTCACGCCCACGCCCTCGGCGCCGGGTGGGCGGACGACCGCGCGCGCAAATTCCGCAAGGCGGCGCGCCACAGCCGGCTGATCCGCGTGCTGCGGGTGGCGATCCCGGCCGCCATCGTCGCCGCCTGCGGGCTGGTGGTGGTGGTCACCTTCTTCAACCCGTTCCGGCTGCCGCCGGACGCCGCGATCGACCCCGGCAAGCTGGTGGTCAGCGGCAGCAAGATCACCATGGAGGCGCCGCGGCTCGCCGGCTTCACCAACGACCGCAAGCCCTACGAGCTGACCGCGCAGTCGGCCGCCCAGGACCTCACCAAGCCGACCATCCTGGAGCTGACCGAGCTGCGCGCGAAGGTGGAATCGAACGACCAGGGTGCGGTGACGCTGCAGGCGGCGACCGGCACCTACGACACCAAGGCCGACCTCCTGCGCCTCGTCGACAAGATCGTCGTGCGCACCGGCAAGGGTTTCGAGGCGCGGCTCACCGAGGCCGTGGTCGACGTCAAGAAGGGCACCATCGTGTCCGAGGCGCCGGTCACGGTGACCCTGCCGGACGGCACGGTGGCCGCCAACCGGCTCGACATCTCCGACGGCGGCGGCGTGGTGCTGTTCAGCCGCGGGGTGCGGACCAACCTGACCTTCGGCGGCGACCGCAGCCGCAGCGCGAGTGCCCAATGACGTTTCGTCCGTGCCCTGCCGCCCGGCTCGCCCGCCGCCTCTTCCTGTCGGCGGTGCTGGCGCTCGTCTGCGCACCGAGCCTGCCGGGCCTCGGCGCCGCGCCCGCGCTCGCCCAGCCGGCGAGCGGCCCGCCCAACGCGCTGCAGGGCTTCTCCCAGAATCGCGACAAGCCGGTGCAGATCGATTCCGCCTCGCTCGAGGTCCGCGACAAGGAGAAGATGGCGACCTTCGCCGGCAACGTGCATCTGGTGCAGGGCGACGTGACGCTCAAATGCAACAGCCTGGTCGTGTTCTACGAGAACGACCCGGACAAGAGCGCCAAGTCAGCCGGCGGCGGCGGCAAGCCGGCGGGCGGCATGCAGACCACCTCGGTGCCCGGCGGCGCGGCCGGACCGGGGGGCAACTCGGCCCAGCAGATCAAGCGGATCGAGGCGCGCGGCAACGTCGTCGTCACCCAGAAGGACCAGACCGCGATCGGCGACAACGGCGTGTTCGACATGAAGGCGAACACCGTCACGCTGATCGGTAACGTGGTGATCTCGCAGGGCCACAATGCCGTGAAGGGCGACCGGCTGGTGGTCGACATGACGACCGGCGTGTCGCGCGTCGAGTGCGGCAAGGGCGGCAACTGCCGGGTCCGCGCGGTGCTCCAGCCGGGCAGCCAGAACGGCTCCGACGGCCCGGGCTCCGGCTCCTCCGCCGGCGGCCGCGAGCCGCCGCGACGGCAATCCGGCCCCTCCGGCCTCTACTGATCCCGGTGCCGGCGCCCGGTTGCGCCGCCCCGCCAACCGTCTATGGTCCCGGCCGGCCGGCGCCCGGGGTGAGACGAACCCTCCCGGGCCGGCGCGGAGGCATCGAGGCGCGCGTGAGCGATCCCTATGCGAGGTTCGAGGCCGGCCAGGAGCCGGACGGTCGTCCGGGGTCCGAGGCCTATGCCGGCACCGACGGCCGGGCCGCAGCCGCGGCCGACGGACGGACCTATCGCGAGATCCCGGCGCCCCGCGCCGAGCCGCCGCCCCCCCGGCGGGCGCCCACCCGCGACTATCTGGCGATCCACGGCGTGGAGAAGACCTTCGTCGGCCGCAAGGTGGTGAAGGGCGTCAGCCTCTATGTCCGGCGCGGCGAGGCGGTCGGCCTGCTCGGCCCGAACGGCGCCGGCAAGACCACCGTGTTCTACATGATCACCGGGCTGATCAAGGCCGACCGCGGCCGCATCGAGCTCGACGGCTACGACGTCACCGGCCTGCCGATGTATCAGCGCGCCCGCCTCGGCATCGGTTATCTCGCGCAGGAGCCGTCGATCTTTCGCGGGCTCAACGTCGAGGACAACATCCGCGCGGTGCTGGAGATCGTCGAGCCGAGCAAGAAGCGCCGCGAGGCCGAGCTCGACGCGCTGCTCGACGAGTTCAATATCGGCCGCCTGCGCAAATCCCCGTCGATCGCCCTGTCGGGCGGCGAGCGCCGCCGCGTCGAGATCGCCCGGGCGCTGGCCAGCCGGCCGAGCTACATGCTGCTCGACGAGCCGTTCGCCGGCATCGACCCGATCGCGGTCGGCGACATCCAGGCCCTGGTGCGCCACCTCACCCAGCGCGGCATCGGCGTGCTGATCACCGACCACAACGTCCGCGAAACGCTCGGCCTCACCGACCGCGCCTACATCATCTATTCGGGTGAGGTCTTGACGGAAGGTCGCACCGACGACATCGTCAACAATCCGGACGTCCGGCGGCTCTATCTGGGCGAAGGGTTCCGGATGTAGCGCCAGGCCGTGCCGTTCGGCGGGGACGCCCGGCGGGTAGATCCGGCGGTCGTGCGTCTCGCGCCGGCCGAGACGGCAGCCCGTGCTCCCTCACCGCCGGCGAGAGTCTATTCCGCCGCCATTCTAGCCCGCTCCGGCGAGCCGCATACCCCGCAAAAATTCGGATATACAGCGCCGGGCAAACCGGATAAGCAAAAACCGGACCAAGTTTCGGTGTGCAATGGCGCTTTCGCAAAGACTTCAGCTCCGCCAGACCCAGTCTCTGGTGATGACGCCGCAGCTCTTGCAGGCCATCAAGCTGCTGCAGCTGTCGCATCTCGATCTCAGCGCCTATGTCGAAGGCGAGCTGGAGCGTAACCCGCTGCTCGAGCGCGACGCCGGCGAGGACAACGGCCCGGCCGAGCAGCCCGCCGAGCCGGAGCCGATCCAGAACGCCGCCGAGGGCGCCGACGAGCCGTGGATCGCCGACACGCTCGACACCAGCCGGGAGTCGATCGAGGCGCGGCTCGACACCGACCTGGAGAACGTGTTTCCCGACGAGGGCGGCCCCGGCGCCTCGCGGCTCGACGACCAGAAGCCGGCCGCCTATTCGGAGTGGTCGGGGGTCGGCTCGGGCGGCCGCGACGACGACGACTACAACCTGGAAGCGTTCGTCGCCGCCGAGGTCACGCTCGCCGACCATTTGGCCGAGCAGCTCGCGCTCGCCGTCACCGATCCGGCCGAGCGGCTGATCGGCCAGTACCTGCTCGACATGGTCAACGAGGCCGGCTACCTCGCCGGCGACCCGGCCGAGGTCGCCGACAAACTCGGCTGCCCGCCCGAGCGGGTCGAGGCGGTGCTGGAGAAGCTGCAGGCGTTCAACCCGTCCGGCGTGTGCGCGCGCAATCTCGCCGAGTGCCTCGCGATCCAGCTCAAGGAACGCGACCGCTTCGACCCGGCGATGCAGGCGCTGGTCGCCAATCTCGACCTGCTCGCAAAACGCGACGTCGCCGCCCTCAAGCGCAAATGCGCGGTGTCCGACGAGGACATCGCCGACATGATCGGCGAGATCAAGCGGCTCGACCCCAAGCCGGGGCTGCGGTTCGGCTCGGCGGTGGTGCAGCCGGTGGTGCCGGACGTGTTCGTGCGGGCCGCCCCCGACGCCAGCTGGATCATCGAGCTGAACACCGACACGCTGCCCAAGGTTCTGGTGAACCAGACCTATTATGCGCGGGTCGCGGGCCGGACCAAGAAGGACACCGACAAGACCTATCTGTCCGACTGTTTGCAGAGCGCCGCCTGGCTGGTGCGCGCACTCGACCAGCGGGCCAAGACCATCCTCAAGGTCGCGACCGAGATCGTCCGTCAGCAGGACGCCTTCCTCACCCAGGGCGTCGAGCATCTGCGGCCCTTGAACCTGAAGACGGTGGCCGACGCGATCGGCATGCACGAGTCGACCGTCTCGCGCGTCACCGCCAACAAGTACATGGCGACCCCGCGCGGCACCTTCGAGCTGAAATTCTTCTTCACCTCGGCGATCGCCGCGGCGAACGGCGGCGAGGCGCATTCCGCCGAGGCGGTGCGCCACCGCATCAAGCAGCTGATCGACGCCGAGGCGCCGAACGACGTGCTGTCCGACGACACCATCGTGGAGAAGCTGCGCGAGGCCGGCATCGACATCGCCCGCCGCACCGTCGCAAAGTACCGGGAGGCGATGCGGATTCCCTCCTCGGTGCAGCGCCGCCGCGAGAAGCAGATGCGCGCCGCCGCGGTTTAGCTCTTCCCGCCGGATGGTGTAAGGCTGCGCCGCACCGCACCGGGCCGCATGCCGCCGGCGGATGCCGAGACTGCGGCCGCACGACGGCCGGGCGGCCAGACGCGAGCGAAAATGCCGGACGACGACGCCAGCGCAGCTCGGGTGCCTTTTCCGGACGGCGGAGCGCTCGCCCTCGCGCCGGACGCAGCGCCGACGCGCGCCCAGGAGCCGGAGGCATCGGACCCGGCGCTAGCGCCGGCGCCGGCGCCGGCGGCGCCGACCGAGGCGGACCGCCCGATTCTCGCGAGCCCCACCGTCCGCGGCACGCTGCGGGCGGCGCTCGTTGTCTCGGTCGCCGCCCACGTCGTGGCGTTCTTCCTGCTCGCCGGACCGGGCCGCCGGCTCGCCGCCTCACCAAATCAGCCGATCGAGGTCGAGCTGGTGCAGGCGGAGCCAGAGGAACCGCCGAAGGAGGACGAGGCGAAGGCGGGCGCGCCGGAGGTGCAGGCCGAGGTCGAAAAGCCCGAGCCGGAGAAGGCGCCGGAGCAGAAGCCCGAAGAAAAGCCTCAGGAAAAGACCGAGCAGAAGCAGGCGGAAGCGCAAAAGCCGCCGCTACAGGAGAAGCCGGCGACGCAGGAGCCCGCGAAGCAGGACCCGGTGAAGCAGGAGACGTCCCAGGCTGCGCCGCAGCAGGCCGAGGCCTCGCAAACCCAGCAAAACACCGCGCAGGCAGCGCCAGAGCAGTCGGCAGCCGCGGAGACCCCGCCCGCGGACTCGCAGTCACCCGAGGCGCCGGCCGAGGAAAAACCGATGCCCTCGCCGTCGGGCGTTTTTGCGCAGATGCAACAGACCGAAGAACCGGCCGCGAGCTGGGTCGACTCGCCGCTGATGACGCTGTCGAACGGCTATCAAACCCCGGCATCGAGCGCCAAGCTGACCGAGGCGGAGATCGCCGCCTTCCGCCGGCATCTCCAGGGCTGCTGGAACGCCCCGGCGGGCCTCGCCGGCGCCTCCCGGCTGATGGTGGTGCTGCGGGTCGGCTTCTCGCGCACCGGTGCGCTCGCCGGCGAGCCGACGCTGATCGCCGCGAGCGCATCCCCCAAGGGCGCGGCGCTGATCGACACGGCCAAGCGCGCGCTGCGCGGCTGCCAGCCGGTCGGCGTGCTGCCGGCCGAAAAATACAAGGAATGGAAGCTGCTCGACCTCGCCTTCTCGCCCGCCGGCCTCACCGGTTTGCCGGATTTTTGAGACCGGTGGCAGGGCCTTCTCCTCGTCCTGAGGGGCCGCGAAGCGGCCGTCTCGAAGGACGAGGCCCGAGGCTCGCCACCGTCCGTGCGGCCGCGCCTCACGCCATCGGCGGCGGGACGTCAAGCACCGAGCGGGTGATGGGAAAACGGTCGGCGAGCAGCGCCGCCTCGAACCGCCCGGCATATTCCGACCAGGAAATCCCCTGCTGGTGACGCAAGGCCGCCTCGTGCTGGCGCCGCCACAGATCGTCGTCGGTGAGGAGCGCCACCGCCCGCTCCGCGAACCGCGCGGGATCGGCCTCGTGAAAGCCGGTGATGCCGTCGAGCACCCGCTCCGGCACCGCCGCGACCGGCGCCACCACCGCCGGCACGCCGAGCGCCTGCGCCTCGCCGACCGCGAGGCAGAACGCCTCCACCTTGTGGCCGAGATAGAGCATCACCCGCGACCCCCGCATCTCGCCGATCAGCGTTTCGCGCGATACGGTCGGGTGGACGCGCACCGAGGCGCGCAGCGCCGGCGACGGGTTTGCCGGCAGCAGCGAGCCCGCCCACTCGTCCCACGGATCGACGCCGGGCGGCGTCTGGTGCACGCCGAAAACGTCGAGCACCGCGTCGGGCACTCTTGGCAGGATGCTTTCGCCCCAGATCTCGACCAGCCGGCGGAGGTTTCTCTGCGGGTTGGAGGCAAAGATCGCCCGGCGCGGCGGCGGCGCCGAGAGCGGCGCAAACCCGCGGACGTCGTCGCCGAGCGCAAGTGGGATCAGGATGTGCGGGTTCCGGCGCGGCAGGAACGGCGAGTAGATCCGCACCTGGTGCAAGCTCTGCAGCACCGGGATCGGCCGGTGCCACCACACTTTGCCGATCTGCTTGTAGTGCTTGAGGTGGTTCGGCTGCCACAGCACCCACACGGCGAGCCGCTTCGGCCGCTTCACGAAGGACAACAGCCGCGGATGCTGACAAGCGACATAGAGGTCGCAGGTTTCGGGCCGCTCCGAGGTCACCGGGCGCCATTGCACGCCGTGGTCCTCGACCGGCGCCGCGCAGTTGGAGAAGACGGTGACGCGGTGATTGCGCCGCACCAGCTCGCGGGCGAGCCGGATCACCGAGGTTTCCGTGCCGCCGAGCGGACGCGTCTCGAGGTCCCGGCCGTCGTAGCCGCCGGTGGTGTCGGTGATGACGATGTCGGCCATTGTTCTCGGACTCGGGGGCGGGTGCACTGCGGAAACGCTGGCGCCGTCATAGCGCACTCGGCGCCGTCGCTGAACTCACCGCCGGCGCCTGATCCGCACATAGAGCGCGCCGGTGCCGCCGTGGCCGGTGGCGGCGTCGAAGCCGGTCACCAGCGCGCGGAATTCCGGCAACGACAGCCAGTGCGGCACCTGGCGGCGCAGGACACCGCGGCTGCGGGCGAACGGGTCGCCGTCGCCGCCCTTGCCGGTGATCACCAGCACCCAGCGCGCGTCGCGCGCCTGTGCCTGGGCGAGAAACCGGTGCAGCACGGCATGCGCCTCGGCCTGGGTGAAGCCGTGCAGATCGAGCCGGGCGTCGATCTCGATCACCCCGCGCACGACCTTCTTCGTCTCGCGGCGCGACAGCGGGGCGAGCGCCGGCACCTGCGGCACGGCGGGCTTTTCCGGGCGGGCCGGCACCGAGGCGCGCGGCGTCGCCGGGCGAGGGCGGGCGGCGGCGGCCCGGGTCTCGGCCGGCAATGGTGCGACGCTCGCCGGCGAAGCCGTGCGCGGCAAAGGCTTTTTCGGCTCGAGCGGGCGCACCGAGCGCAGCACCGCGGTCCACACCCGCTGCTCCTCCTCGGTCAGCTTCCGGCTCATCGCGCGGCTCCGGCCTGCGCCTTCGCCGCCGGGCGGGGGCGCGGCAAGGGCATTCTTGCGCCCGCCGCCACCGGATCGATGCCGCGCGGCACCAGCATCGCGAAGTATCCCGGATGGCGCAGCCGCCCGGCGATGGCGCCGGCGGCATCGCCCGCCCCGAGAAAGAGGTCGGCACGCGCCGGGCCGACGATCGCCGAGCCGGTGTCCTGGGCGATCATGGTGCGGCGAAACGGGTCGGACGTATCCGGCCCCGCGATCGGCAGTGCGGCCGAGATGAAGAACGGCGTCCCGTAGACGTGCAAAAGCTTGTCGACCGCGATCGAGCGGCCCGCCGTGAGCCGGATGCCCTGGGCGCCGATCGGGCCGCGCTCGTCGTCGAGCCCGACCACGCGGAAGAAGACATAAGAGCGGTTCTGCCGCCGCACCTCGGTCGCCGCCTCGGGATTCGCCAGCATCCAGGCATGGATGCGCGCCATCGACATCTCGTCGCGCGGGATCGCGCCGCGCTCGATCAGCACCCGGCCGACCGCGGTGTAGGGCCAGCCATTGTGGCCGTCGTAATTGACCCGCAGCAGCGTGCCGTCCTGGAGCCGCAGCCGGGCCGATCCCTGGATCTGGACGGTGAGGAGATCGGCGGCGTTCTCCAGCCAGGCGAGCTCGAGATGGCGGCCGGACAACGCCCCTTCCTCGATCTCGGCGCGATCCCAGTAAGGCACCCGCTCGCCGGTGGCGGTGCGGCGAAACACGTCGCCGCGGTTCGGCGGCGGCTCGCCGGGCGCCGTCTTCGGCACCACGAGATCGGGCGGGCGGTGATACATCGGGACCGAAAAGCGCGGCGAGGGGAAGCGGGAGGCCGGAATCTCCGGCTCGTAATAGCCGGTGAGGAAGCCTGCGTCGGCACCGAACGGCGTGATCGTCACCGGCCGGAAATTTTTCTCGAAGAATTTGCGCGCTGCACCGTCGTCGAGCCGCCGCGCCTTCACCGCCCGCCGGCACAGCGCGACCAGCGCCCGGCGCATCGGCCGAAGGTCGTCGGCGCCGGCACGAGTGCCGGCACTCGTGCCGGCGCCGCGCAGGATCGGGCGGCAGCTCGCGAGAAAAGCGGAGAAGGCCGCTCCCTGGGCGTCGTCGGACCAGCCCGGAAGATCGGCAAAGGCGACCGGCTCGAGGCCGGCGCCAGGAATTTGCAGTGGAGAAGGAGGCGCGGAAGGCCGGTGTCTCGCCGACGCCGGCCCGGAGGCGGCCAAAACAACCGCCGTCAGGCCGACGGCGATTGCGAGCGCGAAGCGGTGCGCGCGGGCGTGTGGCAGCAAAGCCGCGGCCGTGCGCGGCGCTGGCGCCCTGGTCCGCATCGCATCGCCCGGCCTGTTCCCGGCCTACTGGCCGGCCTCGGTGGCGACCAGCTTCCAGTTCGGATCGCGCGAGGTGACGTCACGGGCAAAGGTCCACACGTCGGTGACCTCGGTGACCTTGTCCTCGTGGCCGTCGACCACCGCGCCGGCGCGGTCGCGCGTCGCGGTGACCAGCTGCGAGACGAAGCGCAGCGTCACCTGGGCATTGCGGCCGCGCAGCTCGGCGCCGGTGATCGCCGCCTCGTCGATCGACACGAACCGGGTCTCGACCGTCTCGCCGCGGCTCTCGCGGTCGCGGATGGCCGCCTCGAAGCCGTCGAACACGTCCTTGGACAACAGGTTGCGCAGCGTGCGGCGGTCGCCCTCGGCGAACGCCGAGACGATCATCTCGTAGGCGGCGCGGGCACCGGCGAGGAAGTGCTTGGGGTCGAACTCGGGATCGGCCGCCATGATGGCTTCGAGCCCGGCCGCCGCCGGCGAATCGGTCGGCACCACGCCGGCCAGCCGCTCGGCGAGCGACACCGTGGGCTCGGCCGGCCGCGGGCCGATGTCGGGGCGGGCCTCGCCGCGCTGCGGCAGCGCCACCACCTTGTCGTTCGCGGCGCCGTTGGCCGGGCCGTTCGCCGGATTGTTGTTGCGCACCGCGTCACGCGAGGAGAACGGATCGTAGGGCGGCCGCTCGCGGCCGGTGCGCTGGCCCAGCACACTGCGCAGCCGCAGGAAGATGAACACGGCGAGCCCCAGGAAGATGAAGGTCAGGGTGTCGAACACGTCCTGCACGCTCTCGCTGACGTTGAAAATGGCTATGGCCGCCGGCTTCGACCTTCGGCCGGGACACGGATCCGATCGAACGGGTTCCGGCCCGGGTCGCGGTGATCTAGGCTCCTCCGCCGACTCCGGACCGGCTTCGATCCGTGCTCGGAATCCGCGGCGGGGCCGAGAGCCGTGTCCTGACTTAACTCCCGGCGCCTCGTGGTTCCAGTGGCCGCGGCCACACGTCGCGTCGACCGATGCCGAGCCGGGGTGAACGGGTTTCACCCATGGGCATACGGGTAACAGTTGTGACCGCTTCCGGGTGGGAGATCAATGAAAATCGGAAAATGGCTCCTGCTCGGTGTCCTGCTGCTGCCGCTCGCGGAGCTGGTCGCGTTCGCGATCGTCTCGGCCCTGATCGGCGGCTACGGGGCGACCGTTCTCGTGCTGGTCGGCTCGGCGATCGGCGGCACAATGCTGTATCGCGAGGGGCCGGACTGGCTGCGGTCGCTGCGCGACGTCCTGGCCGGGCGCGCCTCGCCGGCGATGGCCCGCCGCCTGCCGGTGCGACAGGCGCTGATCGCCGTGCTGCTCGCCGTGCCGGGCCTGCTCACCGACGCCGTGGCGCTGGCGCTGCTGCTGCCGCCGGTGCGCACCCGGCTCGACATGCTGCTCGGCCGGATCGGCCCGCACGATCCGGGGCCGGGCCCCGGCGCCGGCTTCCGCCGCCCGCCCGGCGGGATGATCGATCTCGATCCCGACGAATGGGAGCGGCTGCCGGATCCCTCCGCCCGCAAGGGACGCAAGCGGCGCAAGAGCTGACCACCGCACCCCCGCTCGGACCGGTTCCCGCCGGTTCCGCCGGCTTGTCGGTCCCGGATGCGTGTGTTAGCCACGACCACGACGTGCCGGCGGCACCGGCGGCGTCCCGTGCGCACGACCGAACGCACACATTTCATTCGCAGGATCGGCAGCGAGCCGCTCGCGGCAAGGAGAGTTCATGGCCACGACCACCAATGGCGGGGACGAGGCGCACCCGGCGCAGCCGACGGGTCCGTCGCTCAACGTGCTCGCGCAGTACGTGAAGGACTTCTCGTTCGAGAACCCGAACGCCCCGCGCAGCCTGATGCAGGCGCCCAAGCAGCCGCAGATCGGCGTGCAGATCAACGTCAACAGCCAGGCGATGTCGGCGACCGAGTTCGAGGTCGAGCTGAAGCTCGAGGGCAAGGCCGAGCTCGACGGCAACACGCTGTTCGGCTTCGACCTGCTCTATGCCGGCGTCTTCCGCCTGCAGAACATCCCGCAGGAGAACCTGCCGCCGCTCCTGATGATCGAGTGCCCGCGCCTGCTCTTTCCGTTCGCGCGCGAGATCATCGGCAACGCCGTGGTGCACGGCGGCTATCCGCCCTTGCTGCTCGACCCGATCGACTTCGTGTCGCTCTATCAGCAGAAGGTCGCGAGCATGCAGGCGCAGCAGCCGACCACGGCCTGAGTTTTTCGCGCTCGTACCAAGGGCGACAGAGTCCGACCTCGTCCTGAGGAGCACTCCGCAGGAGTGCGTCTCGAAGGGCGAGGCCACGGTGCGGGCCTCATCCTTCGAGACGTCGCCTTCGGCGACCCTCAGGATGAGGTCATCGTTTCCCGCTGCTGGTATTACGGTTTCGAGACGAGCGGCGGCGGCGGGGTTTTCTCACCCGGCCGCCGCTTTTTCTCGTGTCGCGTCCTCGGCGGCCGCGGCCTCCGTCGGCGCCGGCAGATAGTCGCGCCACAGCGCGTCGTCGCCGAGCGTCTTCACGAAGTCCCGGTGCGCCGCGATCTCGTCCGCGGTCAGCCGCGGCGCGAGCGGCACCGGCCGAACGCGCGGGGCGGCGCTCGCCGCCACCAGCACGCGCGAGGCGCCGGCGCTTTCGAGCCCGAGCTGGGCCTGCCGCGCCTCGATCAGCTCGAGATAGACCTCTGCCAGAAGCTCGGCATCGAGCAACGCGCCGTGCTTGACGCGGCGCGAGGTGTCGACCCGGAAGCGGGCGCACAGATCGTCGAGCCGGTTGGAGGCGCCGGGAAACTTTCGCCGCGCCAGCAAGAGCGTGTCGATCAGCTGCGAGCGCGGGATCGCCGGCCGCGAGAGACGCTCCAGCTCGGCATTGAGAAAGCCGAGGTCGAACGAGGCATTGTGGGCGATCAGCGGGGCGTCGCCGAGAAAGGCGACGAGCTCCTCGGCGATGTCGGCGAACAAGGGCTTGTCGGCGAGAAACTCGGCCGACAGGCCGTGCACGTCGAAGGCCTCGGCCGGCATGTCGCGCTGCGGATTGATGTAGCGGTGAAACGTCTGCCCGGTCGGGATGCGGTTGACCAGCTCGATGCAGCCGATCTCGACCAGCCGGTCGCCCTTGAAGGGGTCGAGCCCGGTCGTCTCGGTGTCGAACACGATTTCGCGCATCATCGTGGAAGCATCCTCACGGGCGCGTCGCGTCGGCGGCACGACTCGCGACCGCCCGCAGGATCGCATGAACCTGGGCCCTGGCGGAATCGAAGCCTTTTGCGCTGTCCACGATGAAATCGGCCCGCTTGCGCTTTTCCCCGTCGGGAAGCTGCTTGGCGAGCAGCGCGAGGAATTTTTCCTCGCTCATGCCGGGCCGCTTGAGCACCCGCTCGCGCTGCAGCCAGGCGGGCGCCGACACCACGACCACATAGTCGACGCGGGCGTCCGCGCCGGTCTCGAACAGGAGCGGAATGTCGAGCACCGCGACCGCCGCACCCTCCGCGCGGGCTTTTTCCAGGAACGCCGCCTCCTCGCGCTGCACCAGCGGGTGGACGATCGCCTCGAGCCTTTTCAGCGCCGCCGCGTCGTTCACCACCCGCGGCCCGAGCCTTCCGCGGTCGATCCGCCCGTCGACGGTGACGCCCGGAAACGCCGCCTCGATCGGCGCCACCGCGTCGCCCTCGTAGAGCCGGTGGACCGTGGCGTCGGCGTCGTGCACCGGCACGCCGGCCTCGGAAAACATCCGGGCGGTCGCCGATTTGCCCATTCCCAGCGAGCCGGTCAGTCCGATCACCTGCATCACGAACGTCCGAAAATGAAAAGGTCAGGCCGCGAGATGCCCCTCGCGACGCAAGAATCCGAGCAGCGGCAGCAGCGGCAGCCCGAGAATGGTGAAATGGTCGCCCTCGATCCGCTCGAACAGATGAATCCCGACCCGCTCGAGCTGGTAGCCGCCGACGCTCGCGAGCACCGCGTCGCCGGCGGTCTCGAGGTAAGCGTCGAGGAAGCGGTCGGTGAGGCGGCGCAGCGTCAGGCGGGCGGTGTCCACATGGCTGTGGATGACGCGGCCGTCTTTTGCGAGGGCGACCGCCGCGTGCAGCTCGTGGGTCCGGCCACCGAGCGCACGCAGCTGCTCGCGGGCGGCGGCGAGGTCGGCCGGCTTGTCGAACCGCGTCTCGCCGAGCGCCAGCGTCTGGTCGGCGCCGATCACGATGTGGCCGGGCCAGCGGCCGGTCACCGCCTTCGCCTTCTCGCGCGCCAGCAACAGCGCGGTGTCGGCCGGGGCGAGAGGCCCGTCGCGGCTCTCGACCGCCCGCTCGTCGATGTCGGCGGCGTCCACCACCACCGGCAGGCCGGCGGATTCCAGAAGCGAGCGGCGGACGGCGCTGCGCGAGGCGAGCACCAAGGGCGTGTTCGACTGCCACAGCATCATTCGTGGTCCAGCGGCTGGCGACGGCGCTCGGCGAGCAGCGCCATCACCGCGGCCGCGGTCTCCTCGATCGAGCGGCGGGTGACGTCGATCGACGGCCAGCCGTTCTTGGCGCACATGCGGCGCGACAATTGAATCTCCTCGGTGACCGCGTCGCGGTCGATGTACTGGTCGTCCTCGTTGTGGGCCTTCAGCCCCAAGAGCCGGTTCTGGCGGATCGCGACGATCCGCTCGGGCGTCGCGAACAGCCCGACCACCAGCGGGTTCTTCAGCGTGGGAAGCTCGGGCGGCAGCGGCACGCCGGGAACCAGCGGCACATTGGCGGTCTTGATGCCACGGTTGGCGAGATAGATCGAGGTCGGCGTCTTGGAGGTGCGCGACACCCCGACCAGCACCACGTCGGCCCGCTCGAGGTCGTCGGTCATCTGCCCGTCGTCGTGCATCATCGTGTAGTTCAAGGCGTCGATCCGCTTGAAATACTCGGCATTGAGCACGTGCTGGGCGCCGACCTTCGGGGTCGATTCGGTGCCGAGATGCGATTCGAACAGCCGCAGCACCGGGCCGAGGATCGACAGGCACGGCAGGCCGAGATCGAGGCAGGTCGCCTCGAGCCGGGTGATCAGGGCCTCGTCGAGCAGCGTGTAGAGCACCACGCCCGGCTCCTGCTCGATCTCGGCGAGCACGTGGTCGAGCTGCTTGCCGGTGCGCACGGCGGGGTAGACGTGCTCGACCGCCGACACCTGGATGTATTGCGCGGTCGCCGCCCGGGCGACGGTGATCAGCGTCTCGCCGGTCGAATCCGAGATCAGGTGCAGGTGAAAGAAGGCGGTCGGCTTGCTCATGGGGTCCGCGGGGGCGACGGTGAACAGGGACGGGGGACGAGTGTGGACCGCTGGGGAGAACCCGCGCGCGCGCCGCCTCGCAGCCGACCGGGCGGTGCACCCCCTCCCGAACGAACCACATGTTCACAGGAGGGGACAGCCAGGGGCGGATTTATACTCCTTCATTGTGAACAACGGCAATGGTATCAGGCCATGAGCGACAGGCCCACGCGGCCGCTGCGGCACGGGGTTTTTCGACACGCCCCGCCGGCACGGCCGATGAACGAACGGTGGACCACGATGTGGACGACGCTGCGCGACCTGTGGACGGGGGAGTCGTGAGTCTTTTCCCGCCTCCAACAGACTCAACACTTAAAAATCTCTTAATAGATTGAAGAAGACGATGTCAGACACCCGTTCCACGATTCCCGACGCTTCGGTTCCCGGCTCCTCGCCCGCCTCCGGCGGGACGACCGGCAAGCCGATGCTCGACGTCCTGTCGGGCAAGACCGCGACCGTGCCGCCGGTCTGGATGATGCGCCAGGCGGGCCGCTATCTGCCCGAGTACCGGGCGACCCGCGAACAGGCGGGCAGCTTTCTCGACCTGTGCTTCTCGCCGAAGCTCGCGGCGGAGGTGACGTTCCAGCCGATCCGGCGGTTCGGCTTCGATGCGGCCATCCTGTTCTCCGACATCCTGGTGGTTCCCCACGCGCTCGGCCAGACGGTGAGCTTCGCCGCCGGCGAGGGTCCGCGGCTCGCGCCGGTGGTGAACGCGGAGAATGTCGATCGGTTCGGAACCTTCGACCTCGGCAAGCTCGACGCGGTGATCGAGGCGGTCGGGTTGATCAAGGCCGGGCTGCCGCCGGAGGTGACCTTTCTCGGCTTCTGCGGTGCCCCCTGGACGGTCGCGACCTACATGGTGGCGGGGGAGGGCACGCCCGACCAGGCGCCGGCGCGCACGCTCGCCTATCGCGATCCGGCGACGTTCCAGAAGCTGATGGACGCGCTGGTCGAGGCCTCGATCACCTATCTGGTCGCGCAGTTCCGCGCCGGGGTCGATGCCGTGCAGCTGTTCGACACCTGGGGCGGCATCCTGCCGCCGCTCGAGTTCGACCGCTGGGTGATCGCACCGGCGAAAAAGATCGTCGACGGCGTGCGATCGCAGGTGCCCGGTGCAAAGATCATCGCGTTCCCGCGCGGCGCCGGCACCCAGCTCGAGCGGTTCGTCGGCGAGGTTCCGGTCGATGCGGTCGGCCTCGACTGGACGATGGATCTGAAGTTCGCCCGCGAGCGCATCCAGAGCAAGGTGGTGGTGCAGGGCAATCTCGACCCGCTTCTGCTGATCGCCGGCGGCGAGGCGCTCGATCGCGGCGTCGACGCGATCCTCGAGGCGTTCTCGGGGCGGCCGTTCGTGTTCAATCTCGGCCACGGCATCACGCCCGACGCACCGATCGCGAATGTCGAGCGGATGCTGAAGCGCGTGCGCGGGGCGTGATGGCAGACGCCGGTCCGCCTCGGGGCGAGCTCGCCTCGCCGGGCCGGCGGGTGGTTCGTGCGGCGATCGGGCTGTTGGCGCCGGTCGCCGCGGCGGTCGGCTTCGTGCTGGTGGTGCCGGTCGAGGCCTATTTCTGGATGAAGGCGGCGCATCTCCTGGCGGTCGGCGGCTGGATCGCCGGCATGCTGGCGGTGCCGCCTTTGTTCGCGATGCACGTGGCGGCGGGCTCCGGCCCGTCGGCCGATCTGCTCTCCGGGATCGAGCACCGGCTGGTGCGGCGGCTGGTCAATCCGGCAATGGTGCTGACCTGGGGGCTCGGCGGCTGGCTCGCCTGGCAAGGGGGCTGGCTTTCGAGCGGCTGGTTCCACGCCAAGCTCGCGCTGGTCTTCCTGCTGTCGGGCGTGCACGGTGTCGTGTCGGCCGAAACGCGTCGTCTCGCGCGCCCCGGCGGGCCGGAACGCGCCCGCGGACGGGAGCGAACCTATCGCGTTCTCGACGGGCTCGGGGTCGCCTGCGTGGTCGCCATCGTGGTACTGGTGGTGGTGAAGCCCTTCTGAGCAGCAACCTGCACGTCCTTTCGCCAGCGAACTCTCTTGCGTATCGGACGGCGTTTACCTATGTTGGCGCCATCTCCCCGAACGCAGGCAGATGCGACCGAACAGGGCCCCCCGGGGCCAAATCGCAGCATCGGGGCCAGAGGCCCGAGCCCATTTCGCCCGAAGACCTGCGACCTCCCTTCCAGCGTCGAGCGGCATTCGCCCGTCGACCCACAGGATAACCCGCATGCGGGAAATGAAGCTTCAGGACCTCAAGTCCAAGACTCCGACGGAATTGCTTGCGTTCGCGGACGAGCACGAGGTGGAGAACGCCTCCACCATGCGCAAGCAGGAGCTGATGTTCGCCATCCTCAAGCAGCTCGCGCAAAAGGATATCGAGATCATCGGCGAAGGCGTCGTCGAGGTCTTGCAGGACGGGTTCGGGTTCCTGCGCTCGCCCGAGGCCAACTACCTGCCCGGTCCGGACGACATCTACGTCTCGCCCTCCCAGATTCGCCGGTTCGGCCTACGCACCGGCGACACCATCGAAGGCCAGATCAGGAGCCCGAAAGAAGGCGAACGCTATTTCGCGCTCCTCAAGGTCAACACGATCAATTTCGAGGACCCGGACAAGGCGCGCCACAAGATCAATTTCGACAACCTGACCCCGCTCTATCCCGACGAGCGGCTGCGCATGGAGGTCGAAGATCCGACGCGAAAGGACCTGTCGGCCCGCGTCATCGACATCGTCGCCCCGATCGGCAAAGGCCAGCGCGCCCTGATCGTGTCGCCGCCGCGCACCGGCAAGACGGTGCTCCTGCAGAACATCGCCCACGCGATCACCGCCAATCACCCCGAGTGCTACCTGATCGTTCTTCTGATCGACGAGCGCCCGGAGGAAGTCACCGACATGCAGCGCTCGGTGAAGGGCGAGGTGATCTCTTCCACCTTCGACGAGCCGGCCTCCCGCCACGTGCAGGTCGCCGAGATGGTGATCGAGAAGGCCAAGCGGCTCGTCGAGCACCAGCGCGACGTCGTCATCCTGCTCGATTCGATCACCCGGCTCGGCCGCGCCTACAACACGGTGGTGCCGTCCTCCGGCAAGGTGTTGACCGGCGGCGTGGACGCGAACGCCCTGCAGCGGCCGAAGCGCTTCTTCGGTGCGGCCCGCAACATCGAGGAAGGCGGCTCGCTGACCATCATCGCCACCGCGCTGATCGAGACCGGCAGCCGGATGGACGAGGTGATCTTCGAGGAGTTCAAGGGCACCGGTAACTCGGAAATCATTCTCGACCGCAAGGTCGCGGACAAGCGGACGTTTCCGGCGATCGACATCACCCGGTCCGGCACCCGCAAGGAAGAGCTGCTCACCGAGAACCAGACGCTCAAGAAGATCTACGTCCTGCGCCGCATCCTCAACCCGATGGGCACCATGGACGCGATCGACTTCCTGCTGGACAAGCTGCGCAACACCAAGAACAACGGCGAGTTCTTCGATTCGATGAACACCTGATCGTCCGCCGGACGACCGGGCACCGTCGCGAAGCACCGCGGTTCGCTTCACCCCATGCCGAACGGTCTTGCGGCCTTCTCCGAACGGCCGCGACGGGATTTTGCGTCTGTCATGGGGCGGGGATCGTGATCCGCGTCGACATTTCGGCGGGGTGGGCGGGGGATGCTCGCCGGCGTGTCACCGGCTCGAGGGAGCGGGTATGCGGAGCGTTCCCCAGCGGCTGGCGATCGGCGAGGCGCGGTGGCCGCACGATCGCGCCGCCGTCGAGGAGTTGTTTCGCGAATATGTCGGCTCGCTCGGGCTCGATCTCGGCTTTCAGAAGGTCGACCGCGAGCTCGCGACCCTGCCGGGCCGCTATGCGAGGCCCGCGGGCTGCGTGCTGATCGCCCATGCCGGTGACGAGCCGGTGGGCGTGGGCGCATACCGCCGCTTTCGCGGAAAAACCTGCGAGATGAAGCGCTTGTACGTCCGCCCGGCGTTTCGCGGGCTGGGCATCGCCCGCTCGCTCGCGGGCGCGCTGATCGAGGAGGCGCAGGCGGCGGGCTACCGAAGAATGGTGCTCGACACGCTTGGCGGCATGAAGGCCGCCCGCGCGCTCTATGCCGCGCTCGGCTTTTCCGTGATCGAGCCCTATTACGTCAATCCACTGCCCGACGTGATCTATCTCGGCCGGGCGCTGTGAGCGGTCCGAGCGCGGAGGTCAGGTCTCGGGTTGGGCGGGCGGCGTGACGAGGGAGAGGATCGCCTCCCGCAAACCCTCCGGGGTCGTCACCGGCAGCGAGCAGCGCTCGCCGGCGCACACGAAGGCGGCGCCCTCCGGCGCGGCCGCCGCTTGCGCGCGGGCCGGGTGATTTTCGGGCAGCGCCTCGGGTGATGGTGCGCGGAAGAGGATGCGCGACCCGAACGGAATATGCTGCGCTGCACCAGTGAGCGCAGCAATGTGCGGCCCTTCGCCGACGATCGCGATCTCGAGGCCGCGCAACCGGAGGTCCAGCGCGTTCATCACCGACAAATGGCCGAACAGATTGTCGGCAGCGCGCGGCAACAAGCCCTCCAGCAGGGCGTCGGCGCGCTCACGCCAGCGGTCGTCGCCGGTGAGCACCGCGAGGCGGACGAGATTTTGCGCGGCGAGACCGTTCGGGTTGGGGATCGCGTCGTCGGTGGTGGCGGATGGCCGCACCACCAAGCCTTCGGCATCGTCGGCGCTGAGATAATAGGTGCCCGTCTCGACATCCTGGTGATGGTGGTCGAAGGCCTCTTGCCAGGCCACCGCGCGATCGAGAAACTCTTTCTCGCCCGTGGCTTCGTGGAGGGCGAGGGCGGCGCGGATCATCGCGGCATAATCGGAGGCGAGGCCGGGAAAGAGCAGCCGGCCGTCCCGCCAGGAGTGGCCGAGCCGGCCGTGGCGCGTCATCTCGGTCGCGACGAAAGCAAAGGCGCGGCGGGCGAGGTCGATCGAGGCCGGGACGTCGAGCAACGTGCCGGCATTGGCGAGCGCGGCGATCGTCAATCCGTTCCAGTCGGCGAGGATCTTGTCGTCGGTTCCCGGCCGGACGCGCGTGCTGCGGGCATCGAACAGACGTTGACGCATCGCAGCAAGGTCGGCCTCGATCCGTGCATCTGCGTATTTGTGCAACGCAAATGGTAGCCCGGTGCGGGCCTGGGCCGCCTGGTCGAGCCCCGGCAGGCGATCGAGAATGGTCTTCCCTTCGAAATTGCCGGCCGGCTCGACGTCGTAATGCGCGGCGAAGCGCGCCGCGTCCTCCGGCCCGAGCACGCCGACGATCTCCTCGAGCGTCCAGACATAGAACTTGCCTTCCTCGCCCTCGGAATCCGCGTCCAGGGAAGCGCAGAACGCGCCCTCCGGCGTCGTCATCTCGCGCAAAAGCCAGCCGACCGTTTCCTCGGCCCGCTGGCGGAACAGCTCGTGGCCGGTGCGGGCATGGGCGAGGGCAAGCAGCTCGAGGAGCTGGGCATTGTCGTACAGCATCTTCTCGAAATGCGGCACCAGCCAGCGGTCGTCGACCGAGTAGCGGGCGAAGCCGCCGCCGAGATGGTCGAAAATACCGCCCTCGCACATCCGCTCGAGGGTGAGCGCCACGAGATCGTAGAACAGGTTGGTCGGGTGGGCGAAGCCGGTGCGGGCGTCCTCCCGCTCGCCGGCCCGCCAAATCGTTTCGAGCATCGTCGGCTGCGGAAATTTGGGCGCGCCGCGCAAGCCGCCGTTCACGAGGTCGATCGCGCCGGCGATCTGGGCGGCCATCCGGTCGAGCTCGGCAAGCCCGATCACCGGGCGCCCGGCGGCCTGTGCCCGATGCGCCAGCCGGCCCATCAGAGCGCGGCGATTCTGCTCGATTTTTTCGGGCTCCTCGCGAAACAGGCGGGACACCTCGCGGAGCACATCGACGAAGGCCGGCTTGCCGAAGCGGGAGACGCGCGGAAAATAGGTGCCGCCCCACACCGGCTCGCCGGACGGGGTGAGGAACATGGTCAGCGGCCAGCCGCCCTGGTCGCCGAGATGGTGCAGCGCCGCCATGTAGATCTGGTCGATGTCGGGCCGCTCCTCGCGGTCGACTTTTATCGGCACGAACAGCTCGTTCATCACCGCGGCGGTCGCCGGATCCTCGAAGCTCTCGTGCGCCATCACGTGGCACCAGTGGCAGGCGGCGTAGCCGACCGAGAGCAGGATCGGCTTGCCGGTGCGCTCGGCCTCGGCCAGCGCCTCCGGCCCCCACGGCCACCAGTCGACCGGATTGTGCCGGTGCTGCAGCAGATACGGGCTCGTCTCGTGCGCGAGGCGGTTATCGTGCGCGGGCGTCGGTGTCGTGTCCATGAGGCTCCCCGGTTGTCGGTAGTGTGGGGAGAAACGGTTGACGCCGCGAGGGGTGCCCGGCGGATTTTGTCGGGCCGGTCGGCGGGGCTTTACGGGGCGAGAAGTTTGCGCCATCGCTCGCCCGCCATGACGACAGTTTCCGATACGATTTTTGCACTCTCGTCCGGCCGGCCGCCCGCCGGTATCGCGGTGGTGCGGGTGAGCGGCGCGCTTGCGCGTGAAGCGTTGCGCCTGCTGGTGGGGCGCGTGCCGGCGCCGCGGGTGGCGGTGGTGGTCATGGTTAAAAATCCGGAAACGAGCGAGCCGATCGACCAGGGGCTGGCGCTGTGGTTTCCGGGTCCGGCGAGCGCGACCGGCGAGGACGTCGCCGAGCTGCACGTTCATGGCGGCCGGGCGGTAGTCGGGGCGATTCTGGCGTCTCTGGGCCGAATCTCGGGGTGCCGGCTGGCCGAGCCCGGCGAGTTCACCCGACGCGCATTCGACAACGGCAAGCTCGACCTCACCCGCGTCGAGGGGCTTGCCGACCTGATCGCGGCCGACACCGAGGCGCAGCGGCGCCAGGCGCTGCGCCAACTGACCGGATTGTTGGGTGACCGTGCGGAAGACTGGCGGAAGACGCTGATCGAGGCGCAGGCGCTCGTCGAGGCGAGCCTCGACTTCTCCGACGAGGGCGACGTGCCGGACGATCTGGCTACGCCGGCGCGTGCACGGGCGAAAGCGCTGCGCGAAGAAATCGCCGGCGTGCTGGCGGACGGTGGACGGGGCGAGCGGCTGCGCGACGGGCTGACGGTCGCCATCGCCGGCCCGCCGAACGTCGGAAAATCGAGCCTGTTGAACAGGATCGTGCGGCGCGAGGCGGCCATCGTGTCGCCGATCGCCGGCACGACCCGCGACGTCGTCGAGGTGCATCTCGATCTCGGCGGCTGGCCGGTGACGCTGCTCGACACCGCCGGGCTGCGCGACAGCGACGATCCCGTCGAGCAGGAGGGGATTCGGCGGGCGCGGGCACGGGCGGGGGAGGCCGACGTCGTGCTGTGGCTGGTCGATTCGACGGGGAGCGAGGCGCCGGCGCCGGCAGAGTTCAGTGCGAAGGCTTGGATCGTCGGGACCAAGGCCGATCTCGGCGGTTGGCCACTCGGCCCGGCGGGGGGTGGCCAGGTTGCGACGTCGGCGAAGACGGGGGAGGGGATTTCGGCGCTGCTGAAGGCGTTGGAGGACGCAGCCGCCGGGCTGGTGGGATCCGGAGAGCCGGCGCTGGTCACGCGGGCGCGGCATCGTGAGATGCTCGAGGAGACGGTGGCGGCGCTCGATCGCGCGCTCGCGATGAACGGCGCAGGGCGCGAGGAGATTTTTGCCGAGGAGCTGCGGCTCGCGGCGCGGGCGCTCGGGCGGCTGGTCGGGCGGGTCGACGTCGAGGAGGTGCTCGACGCGGTGTTCCGTGATTTCTGCATCGGGAAATGATAGATCGCCCGGCGGGCTACGGCCGGTGTTTCACGTGAAACAATCGCGCGAGCGAGGCGCCAGCGAATGGACATGCGATACGACGTCGTCGTGGTGGGAGGCGGGCACGCCGGCTGTGAGGCGGCGGCCGCGGCCGCGCGAATGGGCGCGCGCACCGCGCTGGTGACCCACCGCTTTGCCACCATCGGCGCGATGTCGTGCAATCCGGCGATCGGCGGGCTCGGCAAGGGCCATCTGGTGCGCGAGATCGATGCGCTCGACGGGCTGATGGGACGGGTGGCGGATGCGGCCGGCATCCAGTTCCGCGTGCTGAACCGGCGCAAGGGCCCGGCGGTGCGCGGGCCGCGCTGCCAGGCG
The DNA here is from genome assembly GCF_000293785.1 of Rhodovulum sp. PH10. Classification (GTDB taxonomy): domain Bacteria; phylum Pseudomonadota; class Alphaproteobacteria; order Rhizobiales; family Xanthobacteraceae; genus Rhodoplanes. Next base: position 19,147 of record NZ_AKZI01000012.1, on the reverse strand, counting down.
GACCGGACGCTCTATGCCGCCGCGATGCAGGCGGCGATCCGCGCCACGGCGAACCTCTCGGTGATCGAGGGCGAGGCGGAGGACCTCGTGATATCGGAAGGCCGGGTGACGGGGCTCCGGCTCGCCGACCGGCAAAGGATTGCCGCCGGCGCGGTGGTGCTGACGACCGGCACGTTTTTGCGCGGGCTCATCCATATCGGCGAGCGGACGACGCCGGCCGGCAGGGTCGGCGAGGCGCCGGCGATCGGCTTGTCAAGGACACTCGAACGCCTCGGCTTTGCGCTCGGCCGGCTGAAGACCGGCACGCCGCCGCGGCTCGACGGGCGGACGATCGACTGGGCCGCGCTCGAGATGCAGCCGGGCGACGACCCGCCGGAGCCGTTCTCGACGCTCACCGAGCGGATCACGACGCCGCAGATCGAATGCGGGATCACCCGCACGGTCGCGGCGACCCACGACGTCATCCGCGCGAACGTGCACCGCTCGCCGATGTATTCGGGCCAGATCGCCAGCCGCGGCCCGCGCTACTGTCCCTCGATCGAGGACAAGATCGTCCGATTCGGCGAGCGCGACGGCCACCAAATCTTTCTGGAGCCCGAGGGGCTCGATACCGACACCGTTTATCCGAACGGGATTTCCACGTCGCTGCCGGAGGAGGTGCAGGCGGCCCTGGTGGCGACCATCCCTGGCGTCGAGCGGGCAAGAATCACGCGGCCGGGTTACGCGATCGAGTACGACCACGTCGATCCGCGCGAGCTGTTGCCGTCGCTCGAGGCGCGGCGGGTGGCAGGGCTCTATTTCGCCGGCCAGATCAACGGCACGACGGGCTACGAGGAGGCGGCGGGGCAGGGGCTCGTCGCCGGGCTGAACGCGGCGGCGCGGGCCGGAGGCGGTGGGCCGATCCTGTTCGACCGGGCGGACGCCTATCTCGGCGTGATGATCGACGACCTGGTGACGCGCGGCATCGCCGAGCCGTACCGGATGTTCACCTCGCGCGCCGAGTATCGGCTGACGCTGCGGGCCGACAATGCCGACCAGCGGCTCACCGATCGAGGCATTGCGCTCGGCTGCGTCGGCACGGTGCGGGGGGAACGGCATGCTGCGAAAATGTCGGCGCTCGAAGAGGCGAGGGGGCTTGCCCGCAGGCTCACCGTGACGCCGTCGCAAGCCGAGCGCTACGGCATCGCGCTGAAGAAGGACGGGCAGCGGCGCAGTGCCTTCGATCTTCTGTCCTATCCCGATTTCCGGATGACGGACGTGGCGCGCATCTGGCCGGAGCTTGCCGCGCTGCCAGCGGCGGTCGCGGCACAAGTCGAGATCGATGCCAAATACGCGGTCTATCTCGAGCGACAGGCGGCGGATGTCGCGGCGTTCCGGCGGGACGAGGCGGTGAAGCTGCCCGAAAACATCGATTATGGCGCGGTGCCGGGACTGTCGAACGAGGTGCGGCAGCGGCTCGGCGCGGCGAAGCCGGCGACGCTCGGCCATGCCGCGCGGCTCGACGGGGTGACGCCGGCGGCGCTGATGCTGCTGGCGAGCCATCTGCGGCGGCCCAAGGCGGGGCGGGAAAGCGCATGAGCGGGCACGCCGAGCCGCACCGCCGGCCGCCGCGGGTTCTGCCGGCGATCGATCCGGCCGACCGCGCTGCCGCGCTGGCGCTGACCCCTGTTTCACGTGAAACAGAGGCCCGGCTCGATCGTCTGGTCGCGCTGCTGCTCGCCCGCCAGGCCGTCACCAATCTGATCTCGCCCGGCAGCATCCCGACCCTGTGGACCCGCCACGTCGCCGATTCGCTCCAGCTTCTCGACCTCGCCCCGAACGCCCGCATCATCGTCGATCTCGGCAGTGGCGGCGGCTTTCCGGGGCTGGTGCTCGCCTGCGCGCTCGCCGAGGTGCCGGGCGCGAGGGTCCATCTGGTCGAGAGTATCGGCAAGAAGGCGGCGTTTCTGGCGGAGGCCGCCGAAACCCTCGCGTTGCCTGTTGTCGTTCACCCCGAGCGAATCGAATCCTTCGTCGCGCGAAAAAACGTGCGGCCGGACGTGGTCACCGCCCGCGCGCTCGCGCCCCTGCCGGCGCTGCTCGCTCACGTCCATCCGCTCCTGAAAAGCGGGGGATTTGCGCTGCTGCCGAAAGGCCGCGACGTCGCTGCCGAATTGACCGAGGCGCGCAAATCCTGGACAATCACCGCCGACCTCGTGCCGAGCAGGACCGATCCGGAGGGCCGGATCGTCGTCGTCCGGCACGTGGCCCCGCGCCGCTGACCCGCCGCCCGCACACGCCCGCCTCCGGCCGGCGTGCCTCGCCGCGGACCGCGGAGGACCACCGGAAGCGCGATCAACCGGAAGCGACCGAGATGTCGGACATGTCCACGGATGTGGTGCCGTTCCCCGGCGAGGCGCCGGCCGCCGGCCGCCGTCCCCGCGTGCTCGCGGTCGCCAACCAGAAGGGCGGCGTCGGCAAGACCACCACCGCCATCAATCTCGGCACCGCGCTCGCCGCCAGCGGCGAGCGGGTGCTGGTGCTCGACCTCGACCCGCAGGGCAATGCCTCGACCGGCCTCGGCATCGATCGGCGGAACCGCAGCGCCTCGACCTACGACGTGCTGATCGGCGACGCGCCGCTCGCTGACGTGGTGGTGCCGACCTCGGTGCCGCATCTGTGGCTCGCGCCCTCGACCCTCGACCTCGCGGGCGTGGAGCTCGAGATCGGCCAGACGCGCGACCGGGCGTTTCGCCTGCGCAACGCCGTGCGCGACCTGGCGAGCGGGCCGAACGGGTTCACTTATGTCCTGGTCGACTGTCCGCCCTCGCTCAATCTCCTCACCGTCAACGCGATGGCGGCGGCGAACGCGATCGTGGTGCCGCTGCAGTGCGAGTTCTTCGCGCTCGAGGGGCTGACCCAGCTTCTCGAGACCGTCGAGCAGGTGAAGTCGACCCTCAATCCGGACCTCACCATCCACGGGGTGGTGCTGACCATGTACGATGCGCGCAACAATTTGTCGGCCCAGGTGGTCGCCGACGTGCGCGACTATATGGGCGGAAAGGTCTACAACACGGTCATCCCGCGCAATGTCCGCGTCTCGGAGGCGCCGTCCTACGGCAAGCCGGTGCTGGTCTACGACCTCAAATGCGCCGGCAGCGAGGCCTATCTCCGGCTCGCCACCGAGGTGATCCAGCGCGAGAAGGAGCTGACCGAGCGGCTCGCCGGCTAGCGTTTCCTGCCGCGCGCCGCGAGCGGGGCGTCCCGCCGCGCGCGGTCGGGTGCGGGGCCGGACAGCATGGGCCGTAGTTTGTATATAAAGCTGGCGGCATCGCGCCGGCTCGTCTTTATACTTGGTATGAGAAGCTCGTCGTGGTGATGAAGAGACCGTCTGGAGATCGTGCCATGGCCGAAGACGCCCCGCGCTCGCGCCTCGGGCGCGGCCTTGCCGCGCTGATCGGCGACGTCGATCCGGGAGCCGCGGGGTCGGGGTCGGCGGCGTCCGCCGAGCGCGTGCGCGGCACGCGAAAGGTGCCGATCGAGTTTCTGCGCCCCAATCCGCGCAACCCGCGCCGCACGTTTGCCGAGGCCGAGCTCGACGAGCTCGCCGCCTCGATCGCCGCGCGCGGGCTGATCCAGCCGATCGCCGTGCGGCCGGTCAAGGGCGCGAGCGAGTCTTACGAGATCATCGCCGGCGAGCGGCGCTGGCGCGCCTCGCAGCGCGCCGGGCTGCACGACGTGCCGGTGGTGGTGCTCGACGTCACCGACAGCCAGGCGCTCGAGCTCGCGATCATCGAGAACGTGCAGCGCGCCGACCTCGACCCGCTCGAGGAGGCGATGGGCTATCAGGCGCTGCTCGACAGCTTCTCCTACGCGCAGGAGGACGTCGCCAAGACGGTCGGCAAGAGCCGCAGTCACGTCGCCAACACGCTGCGCCTGCTGAAGCTGCCCGAGGGCGTGAAGACGCTTCTGAGCGCCGGAAAGCTCACCGCAGGGCACGCCCGCATGCTGGTCGGCGAGCCGGATGCCGAAAAGCTCGCGAACGAGATCGTCGCCCGCGGCCTCAATGTGCGGCAGGTCGAGGATTTGGTGCGCAAGGACGGCGACGGCCCGCGGCCCGGGCCGAAGCCGAAGGCGCCGCCGAAGCCGAAGGACGCCAATACCCGCGCGCTCGAGAAGCGGCTGTCCGACACGCTCGGCCTGCGCGTCACCATCGATCACGAGGGCGAGGCGGGCACCATGCACATCCGCTACGCGGATCTCGACCAGCTCGACGAGGTGTTGCGGCGGCTCGAGGCGGTGTGAGCCTTTATTCCTCGGGTGCGTCGGGGCGCCAGTGGGCCGTCGGGGGCAGGCGGGGCAGCCGCGCCCATATGATCGCTTGACCGCATATGCGCATTGGCGCATAGCGGTCGCATGGCCGACCCGATCCGAATCCTCGCCGCGCTCGCCGAGCCGACCCGCCTCGCCGCCGTCCGCCTCCTGTGGGACGGGCGGGAGCACTGCGTGTGCGAGCTGATGCGCACCATCGGCGCCACCCAGTCGCGCATGTCGCGCCACATGGCGGTGCTGGAGGCGGCCGGCCTCGTCATCGGCCGGCGCGATGCCCAATGGGTGCGCTATCGCCGCCGCCCCGATCTGCCGGCGGAGGTCGCCGCGTTGGTCGATGCCGCCGTGGCGCTGTCCGATACCGAGGCGCGGAGCGCCGCCGCATGACCCTCGCTTCGCCACACCCGGACCGGGCGCTCGCGAGGAAGCTCGCCGCGACCGCGGGTGTGCTGGCCGCGTGGGTCGCCCTCTACGCCGCGCTTCCCGCCCTGTCGGAGACGCTGGCGGCATCCCTCCCGCTCGATCCGAAAAGCGGCCTCGGCCGGGCGGTTGCCTTCTTCCTCTACGACACCCCGAAGGTGCTTCTGCTGCTGACGCTCGTCGTGTTCGCGATGGGCGTGGTGCGCAGCTTCTTCTCGCCCGAGCGCACCCGTGCGCTGCTCGCCGGCCGCCGTCTCGGCACCGGCAACGTCGCTGCCGCAGCACTCGGCGTGCTGACGCCGTTCTGCTCCTGCTCGGCGGTGCCGCTGTTCATCGGCTTCGTCGGCGCCGGGGTGCCGCTCGGCGTCACCTTCTCGTTCCTGATCGCCGCACCCATGGTCAACGAGGTGGCGCTCGGCCTGTTGTGGGCGCTGGTCGGCTGGAAGGTGGCGCTGACCTATCTCGGCTTCGGCCTCGGCGTCGCGATCGTCGCCGGGCTGGTGATCGGGCGGCTGAACCTCGAAGCCTGGCTCGAGCGTTGGGTGCGCGAGCTGCGCACCGCCCCGGTCGGCGTCGCGGCGGCGTCGCCAGGTCTCGCCGACCGGATCGACGCCGGCACCGAGGCGGTGCGGGAGATCGTCGGGCGGGTGTGGATTTGGGTGGTCGCCGGCATCGCGCTCGGCGCCGGCATTCACGGCTTTGCGCCGGCCGACCTGCTCGCCGCGGCGATGGGGCGCGACGCCTGGTGGTCGGTGCCGGCCGCGGTGGTGATCGGCATTCCGATGTACGCCAACGCCGCCGGCATCGTGCCGGTGGTCGAGGCCTTGCTCGGCAAGGGCGCCGCGCTCGGCACCGCGCTCGCCTTCATGATGAGCGTCACCGCGCTGTCGCTGCCGGAGCTCGTGATCTTGCGCAAGGTGCTCACGCTGCGGCTGATCGCGGTGTTCGTCGGGGTGGTCGGCCTCGGCATCCTCGCCGTCGGCTTCTTGTTCAACGCGTTGTTCGGTCCATGACGGCAGAACGTGGGGACGGGACGAGGAAGGTCGTCAGATGAAGGTCGTAAAAGTGCTGGGGCCCGGCTGCAAGCGTTGCACCGCGACCGCCGAGATGGTGCAGAAGGAGGCCGAGGCGCTGGGTGTCGCGGTGACGATCGAGAAGGTCACCGACTACGCCGCGATCGCCGGCTACGGCATCGCCGCGACGCCGGGCGTGGTGATCGACGGCACGGTGGTGCATGCCGGCGGACTGCCGAAGCCCGACGACGTGCGGCGCTGGCTGTCGGCCTGACGCCGCAAGCCCGACCGGGCCGACCTGGCCGGGTGGGGCTTGCGCCGAGGTATCGTTTCCATTATTCTAGAACTATGGAAACGTTACAGGCGATCGACGCCCTCGCGGCACTGTCCCAGGCGACGCGGCTCGAGGTGTTTCGCCTGCTCGTTAGGCACGCGCCGCACGGGCTGCCGGCCGGAACGGTGGCGGAGGCGCTCGGCGTGCCGGCCAACACGCTGTCGGCCCACCTGTCGGTGCTCGGCCGCGCGGGCTTGGTCGAATCGCAGCGGCACGGCCGCTCGATCGTCTATCGCGCAAACCTCGATCGGCTGCGCGAGGTGGTGCTGTTTCTGCTGAAGGATTGCTGCGGCGGTCGCCAAGAACTGTGCGCCCCGCTGATCGCCGATCTCGTCCCGTGCTGTCCCGCCGAGGAGCCCGCCGATGGCCGACCCCTGTAACGTGCTGTTTCTCTGCACCGGCAATTCCGCCCGCTCGATCATCGCCGAGAGCATCTTGCGCCAGGACGGCGCCGGGCGCTTCCGTACTTTCTCCGCCGGCTCGCGGCCGGCCGGCCGGGTGAACCCGCTCGCTTTGAAGGTGCTCGCCGACTGCGGCTACCCGACCGAGGGCTTGCGCTCCAAGAGCTGGAGCGAGTTCGCCGGCGACGACGCGCCGAAAATGCACTTCGTCTTCACGGTGTGCGACGATGCCGCCGGCGAGCCCTGCCCGGTGTGGCCCGGCCAGCCGATCACCGCGCATTGGGGGATCGAGGATCCGGCCGCCGTCACGGGCTCGGAGATGGAGAGGATCCGCGCCTTCGTCACCGCCTTCAAATATCTGCAGCGGCGGATCGCTCTCTTCACGGCATTGCCGATCGGCTCGCTCGACGCGCTGGCGCTCGGCGGAAAGCTGCGCGAGATCGGCCGCATCGAGGGCGCCACCACGCCACGCCCGCGGGTCGCGTGAGGCCGGTCGGAGACGTCGGCATGAGCAGGTTCGAGCGGTATCTCTCCGTGTGGGTCGCGCTGTGCATCGTCGCCGGCATCGCGCTCGGCCAGACGATGCCCGGCGTCTTCCACGTCCTCGGCGGCATGGAGATCGCGCGGGTGAACCTGCCGGTCGCCGTGCTGATCTGGCTGATGATCGTGCCGATGCTGATGAAGATCGATTTTTCCGCGCTCGGCCGGGTGAAGGAGCACTGGCGCGGCATCGGCGTCACGCTGTTCGTCAACTGGGCGGTCAAGCCGTTCTCGATGGCGCTGCTCGGCTGGCTGTTCATCGGCTGGCTGTTTCGTCCGCTGCTGCCGGCGGATCAGATCGACGGCTACATCGCCGGCCTGATCCTGCTCGCCGCCGCGCCCTGCACCGCCATGGTGTTCGTGTGGAGCAACCTGTCCGACGGCGAGCCGCACTTCACCCTGAGCCAGGTCGCGCTCAACGACGTGATCATGGTCTTTGCCTTCGCGCCGCTCGTAGGCCTGCTGCTCGGGCTGTCGTCGATCACCGTGCCGTGGGGCACGCTGGTTCTGTCGGTGGTCTTGTACATCGTGGTGCCGGTGATCGTCGCCCAGATGATTCGGCGGCGGGTTCTCGCGACGGGGGGTGGTGAGACCGGCAAGCCGGCCGGCGGGCCGGCCGACGAGTCGGCCGACGAGTCGGCGGCGCTGGCACGGCTGCTCGGCCGGCTTCAGCCCTTGTCGCTCGTCGCGCTGCTCGCGACCCTCGTGCTCCTGTTCGGCTTCCAGGGCGAGCAGATCATCGCTCAGCCTCTCGTCATTGCGCTATTGGCCGTGCCGATCCTGGTGCAGGTCTACTTCAACGCGGGGCTCGCTTATCTCCTCAACCGCGCCGCGGGAGAAGCCCACTGCGTCGCCTCACCCTCGGCCCTGATCGGCGCCTCGAACTTTTTCGAGCTGGCGGTCGCCGCCGCGATCGGCCTGTTCGGCTTCACCTCCGGCGCAGCCCTCGCGACCGTGGTCGGCGTGCTGATCGAGGTGCCGGTGATGCTGTCGGTGGTGAAGATCGTCGGCGCGACGAAGGGTTGGTACGAGCGGCCCCGCATTGCCTCGCGCCCGGTCTCCGCCCGGCGCTCCTGACGGCCGCAGCCGCCTCCGCCACGCGTCGTGCCCGTCCCGTGCGTGACCGACGGCCGGACAGGTCATACGGATGCGCGTGGCAAGGATCGGGAGGAAAGCGCTGGTGCTGCCGGTCAGGATTGAACTGACGACCTCTCCCTTACCAAGGGAGTGCTCTACCACTGAGCTACGGCAGCGACCGCCGCGGCGCGACACCGAGCGGTGCGGCGCGGAACGCGGGTTCCTTGCCACAAGGCGCGGCACGGCGCAAGCCGAGATGCGGCGGTCCCCAATCGGCGCGCGGTCTCGGTGACCGTGCTCCCGTGGTGGCGGTGCGCTGCAGGCAAGGTCGATCCGCCTTCCCGTGGCGGCGGAAGGCCGCCGCGGGCGTCTTCCACGCGGCTTCGGGTTCCACGCGTCTTCCTTCGGGGCGGCGACGCGGAAGGCCGCCGCAGGCCGGATCGGCGTGCGACGACCATGATTCGCGGCCCGGCGCGGCAGGGATGCCCGCGGCCCCGGTCTCGGCCGTGGCCGCAGAGCATGCCGCCGCCCTGATTCCCGCCGGCCGGCGTCCGCTCAGGGGCCGCCGCTGCCGCCGGTGGCGCCGAAGATTTGGCCGGTCGAGTAGCTCGACGTCTCCGCCGCCAGCGCGACATAGAGCGGCGCGAGCTCGACCGGCTGGCCCGGCCGGCCGAGCGGGGTGGAGGCGCCGAACCGGGGGATCTCCTCCGGCGGCTGGCCGCCCGAAGGCTGCAGCGGGGTCCAGATCGGGCCGGGCGCCACGCCGTTGACGCGGATGCCGCGCTCGGCGAGCTGCTTGGCGAGCGCCTTGGTGAACACCATGATGCCGCCCTTGGTGGTGGCGTAGTCGAGCAGATCCTTCGGCGGATCGTAGGCCACCACCGAGGTGGTGTTGATGATCGCCGCCCCGGCCGGCAAATGCTCGAGCGCCGCCTTGGTGATCCAGAACATCGCGTAGAGATTGGTCTTCAGCGTCCAGTCGAACGCGTCCGACGAGATCTCGGTGATCGACGGCGCGGCGTGCTGGCGGGCGGCGTTGTTGACCAGGATGTCGAGCCCGCCGAGACCGCTCACCGCGTCCGACACGAGCTGCCTGCAGAACGCTTCGTCGCGGATGTCGCCCGGCAGCGGCACCGCCTTGCGGCCGGCGTCGCGGATCAGCTTCACCACGTCGTCGGCATCCGGCTGCTCGACCGGCAGATAGTTGAACGCGACGTCGGCGCCCTCGCGCGCATAGGCGATCGCCGCCGCCCGGCCGATGCCGGAATCGCCGCCGGTGATCAGCGCACGGCGGCCTCGGAGCCGGCCGGATCCGCGGTAGCTCTCCTCGCCGTGGTCGGGCTGCGGCTCCATCCGTTGCGCGAGCCCCGGCCAGTCCTGCTCCTGGCGTGGAAACGGCGGGCGCGGATAGGCGTCCTGCGGGGCGAGCAGCCCGGACGACCCGGCATGCGCGCCGCCGGCGCCCCCGTTCGACGCCGAGCCGGCAGTGCCCGACCCGGCAGTGCCCGACCCGCCGGCTCCCGTCGAGCCCGACGATCCCGAATTCTGCGCCCCCGAATTCTGCGCCGAGGCGGGGCCGTCGAGGGCGGCAAGCAGGCCGGTGGCGATGCCGCCACCGACCACCACCCGACGCGAGGCGTCTCGACGCGAGGCGTCCCGACCCGAGGCGTCGCTCGTGTCCGCTGTCATTCCGTCTCTCCGTCTTCCGATTGACCGTTTCCGGCGCGTCATACTGTTTCCGAATGATCAACTCGGACCATCGGCCGCGGCACGGCCTCCACCTCTCCCTGCCGGGGAGAGGTCGGACCGCGAAGCGGTCCGGGTGAGGGGGACCTCGAGCAAATTACTGGCGCACACGCCCCTTGGCCCGGCGAGCTGCGCTCGCCGACCCTCTCCCCACGGGAGAGGGTGAGAACCCGAGCCGTTCAGCCGGAAACCGTATCACTCGGCCCCGCGGCCGACGCCCGGCCGATAGCCGCTCTGGGCGACGGGCTCGTCGACCTTGAACGCGGTCGCGAACGGCACGAGCTGCCACAGCGCCGACAGGCCGACGATCACGTAGATCACGCGGGCAAAATCGGCGCCGAAGATCGCGTCGACCAGATTGAACTCGAACAGGCCGACCAAGCCCCAGTTGATTCCGCCGACGATGATCAGGATCAAGGTGATCAGGTTGATGGCCTTCATGTCAGGATCTCCCGTTGAAACACAGTCGCGGGGAGAAAGGCCGACGGCGCGCGTTGTTCCTGTGCGTCGCCCGACACAGCGGCAACGATTTCGTGTGTCGTCACAACGACATGACGATAGTTTTCCCGAACGGGGAATGCAGTCCCGGTCCTCGATCGCGCGCGCCGACGCGCGCCGACGCGCGGCGGCCAGGGACGGCGAGGCACGGCGACGAGAGACGGCGGCGCCGCGTCAAGCCTTGCCGTTGCGGCTCTCGCCGTATTGCAGAACCTGCACCTTCTCGATCGTCACCAGCCCGGACGGCATCATCGCGTCGAGGGTCGGCAGGAAGGCGTCGATCTTCTCGGGCGTGTCGATCAGCTCGATCACCATCGGCAAGTCGGCCGAGAGGCGGAGAATCTTCGTCGTGTGCAGCGTCGAGGAGTGGCCGTAACCGATCGGCCCGCGCAGCACGGTGGCGCCGGCGAGCCCCGCTTCGCGCGCCTTCAGCACGATCGCCTCGTAGAGCGGGCGCTTCTCGAACTTGTCGTCCTCGCCGATGAAGACGCGGAGCAGAACGGCATCGCGGGGAAGCTTCATGGTGTCGTCCCCTGACGTCATGGGTCAAATCCACCGCATCGTGTTGATGGTCGCGGCCAGCGCCGCGCCCGCCCACACCGCGATCAGGCACAGTAGCACCGAACCGACCACGTTGCCGCCGGCCGACAGCCACTGGCCGTCGCGCATCAGGTCGAGCGTCTGCAGGCTGAACGAGGAGAAGGTGGTGAAGCCGCCGCACACGCCGACCATCACGAACTGGCGCGCCGGGGTGCCGACCAGGAGCCGGCCGTCGGGGCCGGTGAGGGTCGCGACGAAGCCGATCACGAACGAGCCGACCACGTTGACCGTGAAGGTACCCCAGGGAAACGTCTCGCCGATCAGGCGGGCGACCAGCCCCGAGCAGAAGAAGCGGCCCATGCCGCCGAGCGCGCTGCCGACCGCGATCCAGAGATAAGCCATCGTTCCATCCCGAACGAACACGACAACAAAAAACCGCCCGCGGGCGGTTCGGGACGGATTCCCGCCGCTCGGCGCGGCAGGAGTCGTCAGCCTCGGAACCGGACGACCGGGCGAGGCGGTTGTCGGGGGACTCCATCCCCATCGGGCGAAAACCTAGCGGCAGCATGCCGCACCGGTCAATCCCGTCGGAGCGCGCCGCCTCCATGCAGCGGTGGTGGGAGGTGGTGAGTCGACACCGCCCCGCGGGTCGACAAGAGCGGGGGCGGGGGCCTATCGTCCCCCTCGCGATGCCGACACGCCGACCCGGAGGCTTTTCGATGAACGAAACCCGCACCCGCGTCGTCACCGTCGGCGAGGTGATGATCGAGCTCGCCCGCGGCGCCGACGGCCGGTTCGGCCTGTCCTGCGGCGGAGATGCCTTCAACACCGCGATCTATCTCGCCCGCGCCGGCGTGCCGGTCGCGCACGCGACTGCGCTCGGCGACGATCTCTATTCCGACCGCATTTTCGCGCTCGCCGCCGCCGAAAGCGTCGCCGGCGACCTGATGCTGCGCCGGCCCGGCCGGCTGCCGGGCGTCTACATCGCCGACACCGGGCCGGACGGCGCGCAGATCGTCCATGCCTGGCGCGAGGGGGCGCCGGCCCGCGAGCTGTTCGACGCCGCCGACTGGGCGACGATCGCCGAAGGCTTGATGGGCGCCCGGCTGATCTATTTCTCCGGCATCACCTTGTCGCTCTACTCCAACACCGGGCTCGGCCGCTTCCTGGCGGTGGTCGAGCTCGCCCGCAAGAACGGCACCCGCGTGGTGTTCGACGGCAATTTTCGCGCCCGCGGGTGGAACGGTGATCTGGGGCGGACGCGTGCCGTCTACATGGAGGCCCTGAAGCGGGTCGACCTCGCGCTGCCGACCTTCGAGGACGAGGCGCTGCTGTGGGGCGATCCGAGCCCGGAGACCACCATCGCGCGGCTGCAGGCGTTCGGGATCGGCGAGATCGTCGTCAAGAACGGCTCGAAGGGGGCGCTGCTCGCCACCGCCGAGCGCAAGGAGCACGTGCCGGTGCCGGAGATCGTGGTGCCGGTCGACCGCACCGCCGCCGGCGACGGCTTCAATGCCGGCTATCTCGCCGCCCGCCTCGCCGGCCGGCCGCCGCTGGAGGCCGCAGGCCTCGCCCACCGGCTGGCGGCGGACGTGATCCGCCACCGCGGGGCGATCGTCCCGCGCACGGAAACCGTGATGCATTGAGGGGACCGGCAAAACGACGGTGGCCGCAGCCGCCGTCGTCGCCGGTCACGCTTCGTCACGCCTTGGGGTGACGCGCCAGGAAGTCGCCCATCCGGCCGAGGGCGGTCTCGATCTCCTCGGTCGAGGCCGCATAGGAGAGCCGCACATAGCCTTCGCCGCAGACGCCGAAATCGGGGCCGCCGATCAGCGCGACGCCGGTCTCCTCGAGCAGTGCCGCGGCGAGCGGCTTCGCCTTCCAGCCGGTGCGCGAGACGTTGGGGAAGGCGTAGAACGCGCCCTTGGGCGTGGCGCAGGAGACGCCGGGGAGTTTGTTCAGCCCGTCGACCACGATCTTCCGGCGGCGGTCGAACTCCTCGACCATGGCCACCGTCGCGTCCTGCGGCCCGGTCAGCGCGGCGATGCCGGCATACTGGGTCGCCGCGTTGACGCAGGAATAGAGGTTCACCGCGAGCTTGCGGGCGTTGTCGTAGAGCTTGCCGGGCCACACCGCGTAGCCGAGCCGCCAGCCGGTCATCGCATAGGTCTTCGACCAGCCGTTGAGCAGAATCAGCCGGTCGCGGATCTCCGGATAGGTCAGCAGGCAGACATGGGTCTCGCCATCATAGAGCATGTGATCGTAAATCTCGTCCGACATCACCGCGACGTTCGGCCACTTGGCGAGGCCGGCGACCAGCTTGTCGACCTCCGCCTTGGGGGTGACGCCGCCGGTCGGGTTGGCCGGCGAGTTGACGATCAGGAGGCGGGTCTGCGGGGTGATCAGGCCGAGCGTCTCCTCGGCGGAGAAGGCGAAGCCGTTCTCCTCGCGGATCGGCACCGGCACCGGCCGGGCGCCGGTGAACTCGATCATCGAGCGATAGATCGGAAAGCCGGGGTCGGGATAGAGGATGTCGACGCCGGGCTGGCCGAACATCAGGATGGACATGAACATGGTCGGCTTGCCGCCGGGCATGATCATCACCTCCTCGGGCGACACCGAGACGCCGAAGCGGGCGTGGAGATCGGCGGTCACCGCCTCGCGCAGCGGCAGGATGCCGACCGCCGGGGTGTAGCCGTGGTGGCCGTCGCGCAGCGCCTTCACTGCGGCCTCGACGATGTGCGCCGGGGTTTTGAAGTCGGGCTGGCCGATGCCGAGATTGACGACGTCGCGGCCGGTGGCGGCGAGGGCGGTGGCGCGGGCGAGCACCGCGAAGGCATTCTCCTCGCCGATGCGGTCGAAACTCGCGACGGTATCGAGCATTCTCGTCTCCTGATGGCTGCCGGCGGCCGATTCGGCCGGCGGGTCGGCACGACTTCGAGGGAGACGATAGTGGAAAGCCGTTTCGAGGCGGATCACCGAGGCCATGCGGTGGGCGCAGGCCAGCCCGGCCGTGTACCTCTCGCGTTCCGCAATGCGGGGGTGCGGACATGAACCCGCTGGTCGAGATCGCCATCCTGCTCGCGCTCTTCCTTCTCAACGGCTTCTTCGCGATGGCCGAGCTCGCGGTGGTGTCGTCGCGCCGCATCCGGCTGCAGCAGATGGCGGAGGAGGGATTGCCGGGCGCCGCGCAGGCGCTTCGGCTGGCCGACGATCCGGGCGGCTTCCTGTCCGCGGTGCAGGTCGGCATCACCCTGATCGGGATCCTGTCGGGCGCGTTCGGCGGCGCGACGCTCGGGCCGCGGCTCGCGCCGCTGCTGGAGGCGGTGCCGGGGCTCGCGCTCTATGCCGACCAGATCGCGGTCGGCCTGGTGGTGGTGATCGTCACCGGCCTGTCGGTGGTGCTCGGCGAGCTGGTGCCCAAGCAGATCGCGCTGTCCGCACCGGAGACGATCGCCCGCCGGATCACCGGGCCGCTGCGGCTCGTTCAGACCGTGTTCGGCCCGTTCGTGTTCCTGCTCGAGCGGTCCTCGACGCTTCTCCTGAAGCTCCTCGGCATTCGCGAGCGCAACCGCAACGGCGTCACCGAGGAGGAGGTTCTCTACACCGTCAAGGAGGGCACCGAGGCCGGGGCGATCGCCGAGGTCGAGCGGCAGATGATCGGCGGCGTGCTGGCGCTCGCCGACCGCCCGGTCGCCGCCATCATGACGCCGCGGCCCGACGTCTCCTGGATCGATCTCGACGACGAGCCCGACGAGGTCGCCCGCGACGTCGCCGACTCGCCGTTCTCCCGCATCGTGGTGGCCCGCGACGGCGACCTCGGCCGGCCGCTCGGCGTCGTCCAGAAGAAGGACTTGCTCGGCGACCTGATGGCCGGGCGCGGCCTCGCGGTGGAGCCGCATCTGCGCGAGCCGCTCTACGTGCCGGAGAGCATCACCGTGCTGCGGATGCTGGAGATGTTCCGCACCGCGCCGCTGCATCTCGCGTTCGTGGTCGACGAGTACGGCGACTTTCTCGGCCTCGTCACCCTGCACGACGTGCTGCGGGCGATCGCGGGCGACATCCCGGAGGAGCACGACCCCAACCCGGACGACATCGTCGCGCGGCCGGACGGCTCGTTCCTGGTCGACGGCCGGGTGGCGATCGACGAGCTCGCCGACCGGCTCGACCTGCCCTCGCGCCCCGAGGGCGAGTTCCACACCGCGGCCGGGCTCGCGCTCGAGACGCTCGCCCGCATCCCGACCGAAGGCGACACCTTCGACATCGAGGGCTGGCGGGTGGAGGTGGTCGACATGGACAACCGGCGGGTCGACAAGCTCTTGTTCACGCCGGCGGCGAAGGCCGGGTGAGGCGGGCGGTTCAGCCGGTGCCGGCGAGCGACCGGCTGATGCGGGTGACGATGCCGTCCCAGGCGCGTTTCTCCGCGGCCGGATAGGCGAGATAGACGCAGTGCATCCGGCCCGCGGCGCGGCGGGGAAAATTGCACCGGCTGTAATAGATGTCGCTGCCGGCAAAGCCGGAGACCGCGAAGAACCGGCCGGTGACCCGGCGATAGACCAGCTCGTCCCGCGGCACCCGCAACGTGCGGCGCAGGAAGCCGGCGGGCGTCACCCCGCGGGCATTCTCCTCGGTGTAGATCATCATCCGGGCGCGGCCGTCGGCCGAGCGCAGCTCGATGCCGTCGCCGCGCCGGGCCGGACCCGCCCTCACCGGAAAGATCGCCGCCGGCAGATCGACCCGCGTGCCGCCGTCGCCGGAAAAGCGCACCCAGCCGGGATCGTCGAGCGACGCACGAGCGGCGATGCCGCCCGGAATTTGTCCGCCCGGCATTCGTGCGCCCGAAGTCTGCTCGCGCGCCGTCTGTGCCGTGGCCGGCAGAGGCCCGGCGAGCCCGGCCGCCGCGGCGAGAGCCACCACCGACGCCGCGAGCCCCGCGATGGTCGTTCCGGTGATGTCCGTTCCGGCTCGCATGGCTCGCCTCCCGTTGCTCTCCGGCGCCGCCACCGGCGGTCGTCGAAAAGCAACGCGAGGCGCGTGTGACCGTTCCTGTGTGGCCGTTCCTGCGCGAACGAACGGACCGGCGAGCGCGCCGGCCCGAGCACCGCCACCCTTTCACAGCCACCCTTTCACCGCCACGCGCTCACCGCCACGCGCTCACCGCCACGCGCTCACCGCCGCGGCGGTCGGCGCATCCGTTGGCGGCGCGGCGTCAGCGGCACTCGGCCGCGGCCTTGTCGAGCGCCTGAGAGACGCCCATCAGCGAGTACTGGTCGGTGGTGGTGGTGCCGCGGCTCGACACGCCCTTCACGGTCGCATCGGCGCCGCGCCGCATCGCCTCGACCAGCCGCGACTCCTCGGCGACGTTCTTGGTCCAGCCGCCGTCGCCCTGGGTGTAGAGGTCGAAGGTCGAGCCGCCGATGGTGATGGTCGCGTCGGCGTCCGGCTTCAGCCCGTAGCCGAAGATCACCGACACCTCGTCCTTGACGTTCTCCGCCGGCCGGGTCGACACGAACAGATAGGGCGGATCACGCGGCCGGTTGGGCGGATCGGTCTCCGCCTTGACCGGCTTCGACAGCGCGAAGCACACCTTCTTGCCGCCCGGAGTCGCCGTGTAGGCACCCCAGTTCTCGTACTGCCCGATCAGCTTGGGCTGGCTGTTGCCCGCCTGCGCCAGCCGCACCACGGGGGCCGCCGACGCCTCGATCGCGATCGTGCTCACCATGCCGAGCGCCAGCAGCGCCACCGGCAGGGCCGGCGTCAGCCGGCCGAGAGTCGTATCGACACCCGGCGTCAGCCGGCCGAGAGTCGTGTCGACAGCCGGCGTCAGCCGGCCGGAAAGGAACTCGGAGTGTCGTGTCTTCGGGTCTCGTGCGAAATCCATCCGGACTTGTTATCCCATTCTCCAACCGAAAATTTTCCCAGGGAATCGCAGCATGGTACCGCAACCCCGCCGGGGCGCCTAGACCGAACCGGCCGGGGACACCGGCGGGGCGCCGGCGAGCCGAATCGATGGTCGGCGCTTAGCGTGCCAATTCGTCGAGCGCGTGGCGAGCGGCCTCGCGATGCTCCGGAGAGACGTGGGAGAAGAACAATTTCAGCACGGTGGCGAGCACGGCGGCGTCGTCGGTGAAGCCGAGGCCGGCGACGAAGTCGGGAACCAGGTCGGTCGGCAGCACGAAATAGGCGAGCGCGCCGAGAATCGCGATCCGCACGTGGCGCGGCGTGTCGCGGTCGAACGCGCAGTAATAGGCGGCGAGCAGATCCTCGGCGAACGGCAGCCGGGCGGCGAAGCGCCGGATTTTCGGCCAGAACTCCGCCCGCACCGTCGCCTCGTCGCGCGCCGCGCGGGCAACGAGGTCGTCCGCCGGCGCAGCGCTGGCCGGTTCCGTCCCGGTGCCTGCCGATCCGCGTGCAAACTCCCAAGCCCTGATCATCGTTCGCCCCTCGGTTGCGTCCCGCTCGTTCCAGGAGAAAGAATATGCGCGGGCGGCCGCTTCGCAAGCCGCCCAGGGTCCGCCGCCCAGGGTTCGCCGCCCAGGGTCCGCCGCCGGGGCGAGCCGTCGGGCCGCACGGCGCGGCGCGCTATCGGCCGCCGGCGATCTTTTCCATCGCCGCCGCGAGCGTGACGTCGCGCTCGGTGACGCCGCCCGCCTCGTGGGTCGAGAGCGTCACCGCCACCGTCTTGTAGACGTTGGTCCATTCGGGATGGTGGTCGAGCTTTTCGGCGACCAGCGCCACCCGCGCCATGAAGCCGAACGCCGCGTTGAAGTCGGCGAAGCCGAAGGTTTTCGCGATGGCGTCGCGCGGCGCCTCGCCGCGCTTGGAAAGATCCTCCCAGCCGGGCAGGGCGGCGAGCGCCACCTTGCGGCGCTCCGGGGTCAGGCGATCGATCATGCGGTCCTCCTCGCGAACGGTCGCGACACGGGGTCGCGTCTGGTGGGTGGATCGGGCCGATCCTATCTCCGGTTCGTGACTCTTGAGCGGAGCGCCCGACGGCTTCACGGAACTCGGCCGGAATCCGCACCTCTCGAAGGAAACGCTCGGGGCTCGCATCGGGTCGCCGCGGAGGATTTTTCCCATGTCGTGGTCGGTCAATATCGGCACCATCGCGGGCACCGCGGTCCGCATTCATCTCACCTTCGTGCTCTTTCTCGCCTGGATTTTCGGCGCGAGCTGGGTGCAGGGCGGCCCGGCCGCGGCGTGGAACGGCCTCGCCTTCATGATCCTCCTGTTCGCCTGCGTGCTCGCCCACGAGTTCGGTCACATCGCCGTCGCCCGCCGCTTCGGCGTGCGCACGCCCGACGTCACGCTGTTGCCGATCGGCGGTGTCGCGCGGCTCGAGCGCATCCCGGAGAAGCCGGCGGAAGAATTTCTGGTCGCGATCGCCGGGCCGATGGTGAACGTGGTGATCGCCGCGGTGCTGATCGTGCTTTTGGGGGCGCACGGGGCGGCGAACGATCTGGTCGCGGTCGAGAGCACGCGGGTGTCGATGCTCGATCGGCTGGCCGCGGTGAACGTCTTTCTGGTGCTGTTCAACCTGATCCCGGCGTTTCCGATGGACGGCGGACGGGTGCTGCGCGCGCTCTTGGCGATCAGATTGGGTCACGTGCGGGCGACCGAGATCGCCGCGACGATCGGCCAGTTCACCGCCTTCGCGTTCGGCTTTCTCGGGCTGTTCGGCAACCCGATCCTGATCTTCATCGCGATCTTCGTCTATCTCGCCGCCTCCTCGGAGGCGCAGCTGGTCGCCATCCGGGCGATGTCGCGCGACGTGCCGGTGTCGGCGGCGATGATCACGTCCTATGCGACGCTCGCCCCCGACGAGCCGATCGAGGCGGCGATCGAGACGCTTCTGCGCACCAGCCAGCAGGAGTTTCCGGTGGTCGATCCGGCCGGGCGCCTGGTCGGCGTGCTCAGCCGCGCCGACATGATCAGGGCCTTGAAGAATGTCGGCCCGCAAGCGGTGGTCGCCGAGGTGATGACGACGGAGATCCCGATCATGAGCCATCGCGGCCGGCTCGAGCACGCGTTTCGCATGCTGCAGGAGAAGCAGAAGCCGGCGGTCGGCGTGGTCGACGCCTCGCACCGGCTGATCGGCCTCGTCACCTCGGAAACCGTCGGCGAGATGCTGATGGTGCGCGACGCCCTGCCGAAGAACACGCGCATCGGCCCCTGGGGCCGCGCGGCGGACGCCTAAGAGCCCGTTTGGGAACTCCGACGGGGCTGCGCCGGAGCCGCTTTCGCCGATCCGGCAGGAGCCGATCGAGGCG
>NZ_AKZI01000011.1 GCF_000293785.1 Rhodovulum sp. PH10 | reverse complement strand
CATCGCTTTTCTCCTGGCCTCCGGCAGTTCGCGCCGCAACGCAGCCCTCGTCCGAGTTTCCAAACGGGCTCTGACGCCTCGACGGGAGCCGACGGCCGGGATTAGGGTGAACGCGCGATGCCGCGGACCGAGGAAATAACGGCCGCGGCCGGGATCGGAGTGGTCCGGTGCGTGTCAGGGATTTCATGTCGCATCCGGCGGTGGCGATCGCCCCCGACCGGCCGATCGCCGAGGCGGCGCAGCTGATGCTCGAGCACCGCGTCAGCGGCCTGCCGGTGGTCGATGCGACCGGCCGGCTGGTCGGCATCGTCAGCGAGCACGACCTCCTGCGGCGCCGCTCGAACGGCGCCACCCGCCGGCCGCACTGGCTGCAGCTGATGACCGAGGGCCAGGCGCTGGCGCAGGAGCCCGAGCGGTTCCACGCGCTCACCGTCGGCGACGTCATGACCACCGAGGTGGTCGCGGTCTCCGACGACACCTCGCTCGAGGAGGCCGGCCGGCTGATCGAGGTGCACGGCATCAAGCGGCTGCCGGTGATTCGCGACGGCCGGGTGATCGGGGTGCTGTCGCGCGCCGACCTCCTGCGGGCGCTCGCCCGGGCGATCGGCAAGGCCGAGGCCGCCAAGCGGCACGACACGCCGATGACCGACGAGCGGCTGATCGAGCTCGAGCGGCAATACTGGCTGCAGCGCAGCCGCGGGACCAAGTAACCGGCATTTTCCGGGCATTTGCGGCATATCCGCCTCGCCCGCCGGGGGCCGCCCGCCGGACGCCGGAGAGTGGCGAGACCGACCGCACACAACTTTAGCGCTCGGCGCCGTGGCCGGTCCGGCCGTCCGCACTATCCCCGACCGGTGACACAGCACGATTGTTGCCGCAATCTGCGTGCTCTCTGTGGATGCGCGTCGGGGGACGCGCTGCTCGCCGGGACCGTTCCGGCGATTCGCAGACGAGCACGGGTGGGGGGACGGATTTGATCCGAGTGGGGATCCGCTCGATCTCGGTCGGGATCGCAGCGCTGGTCACGGGCTACGCCCTCGAATCGGTCGTCACGCAGGCTGGTGCGGTGATCGCCGCCCGTCGCGCGGAAGCGCCGAGCGTGTCGGTCTTCGGCACCATTCATCCGGACATCTTCCGGCTTCGCTCGCCGATCGGGACCGAGGTCCCGGTGATGGCGCAGAGCGAGCCGGGCGCCGGTCAGGTGCGCGGGCTGCAGCTCGCCAGCCTCGATCCGGATGCCGGCGCCGAAATCCTCGCCGACGCGCCCGACCCGCGGGAGGACCGCCTCGAGCGCTCCGCCACGCCGCGCGCCTCGTTCGACGAGCGCTTCTCGCTGTTCGACGACCGCATCTCCTCCTTCGCCGAGCGCTTCGGTCCGCTGCCGACGCTGCCGCCGGCGCTCGATCACACCGCCAGCATTCCGCCGAGCCGCGCCGTGCGCGCCGACATCTCGATCGGCATTCCGCTGCCGCCGCGCCGGCCGGCCACCGAGCAGGCCGCCCGGGCGCCCGTGCGCACCGCCTCGCTCGCCCCGGACACGCCCGACCTGCGGCCGAGCGCCACCGAGAAGGTGCTGCGTCCGGCCCCGGAGGCCCGTCCCGAAAGCCCGGCGGCGCCGAACGAAGAGAACCGCACGGCGATCTACGACATCTCCGCCGGCATGGTGTACATGCCCGACGGCAGCCGCCTGGAGGCCCATTCCGGCCTCGGCGAGCATTTGGACGATCCGCGCGCGATCAAGATCAAGATGCGCGGCCCGACCCCGCCGAACGTCTACAAGCTGTCGATGCGCGAGAAGCTGTTCCACGGCGTGCGCGCCGTCCGCCTGACCCCGGTCGACGGCCGCAAGATGTACGGCCGCGCCGGCATGCTGGCGCACACCTACATGCTCGGCCCGAACGGCCAGTCGAACGGCTGCGTGTCGTTCAAGAACTACGACGCCTTCCTGCGGGCGTTCGAGCGCGGCCAGGTCACTCGCATGGTGGTGGTCGAGCGGCTCGACACCCCGCCCGGCCCGCGGGTCGCCTCGAGCTGGCTGCCGTCGGCGCTGCGCAACCTGTTCGGCGGCAACAACGGCCCCGACCGCTACGCCGCCGCCGCCCAGTGATTTTTCCCGCGGCCTGCAAAAGGCTGGGAAGCACGAACCAGAACGACGAAAGCCCGGCCCCGGCGGCCGGGCTTTTTGCTTTTTTGCTTTCGGGCTGCGGCGCTCCGGCGCCGTCCCCCGAAAGACGGCCCGGAGACGAGCCGGCGACCGGGCGATGCGGCACGGTACGGCCAGTGTCGACGATTCGTGACACCTTCGTAATGTTACGTTTGCCGAGTTCCCCGAATGGTGGTGGGATGAGGGTGTGACATTCGGGAGGTCGGCATGATCGAGAACCGGAAACCCTCCACCCTGATCGGCATCGCGGTGTTTCTGGGAAGCATCGCGAGCCTGTTCTTCTTCGCCCGCCTGACGCATCTGGTGGTCGCCGTGGTCCGCAACCCGCACGAGCACGCGGTCGACCCGACGTTGGTCGCCGGCGTGGTGATCGCGGCCCTGGTCGCCGCCGGCATCGTGATGCTGATGTCGCGGCTGCACCTGCGCGATCGGCACCGCCGGCCGGGCGGCCACGCCTATTCGGGGCGGGCGCTCTAGCCCGCCCCGTCGGCCTCGGCCAGTACGGCCTCGGCCGGTACAGTCTCAGCCGGTACGGCCGGACGCCGCGGCCTCGAGCGTTTCGCGCGCGACGCGATTGCCGACCCGAGGTTGGCCGGGTGCCACGCGGTCGGGTGCCACGATCGTTGGGGCATCGATCGTGGGTGCATCGATCGTCCGGCCGGTCGACGACGGCCCGGCGATCAGCGCCACCGGTTTCGTGCGCGGTGCGTAGCACCGGTGCAGCATCACCGCCTGCGCGGCGATCACCGGCAATGCGGCGACGATCACCCAGGTGACCGGCAGGCCGAGCGCGAGCAGCGCGGCGGCCGTCAGGCAGGCGGCGAGCCCGCCGACGTCCCATCCCGCCTCGGCGAGATAATGGAAGCGCACCGCGCAGGGCGACGCTTTTGCGGCGTTGTAGACCGCGGTCATCAGCGTCGGGGAGTAGAGGCCGGCGAGCGCGTTCGCCACCACCGAGGCGATCACCACCCCGGTGCGGCTGTCGGCCAGGCCGACCCGCAGGAAAACCATCGCCGTCATCGCGAAAAGATTGAGCCAGACGATGCGGCGCGCGTGCCCGGCATCGATCAGCCGGCCGAGCAAAAGCCCGCCGACCGCGCCGCCCAGCGCCGCCGCCCCGAGCAGCCAGCCGAACGCATCGAAGCGCCGGTCGAACGCCTCGAACATGATCAGCCCCCAGGTGAAGCCGATCCCGCACATCACGAAGCCGTCGGTGACGAACAGCAGCACCCCGGCGCGGAACGGCCGAAAGCCGTGGTCGGTGGCGAGATCGACCGCCGGCACCCGCACCCGCAACAGCGGCGCGATGGCGGCGAGCGCGATCAGGGTGGCGGCACCGAACGCCCACGGGCCATGAGTGGCGAGCAGCAGCCCGCCGGTTACCGGCCCGACCGCGCCGGCCGACAGAAGGATCAGCCCGCGCACCCCGACCTGCGCTCCGCGCAGCCCGGCATCACCCACCGTCGCGAACACCGCGTGGTAGCAGGTCCAGTAAAAAACCTCGGCCGAGGCGGCGACCATCACATAGGCCGCGACCGTCCAGGGCGCGCTGGCGTCGGCCGCGGCGAGCACCGGGAACTGCGAGGCGTAGAGGACGCTGCCGAGCACCAGGGTGAGGCGCACGCCGCG
The DNA here is from genome assembly GCF_000293785.1 of Rhodovulum sp. PH10. Classification (GTDB taxonomy): domain Bacteria; phylum Pseudomonadota; class Alphaproteobacteria; order Rhizobiales; family Xanthobacteraceae; genus Rhodoplanes. Next base: position 75,826 of record NZ_AKZI01000011.1, on the reverse strand, counting down.
GGTGCGGATCAGCGCGAAGGCGAGCGGCCTCGTGGCGAAGCGCAGCGCCAGCGTCGCCGACACCGCGAGGAAGGCACCGACCGGCGACAGCCCCGCCTGCAGCAGATAGGCGAACACGAAGACCCCGGCGAGCCCCCAGGCCAGCTCGCGCAGGCCGGAATGCAGCGCGAGCCAGTTGACCTCTCTGTTCGTGAAGAACACGGCACCCTCGTCACGATCTCGTCACGATCCGGCCCCGCCCGCTGCGGGCGATCGGTTCGCGCGCGTCGGCGAGGCGTCGCGCCGGTCGGCCGGCGCGTGCGAGGACGCATAGCACAGGACACACGACAGGAAATCGGCCGCGCACATCGGCGGAACGGCCGGATCGACAAAAGGTTTCGGCGACGGCCGGCAACCGGTCGCCGCCTTTCTGCCGCATTCACCCGGCTCTGCCGCATTCTCCCGGCGCCGGCTGCGGTCGCGGCCGGCAAAAAAGCCCGGCGAAAAGCTCAGGCACGCTTGCGGCGGGGCTTGCGGGCCTGCACCGCCTCGCTCTCGGCGTCGTCCGCCGCCTCGGCCGCGCCGCCGATCGCGAACTCCTCGATCTCGTGGCCGGCATCGAGCAGCTCGGTCAGCCATTTCGGGCGGGCGCCGCGGCCGGCCCAGGTCTCGCCGTTCGGCCCCTGGTACTTCGGCGGAACCTTGACGCCGCGCAGCGCCGAGCCGCCGCGGCCCTCGCCACGGCCGGACAAGCCCTTGCGGCCCTGCAGGCGGGCGAGCTGCTGGCGGAGATCGCGGCTGCGCTCCTCGAGCGCCGCGTCGACCTCCGCGCGCAGCTCGAGCAGCGAATCGACGTCCATGGCCTCGAGATTCACGGTGCCCATCGGTGGTCGTCCTTTCGGAATGATGTCGACATGCTCGAACCAAAGGTAGGGAGCAAAGGCGATTCGCGACACACGATACACACGCCTTTCGACAAATAAATGGTGCAAATCGACTTGGTTTCATGAATTCGCGACGGAGAAAGCCGCGCGGGAGGACCGAAAGCAGCGATGCTTTGTCGGGCTTTCGACCCGCGACTGCGAATGCCCGAACCGGCCTCGCTCGTGGACCGGCCCGCGGTGGACGATCGCAACCCAGCACGCCGGCGTCAGAACACCGTGCCGTCGGCGGCAATCACGAGCGGCGGCGGCCCATCCGGCGGGCGCAGCTTTGCGGCGATCCGGCGGCCGGCCGCCCAGGTGCCGCCCTCCAGCAGGTGGCCGAGCGTGAAGTCGTCGCCCCGTCCGAGTTCCCGCCGCACCAGCGGCAGCAGCCGGTCGATCAGCGCGACGGTCAGCGCCCGCCACTCGACCACCGGCTCGGAGCCGACCGGATGGGCCGCCGAAAGGTCGAGCGCCGGTTTCGGCAAGATCACGCCGTGGTCGATCAGAAGGCCGCCATTGCGGTATTCGGCGAGCGCGGTGAGGCCGTCCAGATCGGTCACCGCCACGCCCGCGCTCCCGAACGGCTCGAGCAGCGACCAGGCGAGCCACTGCGACAGCTTGTGGAACGGCACCACGCCGCGGCTGCGATCGCCGGTCGTCACCGCCGGATGCCTCCCCGCATCGCCGAGCGCGAAGCCGTCGAGCGAAAGACCGCTCGGCCAGATCGTCGAAAACCCGTCGAGCAGCAGCGCGAGCAGCTCCGGCGCCGCCACCCGGTCACGGTGCGTTGCGATCACATGATCGAGCAGGTTGCCCGGCCGCGCCGGGCGCGTGCCGAACAGCTCCGGCCGGGCGGACAGCGCCGCGCCGAGCCGGTTCAGCAGCGCCGTGCGGGCGGCGACACCGACCAGCGGGTTTTTTCCCGACACCTGGAAGCCTTCCGCGAGGTCGGCTTCGGTCAGCCGCATCAGCGCGGCAGCATCGACCCGCCAGGGCACGGAAGGGTCCGACGAGAACAGGCCGTCGCGACACATCGAAAAACTCGCGACGCCGAGCCCCTCGGAGCGCGACAGAACTCGCCCGGTGCCCGGCTCGCGCCAGCGCCAGGCGGCGCCGGCCCCGGCATCGAGCAGCACGCTGACGGTGGCGAGATCGATCGCCGCCCTTCCCCGCTCCCGCGGGTCGGAGAACGCCGCCGCGATCGCGCCCCAGCGGTCGACCCCGCCGGCCGCAAAATGCCGCCAGCGGCTGTGATACGGCACCGCGAGATCGGGATAGGCGCGCCGGGTGACGTCGGCGACGTCGGCGGCGACCACCGCGAGCCGGCGCTCGTCGAGCGAAAACCACGGCGAGCGCCCCGCCGCGACGTGATCGAGCACCATGCGGCTGCGCACCCGCACCGCGGCGGCGCTGCGCAGCGCCAGAAGCTCGGGCGGCACGCCAAGCGTCTCCGGCGTATCCTTCCACTCGCTCTCACGAGCCGGCATGCCGGGCGCCGTCATTCGCCGAACGTCCGGCCGATGGTGGCGCGCGCCGGCGGCGCCATCCCGCCGGAATAATAGCCGGCCGAGACTTTGGCCTCGATCTCGACGCGGGCGTCGGCCGGGATCTTGTCGAGCGGGATCGGCACGCGCTCGCCGACCTCGATGCCCTGCGCCACCAGCGCGTCGTGCTTCATGTCGCTCATCGAGGCGAGGCGGTCGATCCGCGAGATGCCGAGCCAGTGCAGCACGTCCGGCATCAGCTCCTGGAAGCGCATGTCCTGCACGCCGGCGACGCATTCGGTGCGGCGGAAATAAGCCTCCGGCCGGTCGCCGCCGCGCTGGCGCTTGCGGGCGTTGTAGACCAGGAACTTGGTCACCTCGCCGAGCGAGCGGCCTTCCTTGCGATTGTAGACGACGACGCCGAGGCCGCCGGCCTGCGCGGTCTCGATCGCGATCTCGATGCCGTGGGTGAGATAGGGCCGGCAGGTGCAGATGTCGGAGCCGAACACGTCGGAGCCGTTGCACTCGTCGTGCACCCGGCAGCCGATCCGCGTGCGCCGGTCGCCGAGCTTTCTCGGGTCGCCGAACAGATAGACCGTGGTGCCGCCGATCGGCGGCAGAAACACCGTCAAATCCTCGCGCGACAGCAGCTCGGGATACATGCCCGCCGTCTGGTCGTGCAGCGCCCGGCGCAACGCGCGCTCACCGACGCCGAGCCGCGCGGCGATGCCCGGCAGATGCCACACCGGCTCGATCGCGGCCTTGGTGACGCGCACCTCGCCGCCCGGCGTCACCACCGCGCCGTCGCGGCGGATGTGGCCGGCCTCGATCGCGGCGCGGATCTCCGGCATGTCGATGTGCGCGCGAGTGACCGCGATGGTCGGGCGGATGTCGAGCCCGGCTGCGAGCCGATCACGAAACACCTCGGCCACCATGTGGCCCCACGGATCGAGCGCGACGATGCGGCCGGGGTCGCTCCACTGCGGGAACGGGCCGATCGGATCGGACGGCGCGGTGTCGGTGAGGTCCGGCACGTGGCCGGCGGAAAGCCGCCCGGTCGCGACCGCGAGCGCGCGGTGCACCGAATAACTTCCGCCGTGCGTGCCGATCGCGTTGCGCCTGTCGGGATCGCCGAGGGTCGCCACCACGGGCCCGCGCTCCTGCGGCGTTTGCGCGGCCCAGCGCAGCGGCGGGACGGCCGCCGATGGCGCCCGACGGCGCGCGCTGCGCGGCACGACGCCGTCGCGATGCGGATGGCTCGAAGCGTTCTCTTGACCGTGCAGCATCGACATCGTAAGCCGTGTCCGGTTGCGGCGGCGCACCGTATCGGTGGCCGCCAAGTCTGCTTGTTTCGCGCTCGCTCTTGTTTCGCGCCGATCGGGCCTCGCGAAAAAACAAACAGAATATCGACGACCTCCTCCTTCGACAAGCCCCCGCCTCGACACCCCCGCTTCGACAAGCCCCTCCACGTCCGGAACGTTCGCGTCCGCACGCTTCTTGTCGTTCATCCGTGCGCGATGTCTTCGTGCGCGACGCCGCCGGGACGCGACAGTGTCCGGCATCGGCGTGACGGCACGACGACGGGCGCGCGCTCGCGGCCCGTCGTCTGGTTCCTGCGGATGCGAGAATAATCGTCGTGATCAGAACCCGCGGCGGGCGCCGCCGGCCGCGGTCGGTCGGCGCCGCGACGTGATCAGGACCCGGTCGGGCGCAACGGGACGATCCGGTTGCGGGTGAGATGGCTCCAGCCGACGAAGGCGCCGGCCTCGGTCTCCAGCCGGTCGAGCGGGAAGCCGCCGGCCGCCTTCAGGCGACGATCGAGCGCGCGCATCGCCACCACGTCACGGCCGGGCAACGGACCGTCGCGCCACATCATCGGCAGCGGCGCCGGAAGATCGACCGCCGCGGTGCGGGCGGCGAACCGCTCGAGCTCCTTCATGAAGGCGGTCATGTAGGTGCAGTAGCCGAGATCACCGAGCTTGGCACCGAGCGTGCGCAGCCCCCGCTGGCTGCAGCCGGTCATCGGCGCATAGACGGACGGCACCGCCGAGCAGGCGAAGCTCGTCACCACGTCGGGCAAGGCGTTGGTGACGAGGCCGCTGCGCACCGCCCGCATCTCGAGGTCGTCGACCAGCGTGAAGGTGTCGAAGGTGCCGCCGGTCACCGGGGCGAGGCGGGGGCCCGCCTCCTCCTCGAGGAAGCGCAGCAGCCGCAGCTTCTGGCCGGCGGGGAAATCGTCGGCCAGGCCGAAGAAGGCGAGCCAGTCCTCCAGCCGCCGCAGGGAGTAGAAGCGGCCGGTGCGGATCTCGCGGGTGAAGACGCTCTCGCCGGTCAGGCAGCCGACGATGGCGGCACGCATGCACAGCTCGTCGAGTGTTCGCCCGTCACGCACGGTCGATCCTTTCCTGATGAGGGGGTTAGGGAACGCGAGCCGGCCGCTCGTCGGGTCGCTGCGGCCCGACGCGACACCGTCTCGACTCACGCTGCTCGCACGAACGGATCATGGGCGTGTGACGATCGCACGATCGACGATCGCACGATCGCGTGTCCGACGCATGGTCGAGGCCGCAATCGTGAGCCCGGCCGCGCGCGACGCGTGGCCGACCACCGCGCCGGCGGCCCGTCGGTCTCACCGGAAGCGTGCTCACCGGAAGCGCGCTCTCCGGCAGCATCGTCACCGGAAGCATGCCCACAGGAAACATCCTCACCGGAAGCATCCTCACCGGGCTCGCCCTCACGAGATGGTCCTCACGAGATTGCCTCACGAGATGGTCTCACGAGGTCGCCGCTCGCTCCGCGGGCGGCACCGTGACCGACAGCGGTGACCAAAGCCCGTGACCGAATCACGAGCGTGCGCTGCGCTGCGCCTTCACCGTCGACGCACCGACGCATCCGGAAGACTACTCGACGCAAGATCGCAGGTCAAAGCAAGTCGAACGGAGTGATTGCAAACTTTTCGGTATCGCAGTGATGCCTCGTCACACTTTTGGATGGTTCGAAATCGAGACGAGTTTGCTGCAATGGCGAAGCGGTCCTGAACCGCAAGCCGAAAAGCACTCCCCCTCCCGCCGCGACGGCAGCGGCAGAACTGCGTTCGCCGCCCCGGCGCCGTCGTCCGACCTCTCCGGCCGGACCTCGGGGCGTATCGTCGCACGCCGTCGCCAGGAACCCGCGAGCGGCCGCCGTGCGGCAGCGCAGCGTCGTCGTTCTCCTTCGCCACGGATGTGCTATGGACCGCTCCCGACGATGGCGGGTGGCGCGCGGCCGGCGACCGGACCGCACGGCCGGATCGCGAGCCCGATCCGCTCACCCCCGCCTCGCCGGTTTCCCCACCGCCCGACCGGCTCGCTCCGGCCCGGTGCGGTGCGCCGCGGCCGGCTCGGTCGCGGCGACACTGCAATGCGAGGATGTGATGACCGACCTGCACCACGCCCCCGAAGGCAAGCTGTTCTCTCCCTATCGGCTCGGCGGCCTGGAGCTGCCGAACCGGATCGTCATGGCGCCGCTCACCCGCAACCGCGCCGCCGCCGGCAACGTGCCGAGCGACCTCGCGGTCGATTACTACGCCCAGCGCGCCAGCGCCGGCCTGATCGTCAGCGAGGCCACCCAGGTGTGCCCCGAGGGCCAGGGCTACGAGGCGACGCCCGGCATTCATTCGCCCGAGCAGATCGCCGGCTGGCGCAAGGTGACCGACGCCGTGCACGCGCGCGGCGGCCGCATCTTTCTGCAGCTCTGGCACGTCGGCCGCGTGTCGCACGTGTCGCTGCAGCCGGACGGCGGCGCCCCGGTCGCCCCCTCGGCGATCCGCGCCGACACCCGCACCTTCGTCGGCGGCACCTTCGTCGCCACCTCGACCCCGCGGGCGCTGACGCTCGACGAGATCCCGGGCGTGGTCGACTCGTTCCGCCAGGGCGCCGCCAATGCGATCGCCGCCGGCTTCGACGGCGTCGAGATCCACGGCGCGAACGGCTATCTGCTCGACCAGTTCCTGCGCGACGGCACCAACACCCGCGAGGACCGCTACGGCGGCTCGCTGGAGAACCGCTGCCGCTTCATGCTGGAGGTTCTGGCCGCGGTGATCGGCGAGGTCGGCGCGGAGCGCACCGGCATCCGCCTGTCGCCGGTGACGCCGGCGAACGACGCGGTCGACAGCAATCCGCGCGCGCTCTACGGCTATCTGGTGCCGCGCATCGACGCGCTGCACCCGGTCTACATGCACGTGATCGAGGGGGCGACCGGCGGCGACCGCGGGTTCGGCCAGCCGTTCGACTATCACGCGATGCGGCGCGCCTTCCACGGCACCTATATCGCCAACAACGGCTACACGGCGAGCCTCGCCCACGACGCGCTGGAGAACGGCCACGCCGATCTCGTCGCCTTCGGCAAGCCGTTCATCGCCAATCCCGATCTGGTCGAGCGGCTGAAGCGCGGCGCGGTGCTCGCCACGCCCGACCAGACGACGTTCTACGGCGGCGGCGCCAAGGGCTACACCGACTATCCGACACTCGCCGACGCGTCCGCCTGAGCCGTCACGCTTTCGTCGTCTCGCACGACTGCCGCACCGCGTCCCGCCCGGGGCGCGGTGCTTTCTTTTGGTGAAGACCGCGCTCGCGCGAAAAACAGTGCGTTGCCGCGCACCCTGGAACCAATCCAGCCGTGGCGCATTACCGATCCAGACAGGCGCTCGGCGGGTCAAACCCTCGCCCCGTCGTTCGCTGCGGTTCCGGTGCTGCAATCGGGCCGCCCGCAATCCCTTCACGAGCCGCCCGACCGCGGATGTACCGGCGGGAAGGCCGTGACGGGGATTGCCTGTCACTTTTTCCTCCAGCCCCGACCCGATCCCCACTCGCTCCCGTCGCGCCCCGGCTTCGCGCCTCGGCTCGAGGCATTTCGCCCGCGTGCCTGCGTGCCTGTGCACGTCTATGTGCGCGGAAAACGCCGGCGCATCGAACCGGGGCGGCGTCGAGTCGCACGGAGCGTCCGGGCACCGCCGCAAATCCGCCGGCCGGCTCGGCTACGGGCGCTGCCTCAGCTCATTGGAGACCCAGATGAACAAAGTGATCCTCGCCGCGCTCGCGGCCGCCGCCGTCGTCGTGCCCGCCGTCACCGGCCCCGCGCTCGCCCAGTCCGCAACCGAGCTGCCCGGCCGGGTCGATCCGTCGCGCGTCGCCGCCGGCCGCTACACGGTCGACACCGATCACACCCAGGTGGTGTTCACCGCCAACCATTTCGGCTTCACCGACTATGTCGGCCTGATCGGCGGCGCGACCGGCACGCTGACGCTCGACCCGGCAAAGCCCGACACGGCGAAGGTGACGATCGACATTCCGCTGAAGAGCGTGGTCACCACCAGCAGCAAGCTGAACGGCCACCTGCAGACCGCGGATTTCTTCGACACCAAGAAATTTCCGACTGCGACGTTCGAGTCGACCGAGATCGCGGCCGAGGGCAACACCGCCCGCATCACCGGCAACCTGACGCTGCGCGGCGTGACCCGGCCGGTGGTGCTCGACGCGCGCTTCACCGGCGCCGGCGTCAATCCGATGAACAAGGCGGCAACCGTCGGCTTCTCGGCGACGACGACGATCAAGCGCAGCGATTTCGGCGTGTCGTTCGGCCTGCCGGTGGTGAGCGACGAGGTCGGCCTCGAGATCGTCGCCGCCTTCGAGAAGGCGAACTGACGGGCTTCGACGAGGTCACGAAGCGACACGATCACGACGGCTCCGGCGACGCCGCCGGAGCCGGCTCGGCGGGCTCGCCCGGCTCGCCCGCGGTCCCTTCGACGAAGCGGCGAAGGGCGGAAATCTCCGCCGCCATGAAATCGAGAAACACCCGCACGCGAGCGGAGTGGCGGAGATCCGGATGCGTCAAAAGCCACAGCGCGGTGGAGAAGTCCGGCTGCGGCGGCGCGAGGCGCACCAGACCCGGACGCGCATCGGCGATGAAGCACGGCAGATGGCCGATGCCGAGCCCGGCCTCGATCGCCTCGGCGAGCCCCAGCACGGTGTTGACCTTGTAGGCGACCCGTTCGGCCGCAACGTTCGCCTCGACGTATTTCACCACCTTCAGCCCGGCGAGATCGTCGCCGAGCGACACCCAGTCGCGCCGGAAGAAGGTCGCCGGGTCGCGATCGGCGGGGGCGGGAAAATCCTCGGCGCGGCCATAGAGCGCCCAGACGATGGTGGCTACCCGCCGGCCGACCAGGGTTTCCGGCGGCGCGTCGGTCGCGCGGATCGCGACGTCGGCGTCGCGCTTCGACAGATTGAGCGCCTGGTTCGCCAGCACGATGTCGAGCCGCACCTCCGGGCATTTTCGGCGGAAGCGGGCGAACAGCGGCGTCAAGAGATGCACCAGCAGCGTGTCGTTGGTGGTGATGCGCAGCTCGCCGGAGGGCGAGATCTCGCGGCCGGCGATCTTGCGGCCGAAGCTCGCGACCTCGCCGTCGATCCGCGCGGCGAGCGCGACCATCTCCTCGCCGGCCGGCGTCGCCACATAGCCGGTGCGGTGGCGCTCGAACAGGCGGACGCCGAGCGCCGCCTCGATCTGGCCGAGGCGGCGAAACACGGTGGAGTGATTGACCCCGACCACGCCTGCGGCGGCGGGCAGGCTGCCCGCATCGGCGATCGCCTTGATCAGGCGGAAATCGTCCCAGGCGATCGTCTTCAGCGGGTCGGGCACGGTTTTGGCTCCAAGCGGACGGCGGCGGCCGCCCGCCGCCGCGTCCGGCGGGCTCACGCCTCGTGCGAGAGGACGCGCCCTCCGAGGCGGAAATGGGTCGGACGCAGCGCGAACGCCCCCTCGCCCACCAAGGCCACCACCACCGCGGCGACCACCAGAAAAGCCGGATACTCCCAGCCGCCGTTCGCGACCGAGAACGACCAGCCGTTCGGGGCGTGCACGGCGAGCGCGCCGACCAGCACCGGCAGCGTCGCCACTGCGGCGAGCCGGCCCCAAAAGCCGACCAGGATGGCGATGCCGCCGATCAGCTCGGCGGCGATGATCGGCCAGGCGAGCAGGGTCGGCAGGCCGAGCGAGGCGAGAAAACCCTGGAAGCCGGGCACGGTGAACACCGCGAGCTTGAGCCAGGCATGGGCGATGAACATCACGCCGAGAGCCACGCGGAGGAGGAAGGCGCCGTAGGGGGCGAGGCGGGGGTCGATCATGGTCGGGTCTCCTGGATGACACCGCCGGGTGGCGGCGCCGTGTTGGTGACGCCAAGCTGATCGTCTCACTCCCGCAATTCAATCACGCTTTTCGCACACATGCAATTGCACTCATGCAATCTGAGAACCATGGCACCGGCGCCGCTTCGGCCTATCTCTCGAAGCAACGGGCAGCCGCCCGAAAGAACCCCCGGAGGCTTCCATGGCCCATCCCACCGACCATGCGACCGAAGAAAACCACGGACACGCCGGCATCCACCACGTGACCGCGATCGCCGGCCAGGCCCGTCGCAATCTCGACTTCTACACCCGCACGCTCGGCCTGCGGTTGGTGAAGAAGACGGTGAATTTCGACGATCCCGGCACCTATCATTTCTACTACGGCGACGAGCGCGGCCGCCCCGGCAGCATCCTCACCTTCTTCCCGTGGGAGCACGCCGCGCCCGGCCGGATCGGCATCGGCGAGACGATCGAGACGGTGTTTCGCGTGCCGGAGACCAGCATCGCCGACTGGACGCAGCGGCTGGTGACGCTCGGCGTGCCGCACGAGGCGCCGGAGCGGCGGTTCGGCGAGACGGTTCTGTCGCTGCGCGATCCGGACGGCACCAAGCTCGCGCTCGCCGGCGTGCCGGGGATCGAGGCGGAGCCCGCCTGGACCGGCGGTGAGGTCGCGCCAGAGATGGCGATCCGCGGCTTTCACGGCGTCCGCCTGCTGGTGAAGGACGGCGCACCGACCGCCGACGTGCTGACCGACGTGCTCGGCTTTGCCGAGACGGCCCGCGAGGGCGCGGTGGTGCGGCTGGCGTCCGACGCCGCGGTCGGGGGAATCGTCGACCTGCACGTCGCCGGCGACTTTTTGCCGGGACGATCGGGCGCCGGCACGGTGCATCACGTCGCCTTCCGCGCGGCGGACGATGCGGCGCAAGCGGCGATGGTGAAGAAGCTCGCCGAGAACCACGGGCTTCGCACGACCGGGCAGAAGGACCGCAACTATTTCCGCTCGGTCTATTTCCGCGAGCCGGGCGGCGTGCTGTTCGAGATCGCGACCGACGCGCCGGGCTTTGCGATCGACGAGGCGCCGGAGGCGCTCGGATCGGCGCTGAAGTTGCCGCCCGGCCTCGAGCGGCGGCGCGAGGCGATCGAGGCGGTGCTTCCGGCGGTCGCGTGAAGGCCGAACGTCATCAGGACTGCGGGGCGCCCACGGGCGCCCCGTTTTTCGATGCGTCCTCGACGAACGACCCACCGATGGTGCGCGAATGGCCGCGGAACTCGGCGATCACGGTGTCGCCGACGCTCACCGTCACGTCGTAGATGCCGTTGCGGCCCGCCCGCGAAATTTCGCGGGCCCGCGCGACCAGGCGATCGCCGCGCCGGCCCGGCCGCACGAAGGTGATGCTGCACTGGGCCGCCACCGTCTTCAGGCCGTAGGCGTTGCAGGCGAAGGCGAACGCGGTGTCGGCGAGCGTGAAGATCATGCCGCCGTGCGCGGTGTCGTGGCCGTTGGTCATGTCGTCGGCGATCGTCATCGCCAGCGTCGCGGCGCCCGGCGCGACCGTGATCAGCTCCATTCCGAAGTGACGAAACGCGGTGTCGCTCGCCACGATGTGAGCGGCGGCGCGCTCTGCGACGTTTTGGGCGGACGCAGTGTCCTCTGCGGAAGAAACGGGCTCGGCAATCTCGGTCACACAAAACGCTCCGGAAAGAAACTGATCACGTGGTGATCTCGGCATAGGACAGGAACGCGACCGGCATGCCGGGCTCGACGGCCGCCGTCTCCTCGGAAAGCACGACGAGCCCGTCGCTCTCGGCGAGCGAGACGACCGCCCCGGAGCCGCCGTTCGGATGCTTCTCGGCCTCCACCACCCCGTCGCCGGCGAGCCGCAGCGTGGCGCGCAAGAACTCGCGGCGGCCGGGCTTCTTCTTGTGAGCGAAGCTTGCGCGCACCGTGCGCGGCAACAGCACCGGCGGCGTCGCACCGGCGAGGCACGCGAGCAGCGGCCGCATCACGAACGCGAACGACACGAAGGCCGCCACCGGATTGCCCGGCAGGCCGAGAAAGATCGCGCGGCCACCGTTTGCGCCGATCAGCGTGCCCATCCCCAACGGGCGGCCCGGCTTCACGTCGAGCTGCCGCACCGTCAGCGAGCCGGAACGCTCGACCGCGGCACGCACGTGATCGGCCTCGCCGCTCGACACGCCGCCCGAGGTGACGACCAGATCGTGCGCATCGGCGGCCTTCTCCAGCGCCGGGCCGAGCACCGCCGGATCGTCCTCGAGGATGCCGAGATCGTGGACGCCGACGCCGGGCCGCGCGAGCAGCGCCATCAGCAGATAACGATTGGCGTCGTGGATGCCGCCGGGCGCGAGCGGATGCCCGGGCTCGGTCACCTCGTCGCCGGTCGAGAACAGCGCGACCTCGACCCGCCGCCGCACCGGCAGCGTCGCAAAACCCTGCGAGGCGGCGAGCGCGACATCGGCCGCCGCGAGCTTGCGCCCGGCCGGCAGCAGCACCGAGCCTTTCGCCACGTCCTCGCCGGCCCGCCGGCGATTGGCGCCGGCCGGCAGCGCAGGAACGGTGACGCTGTCGCCCGCAACGCGCGCATGCTCTTGCATCACCACGGTGTCGGCGCCCGCCGGCATCGGCGCGCCGGTAAAAATGCGAACCGCCTCGTCGGGCCCCACCGCGTGGGTCGCGGTGTGGCCGGCGGTGACGCGATCGACCACCGTCAGCCGCGTGTCGCCCGCGGCGATGTCGGCATGGCGCACGGCAAAGCCGTCGACGGCGGAGTTGTCGAACGGCGGCAGGTCGAGCCGCGCCGCGATGTCCTTGGCGATCACCCGCCCGGCGGCGGCGCGCAGCAAGACTTCCTCGACGCCCTCCACGGGCTTCGTCTGCTCGCGAACGAGCCGCTCCATCTCGTCGAGCCGCATTGTCTCACTCCATCGCCCGCGCCATCGCCGCCTGACCGAGCGACAGCCCGCCGTCGTTCGGCGGCAGTTTTCGCGCCAAGAGCGGCGTCAGGCCGCGCGTGCGCAAAGCATCGGCGAGCCCTTCCGCCAGAATTTTGTTCATCAGGCAGCCGCCGCCGAGCGCCACTGCGCGCGACCCGTCCAGCTTCGCTGCCGCGGCGATCCATGTCGTGATGCCGTCGATCAGCGTGCCGTGAAACATCTCCGCGCCGGTGCGGCGATCTTGCTGATCGGCGAGCGCGGCCAGCAGCGGCGAGACATCCAAGACGCCGTTGGTGATCACGAAGCCGTCCTTCAGCACGCGCGGCGTCTCGACCAACGCCTCGAGCTCCATCGCCGCCTGCCCCTCGTAGTCCTGATGCGTGCGCACGCCCAAGAGGCCAGCGGCGGCGTCGAACAGGCGGCCGAGGCTGGTGGTGACCGGCGCGTCCGAAACCCTTGCCGCCAAAGCCTTGGCGATCGAAATGCTCGGAAACCGCGCCGCCGCCTCGTCGAGTCGATCCACCGCCGCGAGCGCGGCGAGCGCCATCCGCCACGGCTCGCGGGCCGCCCGGTCGCCGCCCGGCAGCGCGAGCGGCGCGAGATGGCCGAGCCGCTGCCACGAAAAGCCGTCGAGCCGCATCAGCTCGCCGCCCCAGTTGCCGCCAGCTTTTCCGGCGATTTCGCCGATGCCGTGACCGTCGAGCGCGACACCGAGCAGCGGCCCCATCACGCCGTGCTCGGCGGCGATCGCAGCGATGTGGGCGGCGTGATGCTGCACCCGCAGGAGCGGCAGGCCGGTCTCCTCGGCGAAGCGGGTCGAGCGGTAGTCGGGATGCAGATCACAGACGACCGTCTCCGGCCTCACGTCGAGCACCGCGAGAAGATGCGCCACCGTCTCGCGATAGAAGCGGACCGTCTCGGCGGTGTCGAGATCGCCGATGTGCTGCGAGACGAACGCCTCGCGGCCGCGCGTCACCGTGACGGTCGTCTTCAGATGCGCGCCGACCGCCAGCACGCACGGACCATCCGTGCCCAGATCCACCGGGTCCGGCACGAAACCGCGGGCGCGGCGCAGAAAGGCCGGTGCGCCGTCGACCACCGTCATCACCGAATCGTCGGCCCGCACGACGATCGGCCGGTCGTGGGTGACGATCAGGTCGGCGATGCCCGAAAGCCGCCGCGCGGCGTCGGCGTCGTCGACCACCAAGGGCTCGCCGCCGGGATTGGCGCTGGTCGCGAGCAGCGCGACGGACTGCGGCGCCTCGCGCCACGCGGTGTCCTGCGGGGCGCCGAGCAGCGCGTGGAACAGCAGATGATGCACCGGCGCATAAGGCAGCACCATGCCGACACGTGAGAGATTCGGAGTAACGGAGGGCGCGAGCGCCGGCACGCCGGGCGGGGCTTTGTCGCGCAGGGGCATCAGCACGATCGGCCGGGCGGGTGTCGTGATCAGATCACGATGCGCGTCGGCGGCGGATGCAAACAAATCGAGCGAGGCGGCATTGGCGACCATCACCGCGAACGGCTTTGCCTCGCGCGCCTTGCGGCGGCGCAGCTCCGACACCGCGGTTTCGTTGGTCGCGTCGCACATCAGATGAAAGCCGCCGATCCCCTTCAGCGCGACGGTCTTTCCTTCGCGCAGGGCCGCAGCGATCTCCTCCACCGGGTGGCCGAGCCGCGGCCCGCACACCGGGCAGGCGATCGGCTCGGCGTGAAAGCGCCGGTCGCGCGGATTTCGATAGGCGGCCGCGCAGGCCGGGCACATGGCAAAGCCGGCCATCGCCGTATTGGGGCGGTCGTAGGGGATGCGGCGGGTGATGGTGTAGCGCGGGCCGCAATGCGTGCAGTTGACGAACGGATAGAGATGAAAGCGGCTGTCGGGGTCGAACAGCTCGTCGAGGCAGGCCTCGCAGGTCGCGGCGTCGGGCGCGATACGGGTCGCGGCACTGCCGGAAACGCTGTCCTCGATGACGAACGCCTTCGCCCCGGCGAGCGGCAGCGGCGTGCGCTCGAGCGCGTCGATGCGGGCGAGCGGCGGCGCCTTCGAGAGGAGCGCATCGGCGAAGGCGTCGAGCAGAAAACCTTCGGCGTCGATCAGCACGCCCTCGGCGTCGTTGCGCACCGATCCGGCGAGTCCGAATTTTTCTGCGAGCCCGAACACGAAGGGCCGCATGCCGACGCCCTGCACGACCCCGCGCAATCGAATTTCTTCCCGCCCTCTCGGTTGCTCCGCGATCGTCACGTCGGTGCCGACGCACGGATCGAACAGGCTCGCGAGCCGCCCGACCACGGTCTTTGCGTCGCCCTCGCCGATTGCGAGGCCCTCGAGCGCGGCCGCGAACGGGCCGCCGTCGGCGAAATTCCATTCGGTCGGGGCGAGCACCAGATGGCGTGCGACCTGGCCCGAGCGGTCGAGGGTGACGAGGTGGTAGAGCCGCCCGCGCGGCGATTCCACCGCGGCATAGCCGACGCCGTCGGCGAGCCGGCCGGCGGTGACCCAGCCGGGATCACGCGGATGTGCCAACAGCGCGGCGGCTTCGGCGATCTCGGTAAAGCGCGCAAAAAGCCGGCCGGCGGCGGTGGCGGGATTCTTCACCGAAAAATCCGCCTGCGCGGCGCGGGCGGCGGGCCCGGTCTGCGGCCGGCGGCCGGTCAGGCGAGGGGCGGCGGAAAACACCTCGCCTTCGGCGAACAGCGCGGCGAGCACCGCGGCGTCATCGGCCGCGCTCAGCGGATCGGGCGGCGCGTCGAGGCCCGGCGCATCGGCCTCTGCCTGCGCGAGCAAGCGCTCGGCCCAGGAGTTCACCGGCACCGGCCCGCCCGCCCCGATCCCGAGACGACGGAGTGCGCGAAGAATGTCGGCAGGCGCAGCGGCGTTGCCGGCGAGCGCGGTGCGCACGGCGGCCAGCGCCTCGGCCTCGAGCGGCACCGCGGCGCCCCAGCCGATCACCAGGCCGCGCAAATGCTCGGCGAGCCGCTCGGCCGCGAGCCGCACGGCATCCACCAAAGGATCGGCGGGGGCGATGTCGGCGCCGGCCATCCGCAGGGCATGGGCGGCCGCGACCGACTGCGATTCGCCGCACAGCGCGAACAGCCGCCGCACCAGCGGCGGCACCGCCTGCGGCGGACGGCCGGCGACCACCGCGCCGAGCCCGCGCGGCCGCTCGGCGGCAACGCGCACGGAGACGATCCGCCGGCCGGCGAGCCCGACCACGATCCGCACCACGCCGGGATCGAACGTTTGCCGACCGCTCACGCCACCGGTTCCACCGCGATTTCCGCCGGCAGCGTAATCGAAAGCGCGGCGCCCGTCACATCACCGCCCGCCACGCCCAGCGCAGAAAGATCTCGACGAAATCCGGCATCGCCGGATCGAGGTCGTCCGGCCCGCGCACGATGCGGATATTTGCGAGCTCCGGCGTTTGTTCTCGCGCGAGGTGTTGCAGGATACGGGCCCGCAAAGCGTCGGCCGGCGCGGCCGATTGCAACACCCGGATCAGCGCGAGCCGCGGCCCGGCCGGCACCATCACCCAACCGCCGGCGGTGTAATCGTCCGGCGAGAGGCCGGTCTCCTCCAAAACCTCGCGAGCGACGCTGCCGGCGAAATCGACGGTGTCGCCGCGCATGTCGCTCGGGTCGGGCGTGCCGCAGGGAAAATAGACCGAGCCTTCGTTGGCGGTGCCTTCCGCCATCTCGCCGAGCAGGTAGGCGCCGTCGGCCGCGCGCAGCGCGCCCATCGCGAAGGAATTGATCACGTCGCGGGTGGGCCAGCCCCAATCGCGCCAGGCGAGGAAGCTCGCATAGTCCGTCTCGAAGAAGCGGGCGTGCAGCACGCCGTCCGCCAGCACCGGCTCGCGCATCAGGAGGATGCGGCCGTTCCACACATGGGCGAGCCGCGCCTGAAGGTCTGCGAAATGCGCGTCGATCTCGGCCCGCTTCTCGCGCGCGAACGGCCAGTCGAACGGGGCGAGCGTCAGCGCGAGGCGCTCGAGCGGCACGACCTCGCCGTCCGCGAAGGACCGGGGCGGCACCGTCACACCGCCTCGACGGAAAACATGCGCGAGGGCGCGACGAACTCGTCCTGCGCGGCGACGGTGAGGATTTCGCGCGATTTCGCGTCCGCCGTGCGCTTCAGGAGGCCGAACACCGAGGAGGCCGAGCGGGCCAGCGCATCGGCGGTCGAGCCGGTGGCGAGGTGGTGGAAGAAGAACAGCGCCGCGATGGCGTCGCCCGCGCCGTTGATCGAAAGGTCGAGCTTCGGCGTGCGCAGGCGGAAGCGGCCGTCCGGCCCGGAGGCGAGGAGATCGATCGCATCCGCCGGCGTCTCGTCGGTGTGCAGCGAGGTCACCAGAATGACGCTCGGGCCGAGCGCGTGCACCGCATCGACCGCGGCCTTGGCGTCGGCGAGCGTCGCCGACGAGCGGCCGGCGAGATAATCGAGCTCGAACTGGTTCGGCGTGATGATGTCGGCCGCCGGCACCGCCCGCTCGCGGATGAACTCCGGCAGGCCGGGGCGCACGAACACGCCGCGGCCGACGTCGCCGATCACCGGGTCGCAGCAGTAGCGGGCGGCGTGGTTGGCGGCGCGCACCGTCGCCACCGCGTCGAGGATCGCCGCGCCGATGTCCGCCTCGCCCATATAGCCCGACAGCACGCCGTCGCAGCCGGCGAGCACGCCGCGCTCGGCAATGCCCTCCAACACCTCGCCGATCATGTCGCCGTCGAACACCCGCCCCTTCCAGGCGCCGTAGCCGGTGTGGTTGGAGAACTGGACGGTATGGATCGGCCACACCTCGCAGCCGAGCCGCTGCAGCGGGAAGACCGCGGAGGCGTTGCCGACGTGACCGAAAGCGACGTGCGATTGAATCGAGAGAATGTTCATGCCGTTCGGAGATCGTTGAATGGAGCGGATTCGGTAGCCTGCCGAGGCGGCTTCTGCAAAAGAAAACGACAGGCGGAGGCGGTGCCGGCGTGCTAGGCTGTATCGTGCCGGGTACAGCAATCGACGCTCGATCGAGGAGATTTTTCATGAGGCCCGACGAAGCCGCCGCGCCGATCGCCGCCGCACCCACGGCCGCCGCACCGGCCACGGCCAACCCCATCGCCGCCGCCCCCATCGCCGCCAAACCGATCGCCGCCATTCTGGGCGGACCCGGCACCGGCGCGGCCGACCGGCTCGCCGCCTTCGCCCGCCGCCGGCAGGCCGAGGGCGTGCCGCTCGCCGGGGTGATCCTGCCGCCGGACGACGGCTCGCGACAGCCCGGCGGTGGGCATCACCACCACCACGGACACGGGCACGGCGATCATGGCGGCCACGACGGCTGCGGCTGTGGCGGCGCGCTGCTCGACCTCACCACCGGCGAGATCATCGGCATCCATCAAAACCTCGGGCCGGGCTCGGAGGCGTGCAGCCTCGACACCCAGCGGCTCGCCGGTGCCTGCGCGGGCGTCGAGCGGGAGATCGCCGCGGGGGCGAAGCTCGTCGTGCTGGCGCGGTTCGGCGGCCAGGAGGCCGAGCGCGGCGGGCTGATGGCGGCGTTCCAGGCCGCGGTGTCGGCGGGCGTGCCGGTCGCCTGCGTGGTGACGCCGAAGGCGATGCCGGCGTGGGAAAAATTCGCCGGCGAGCTCGCGGTGCTGCTGCCGGCCGAGGCGGAGGCGCTCGAGGTTTGGTGGCGCGCTCACGCGGAGAGGCACGGGCTGGTCGCGGCCTGAGTTTTTTCCCGGCGGACCGATGCGACCCGCCGGATCGTTCGCGGGCGCTTTCGCGGGGAGCGAGGAAAAGCCGTCGTGACCACGTCGGCGACCCGCCCTCCTACCGGGCCGGCCCCGTCGGCTGGGCGGCCCCTACCTGGCCGGCCCCCTCGGCCGGGCGGCCGGCTCACCTCGCCGGCCCGCTCTCCTTTGTCGCGCTCTCCTTCGGCCCGCTCTCCTCCGCCTTTTTCTTTTTCGCTGTCTTCTCCGTCGCCGGTGGACGCTCCACTGCGACGCTCTCCATCACCACTGCAAGGCGGCCGGGAAACTGCCAGCTTCCGTCCTCGGCGAGCGGCGACACCGCGCCGTCGCCCCCGTAATCGGGGTGCTCGCTCGACCACATCAGCCGCCAGTCGCGCCCGGCGGGCGGGGCGAGCAGCGGCTCCGGCCAAATGCGCGGCACCAGCGGATGGCCGAAATTGACGATCAGCAACCGCTCCTCCGTGGCGCCGAAACAGCGCACCAGCAACGCGTCGGTGGAGAGGGTCGCGCCGTCGATCCGCGTCGCCGGATCGGCGAACACCGGATCGCCGCGACGCAAGCTTATCAGATCGCGATGCAGCCGCACCGCCCAGCCGTTGGTCTCGCGCTGCGACCAGTCGATCACGCATCTGCGGAACGTCTCCGGCGCGCCCGGCTCGTCGGTGGCGATGCTGGTGATGCTCGGAAACTGCGTCAGGAACTCGCGCCGGCCCTTTGCCACCATCGCGCCGAGCTCGCCCTTGTGATCGGCGAAATAGAGAAACGGCGTGGTGCTGGCGAACTCCTGTCCCTGAAACAGCATCGCGGTGCCGGGCGCGAGCAGCAGAACCGCCGTCATCGCCCGTAGCCGCGCCGGATCGGCGATGCCGACCAGCCGCTTGCCGAACCCCGAGTTCGCGACCTGATCGTGATTCTCGAGGAACAGCACACGCTGGATCGGATCGATGTCGAGGGCCGGCGCGCCGCGCGGCTTGCTCTGCCAGGCCGAGCGCTGGCCCTGATAGAGAAAGCCGTGCCGGATGCAGCCGAGCAGCTCGCGCGACGCCCCGGTGTAATCGGAATAATAGGCCTCGTTGCGCCCGGTGAGGGTGACGTGGGCGGTGTGGTGAAAATCCTCGTTCCACACCGCGTCGACGCCGTCGCCGCCGTTCTCCTCCGGCCGCACCAGCTTGGCGTCCTGCGGCTCGTTCTCGGCGACCACGAAGACGTGCCGCCCCTGCCCGGCCTCGCGCGCCGCCGCCGTCAGCTCGGCGACGATGTTGCGCTTCGAGGCGTCGAAAATCTGCTGGGTGGCGTCGAGCCGCAGCCCGTCGAAATGAAACTCGCGGACCCAATAGGCGGCGTTCTCACGAACGAACTCGCGGGTGGGCGCGGCGTGCGGCCCGTCGAAGTCGATCGCGTCGCCCCACTCGTTGTCGTAGCGGTCGGTGAGATAAGAGTCGGCGAAGCACGGCAGGAAGTTTCCGTCCGGCCCGAAGTGATTGTACACGACGTCGAGGATGACGCCGAGGCCGAGCCCGTGCGC
Source organism: Rhodovulum sp. PH10 (assembly GCF_000293785.1). Classification (GTDB taxonomy): domain Bacteria; phylum Pseudomonadota; class Alphaproteobacteria; order Rhizobiales; family Xanthobacteraceae; genus Rhodoplanes. Next base: position 56,064 of record NZ_AKZI01000011.1, on the reverse strand, counting down.
GGCATCGACGAAGGCGCGCAGGTCGTCGGGCCCGCCGTAGAGCCTCGTCGGCGCGAACATCGAGACGCCGTCGTAGCCCCAGCCGAAGCGGCCGGAGAACTCGGCGACCGGCATCATCTCGATCACCGAGATGCCGACGTCCTTCAACAGATGCAGCTGCTCGATGGCGGCGCGCCAGGTGCCCTCGCTGGTGAACACGCCGACATGCATCTCGTAGACGACGTGACGATCCTCGCGCCGCACGCCGCCCCACGACCCGTCGCGCCAGGCATAGGCGGCGGGATCGACGATCGCCGACAGGCCGTGCGGCCCGTCGGGCTGAAAGCGCGAGGCGGGATCGGGCAGGATGCGCGCCTCGCCGTCGAGCCGGTAGCCGTAGCGGGAGCCGGCCGTCGCGCTCGGCACGAAGGCGCTGCGATAGCCGCCGGGCTCTTCCGCGAGCCCATGCTCCTCGTCGTCGACCACCAGCACGATGGTTTTCGGACGCGGCGCAAACACGCGGAAATGCGCCCCGCCGTCGGGCTGAAGCTCGGCGCCGATCGGCATCGCGCGGACGACGGATTTCGTGCCGACGAGCACCGGCGTCGGCGCCGAAACGAGAGGGTCGGTGCGAGGCGAGGCGAGCGGCGGCACGACGACCGCCGGCTCGCAACCGCCACCGACCACCGCGGCGGGCAGAGCACCGTCGGCGACGGGCTCCGCGGGGGATTCACCGGAAGGCGCGGGCGGCGACATGGCGCACCACCCCGTCAACGGCCGAGCGCGCGAGCGAGCTCGTCGCGATTCATCTTCGAGCGCCCGGGAATGTCGCGCCGGCGGGCTTCTGCATAGAGGGCGGCGCGGGTCTTCTTGTCGGGATTGGCGGTCGGATCGTTGCGGCGACCTTCGGCGGCGGCGCGCGCGGTCTCACCGCGCCGCTCCTTGCGCTTGGTGCGCTGCAGGCTGCGGCGGTTTTGTGATCTGCTCCGGTCCTTCGACGCCCCGGCCTCCTGCAGGCCGATCGCGATCGCCTGCTTCGGGTTCTTCACCGTGCGGCCGCCGCGCATCTTCAGCTCGCCATGCTCGAACTCGTGCATGACGCGCTCCATCGTATCCTTTTGCGCTTTCGACTGCTTCGCCATCGAACGGTCCTCCCGGAATCTGTCCGTCAACCGGAAGACCGGCGGCGGGTTCCCGCGAATGTGAAGGATCGTCACATCTGCGACGCAGACGGTGGTCGGCGACACGAAAAAGGGCCGCCCGCCGGGGCGACCCTCTCCTCTCCGCGATGCGGGGAGCCGTCTCGAACGCGCGCCGATCTCTTACGGGATCAGCAGCGAGGCGCCGACCGTCCGGCCGGCCTCGAGGTCCTCGTGGGCCTGCACGGCGTCGCTCATCGCGTAGCGCTTGCCGATGTTCGACTTGATCTTGCCGGCGAGGAAGAGGTCGAACAGCTTCTTCGACGACATCAGGATCAGCTCGCGGGTCGCGCAATAGGTGGCGAGCGTCGGCCGGGTGAAATAGAGCGAGCCCTTGTGCTGGAGCAGGCTCGCCTCGACCGGCGGCGGGGCGCCGGTGGTGGTGCCGAACGACACGAACATGCCGCGCGGCGCGAGCGACTCGACGGTGGTGTCGAAGGTCGCCTTGCCGATCGAGTCGAACACCACCGGCAGGCCGGCGCCGCCCGAGATCTCCTTCACGCGGGCGAGCACGTCCTCGCGCGAGCGGTCGATCACGAACTCGTAGCCGTTCTCCTTGGCCTTCCGGCACTTCTCCGCGCCGGAGGCGACGCCGATCATGCGCGCGCCGATGTGCTTGCCCCACTGGCCGGCGATCAGGCCGACGCCGCCTGAGGCGGCATAGAACAGCACCAGCTCGTCTTTCTTGATCGGATAGCAGCGGGTGATCAGATACTCCGCCGTCATGCCCTTCATCAGGATGGCGGCGGCGTCCTCCTCGGCCATGCCGTCCGGGATCGCGACGACGCGCGCGGCCGGCATGTTGCGCAGATCCGCATAGGAGCCGGACGCGCCGCCGGCATAGACGACCCGGTCGCCGACCTTGAAGTCGGTGACGCCCTCGCCGACCTTTTCCACCGTGCCGGCCGCCTCGGTGCCGACCCCGCCGGGCAGCGGCGCGGGATAGAAGCCGGAGCGGAAATAGCAGTCCTGATAGTTCAGGCCGACGACCGTCTGGCGGATCTGGACCTCGCCGGTGGCGGGATCGGGAAGATCGATGGTCTCCATGGCGAGAACCTCGGGGCCTCCCGCCTTCGCGTACCGGACGACCCGTGCCTTGCTGCTCATGCTGGTGACTTCTCTGTTCCGGGAATGGACGTGACGACGGCACACGACGGGTCGGCGCCGTCCGTGCCGAGGGGAGAAGAAGACATAACAAGCCGGGCCGGCAGCCGATATGCACCGCCGCGCCGCTCTGTCATGTCGAAACGCAAGGGTCGGCGAGTGTTCGTATGGAGGGGCGCGCGTGCAAGCCGGTCGAGGCCCGCGCGGTCGGCCGGGAATACGCGCGGTGTGCCGCCGAGCAAATGCAGACGAACCGTGCTATTCATCGTTCGACGCAAGAGGCGGCACACGTTCGGGCACACATCGGAGACGGGGTGGACGCGATCCTCACCACACATCGTGCTGCGCTGCGAGATCTGTGTCGCCGTCACGGTGTCGTGCGGCTGGAGGTGTTCGGCTCGGCCGCGCGGCGGCGCGACTACGATCCGCTCCGCAGCGACATCGACCTTCTGGTGACATTCGCACCCGAGGTCCGCAACGATCTCGCCGCCTTCGCGGCGTTTCACGACGCGGTGGAAACGTTGCTCGGCCGACCGGTCGATCTGGTCGAGCGGGAGGCGGTCGAAGCGAGCCGCAACGCGCTGCGCCGCCGGCGCATTCTCGCCGAGGCCGAGCCGCTTCTGTCATGAGCGGGCAGCAAGAAATCCCCGAGCGCGACGCGGCCCTGCTGATCGACATGCTGCTGGCGGCCCGCGACGCGGCGGGTTTCGTGACGGATCTCGACGAGACCCGGTTTTCCGAAAGCCGGCTGCACCAGAATGCGGTGATCCGCTCCCTGGAGGTGATCGGCGAGGCCGCCGGCAAGGTGTCGGCGGCGACCAAGGCGGCGCATCCGGAGATTCCGTGGCGCACCATGACGGCGATGCGGCACCGCTTGGTGCATGGTTACGCCGACGTGCGCATCGATCTCGTCTGGGCCGTCACGCAGCAACACCTCGGGCCGCTGATCGCAGCCCTTGCGCCGCTGCTGCCGGACCAGACCTGATCCGCTCCCCGCCCCTACTCCGCCGCCTGCAGCCCCGGGGCGGCGGCAGCCTTGCCGAACCGGATCAGCGAGAAGTGGCCGAGCGGCGGCATCGGCTTGCGGTCGATCAGGTGGACGCCCGGCGTCTTGGCGAGCCAATGGGCGAGGCGCGCCCACGGAAACTCCGGCCGCCAGCCGAGCTTTCGCGCGATCGGTGCGAACGCCGCCTCGAACAGTTTCCGCGGGCCGGTCTCGGCGCCGATATGGTTGACCAGGATGATCTCGCCGCCCGGCTTCACCACGCGGGCGAACTCGTCGAGCGTCCCCTCCGGGTCCGGCACCGCGGTGATCACGTATTGCGCCACCACCACGTCGAACGAGGCATCTGGCAGCGCCAGCTTGGCGGCGTCCATCACCGACAACACCTCGACATTGTCGAGGCCGTGGGTCGCCACCCGCTCCTGCGCCTTGCGCAGCATCGGGGCGGAGATGTCGATGCCGACGATCCGGTTGGTGCGGCGATAGTCCGGCAGCGAGATGCCGGTGCCGACGCCGACCTCGAGCACCCGCCCGCCGACCTTCTCGACCGCGGCGATCGCCGCCTTGCGGCCGCACTCGAACACGGTGCCGAACACGAGATCGTAGACCGGCGCCCAGCGCGCATACGCTTTCGCGACCTTGTCGCGATCGAGATCGTCAGCCATGGAAAAACAGTCTCCCGAAAAGAAAAAAGAGCGCTTCAGCGCCGGGCCGCGGCCGGCTCGGCCGCGCGTGTTTCCGCGCGCGACTCCGCACCCGACTCGGCACCCGTCTCGGCCGCCGCGACGGCGGACGCCGCGCTCCGGATGAAACCACCGCCGAGCACGCGCGCCTGTCCGGCGAGCGCGTCGTAGAAGGTGCAGGCCTGGCCGGGCGCGACCCCTTCCTCGCCGTCGACCAGCTCCACCTCGATCTCCGCACGATCGCGAAAAATCCAGGCGGGCTGCGGACGGCGGGTCGAGCGCACCTTGACGAACACCTCCAGCCGGCCGGGTGTATGCGCCTCGGCGAGCGCCGCGTCGAGCGTGCCGTCGCCGATCCAGTTGACGTCGCGCAGCCGCATCCGCCGGGTCTTCAGCGCCTCGCGCGGGCCGACCACCACCCGCCGATGGGCGGCGTCGAGGCCGACGACATAGAGCGGCTCGGCGGCGGCGATGCCGATGCCGCGGCGCTGGCCGACGGTGTAGCGGATGATGCCCTGATGGTGCCCGAGCACCCGCCCGTCGAGATCGACGATGTCGCCGGGCTCGGCCGCGTCGGGCTTCAGGCGCTCGATCACCTCGGTGTAGCGGCCGGTCGGCACGAAGCAGATGTCCTGGCTGTCGTGCTTTTCCGCCACCGGCAGGGCGAACCGGCGGGCGAGCGCGCGGGTTTCGGCCTTGGTGCGGTCGCCGAGCGGGAAGCGCAGCAGGTCGAGCTGGTCGCGGGTGGTGGCGAACAGGAAGTAGCTCTGGTCGCGGTCCTCCTCGCGGGCGCGGAACAGCGCGCGCCGGCCGTCGGACGATTCGCGGGAGGCGACATAGTGGCCGGTCGCCAGCACCGCCGCGCCGAGATCCTTCGCGGTGTCGAGGAGATCGCGGAATTTGATCGATTGGTTGCACTCGACGCACGGCACCGGCGTCTCGCCCGACACGTAGCTCTCGGCGAAGCGGTCGATCACCGCCTCCTTGAAGCGGCTCTCGTAGTCGAGCACGTAATGCGGGATGCCGATCGCCTCCGCCACCCGGCGAGCATCGTGGATGTCCTGCCCCGCGCAGCAGGCGCCGACCCGGTGGGTCGCCGCGCCGTGGTCGTAGAGCTGCAGCGTGACGCCGACGACGTCGTAGCCCTCCGCCTTCAGGAGCGCCGCCGTGACCGACGAGTCGACCCCGCCCGACATGGCGACCACCACGCGGGTGCTTTCGGGTCGCGTGTCGAGATCGAGTGAATTTCGCATGCCGTTCGCGGACGCCGCCGCGCTCCTCGCCCGCTGCCGGTTCCGTCCCGCCGCGGTTTCGTCACTCCTTACTATAGGGAGCCGACCGTCCGCTCGCCAGCGCGCCCGGCGGCGAGCCGCTCCGCGCCGGCGGACCGACCGTCGGCCGGCTGCGGCCGGCAGTCGACCGGAGGGAGCCGGCAGTTCTTGCCCGGCCGCCCCTGCAAGCCTTGCCTCCGGGGCTTTCGAGGCGCCGGTGCCCCGGAACCAATGCATTGGCGCGGCTACGTTTTCTTTGACGGAACTCGGTGGCCCGCCGCTTGCAGACGTGGTGTCGGACAATCACGAGGTCACGCTCAGTGCCCACCATCACCATCGAGCCGAGCACCGCTGCCGCCGCCGCGTTCGCGGCCCGCACCGCTGCGGCCCAACAAAAGTCCACCGCCACCGACTTCGCCAGCCTGATCGACGATGTGGACGCGAGCGCCGCCGCGCAGGCGAGCCGCGACTCCCAGCCGCGTCCGGCCGCCATCGGCGCGCGCGACGACACGAGCCGGACGGAGCGCCCGTCCGACTCCGCGTCGAGAAGCCGGGCGCGCTCCGACCACGACGACGACGGACGCAAGGCGCCGGACCGCGCGCGGTCCGACAAAACCTCGCCGAAGGACGACGCCGCGCCGCGCGAGCGGGCCGCGGCGAACGATGGCGACGCGACTGAGTCCACCGACTCCGCCCCCGATGCGAAGACCGCGGACGGCAGCGACCGCACGGAAACGAAGGCGACGGACGGCAGCGACACGACGACCGGCGACTCCGCCGGCGACACGACGGACGGAGCCACGGACGGCAGCGACGCCTCCGAGAACGATGCGGAAGCGGCAGCTGCCCAGGCCGCGGCCCAGGCCGCCGCCCAGGCCGTCGCGGCGACGGCGACCCCGCCGGTTCCGGTCGCCGCACCAGGCGTTCCGACCGATCCGGCGCTCGCCGCCCCCGGTGCAGCCGGAGACGAGGCGATCGGCGCGGCGCCGCAGCTCGCCTCGACGCCCCCGGCCGGCACCGCAACCGACCCCGCCGCCGCGAAGGACGCGGCGCAGCAAGCGACCGGCAAGGCCGCCGCACCCGACACCGCGGCGACTGCGGCCGCAGCAAACGGCAAGGCGGCCGGCACCGGCGGCGCCGAGACGTTCAAGGCAGCCGCCGAGACGAAGGCCTCCGCGACCGGCGACGCCACCAAGACCGGCGACGGCACCGCCGCAAAGCCGGCCGACCCGACGGCCGGCCAGGCGCGGCCCACCAATCACCAGACGCCGCCGGCGACCACTCCGGACGGCACCGTCACGGGCGCGCCCGGCACGCATGCGCAGATCGCCGCGGCCGGCCTCCAGCCGGACGCCCGTCCGGACGCGGCCGCCGCCAATGGCGGCGCGGCCCCCGCGCAGAACCCGCCGGGCCAAATCGGGCAGCAGGCCGGGCAACCGGCCGCCGTGCCGATCCGGGCGGACGGCCTGTCGGTCGCCGCCGCCGGCGCGAGCCCGCAGGTGCCGCAGGCCGGCGCCACCCGGATCGACACGTCCGAACGGGCGGTGTCGCTGTCCGAGCTCGGCGTCCAGATCACCGCGCAGGCGAAATCCGGCCGGCAGAGCTTCGAGATCCGGCTCGATCCGCCCGATCTCGGGCGGGTCCATGTGCGGCTCGAGGTCGACCGCAACGGCCAGGTGGTGTCGCACGTCAGCGCCGACCGCTCCGACACGCTCGATCTGTTGCGCCGCGACGCCGCCCAGCTCGAGCGCGCGCTGCAGGACGCCGGCCTGAAGACCGACCAGGGCGCGATGCAGTTCTCGCTGCGCGACCAGGGCAGCGGCCAGCGGCAGCCGAACCCCGACGCGCAGACGCAGGCGCGGCAGGCCACGCCGATGCCGGGCGACCTGCCGGAAACCCATCCGATCGACGTCGGAGCCGCCTATGGCCGCCTGCTCGGCCGGCTCGGCGGCGTCGACATTCGCGTGTGAGCCGGCTCGCGTACAGATAGCGTCCGACCAGAAAGGTGTGACATGGCGATCGACCCGACGACCGGAATGCCCGCGCCCGTCAAGGCGGCGGTGGTCAATCAGGACAAGGCGACGGCGAAGGACGGCTCGGCCGTCAACACCCAGGCGCTGGCGAGCAATTTCCAGACCTTCCTGACGCTGCTCACCACCCAGCTGCAGAACCAGAGCCCGCTCGATCCGCTCGACACCAACCAGTTCACCGCCCAGCTCGTGCAGTTCTCGCAGGTCGAGCAGCAGCTCAAGATGAACGACCAGCTGTCGGCCCTGGTGTCGCTTCAGGAGACCGCCCAGCAGACCCAGGCGCTCGGCTATATCGGGGCGACCGTCTCGGTGGACGGCTCCACCGCCGAGCTGAAGGACAGCTACGCCGCCTGGAACTTCAAGGTGTCGAAGCCGTCGAGCGCGACCGTGACGATCACCAACACCAGCGGCGCGACGGTCTACAGCGGCACCTTCCCGATGCAGGCCGGCGAGCAGGAGTTCAAGTGGGACGGCCACGGCAACAACGGTACCGCCTGGCCGGACGGCACCTACAAGATGACGGTGACGGCGACCGACGCGCTCGGCCAGCCGGTGGCGGTCTCGACCGAGGTGCAGGGCGTGGTGGACGAGGTCGATGTCGGCACCAACCCGCCGGTGCTGACGATCAACGGCGACACCTACACGCTCGACAAGATCCGGCGGATCGTCCGGCCGAGCTGACCTCGCCCGGGCGACCGGCCCCGGACGACCGGACCCAGGGCGACCGGCCTCCGGACGACCGGACCCAGGGCGACCGGTCCCAGGGTGACCGGCCCCAGGGCCGCCGGAGCGCCGCGCCGCCCGTCCAGGAGGCGAGCGGTAGGCATCGCCCCGACCGAACACGTCCGCCGTCGTGGACCGGCGACGACCGCGGGTGGCCGACCGGCGCCGCCGCTCTTTTTTCTTCACCTTTCTTCTTCTCTTCTTCGCCATCGCGCGGGCAGGCGCGGCCACGCCTCGCCGCTTGCGCCGCGCGCCCACCCGCCCCCGCAGTCCCTCCTCGCACCCCGTCCCCGTCGCCCGGCGCCCGCCGGAGCGGCCGCCGGTCCCGTGCGTCCTCGGCCGGCGCGGCACCGATCCCGGCGGCCGGCGGAGGCTCGCCGCCGCGGCCGGGTTCCCGTTGTGCCGCAAGCCTTTGTCGCACATTCGAGGCAAGGGAAAGGGCGGCCTTCGAAGGGAAACGTTTCCCCTTTCTTTACGGACGCTTAGGCAATTTTTAAGCCACCCTTCCTAGAGTGCACGGGTGTTGTTCAGTTTGTAGCGTGAGTTCATCCATGACCGAGCCCCATCGCCCGAGGGTCAAATACGTCATCGGGCCGGACGGTAGCCCGCTGACGATCGCCGACCTGCCCGCACCCGGCACCAAGCGATGGGTGATCCGCCGGAAAGCCGAAGTCGTCGCGGCCGTGCGCGGCGGCCTCCTCTCGCTGGAGGAAGCCTGCAGCCGCTACACCCTCACGGTCGAGGAGTTCCTCGCCTGGCAATACTCGATCGATCGGCACGGCCTCGCCGGCCTGCGCACCACGAGACTGCAGCAATATCGCCAGTGAACCGCCGCGTCGCTCGGCGGATTTTTTCGACGGCCCCCGGAACCCGCGTTCCGGATGCACGTTGAGAGAGTGTCGGACCGGTCATCCCCCAGCCCCCCAATCCCGTCCGACAAGTCGGCCCGTCGTGTTACAGATCGGGTCGACAAAAAGGCCGCCCTCCCCCGGCGGCCTTTTTATTTGCGCCGAGGGGTCGAGGCGAGGCGTTTCGCCGCCCGCCGCCCGCCGCACTCGGCCTCCCGGCTCGCATCCTCTGCTCGCCTCCTTCTCCTCGCCCCCTCCACTCGTCCCCCTGTTCGCCCGTCGTCGCCTCCGGTGCCGGCCGTCCTGCCGACGAGCGCCGCAAGGTTTCGCTAACCGTCCGCGCAACCCGCCAGAACCGCGCGTGGCCCGCCCGCATTGTCCGGTCGCTTGCGGAGGGTTCCCGACGCGTTCCGGCGCGGCTCGGGACGCGTCCCGGCGCGGCTCGGGACGCGTCCCGGGCGCCACGGCGCGGTCAAATTTGCGCTGCGGCGGCCCGGCGCCCCCCACCGTTAACCAATTGGAAACCATGCACCCGGCAAAACTTGCCGAGTGGCCCGGTTTTCGTTCGACGAAATAACGGCTTGGAAGTCCCCCCACGGCCAGGATCGACCCGGTGGAAGGTCTCGTCACATTCGTGAAGACGCTCGGGCCCGCCCGAATCGCCGCCATGGGAGCGGTGACGGCGGGGCTGATCGGCTTTTTCGCCTTCATCATCCTGCGGGTGACGGCCCCGCAGATGAGCCCGCTGTTCACCGACCTGACGCTCGAGGACTCCGCCGCCATCGTCAAGGACCTCGAGCGGCAGAGCATCCCCTACGAGATGAAGAACGACGGCGCCATCATCATGGTGCCGCGCGACATGGTGGGGCGGCTGCGCATGAAGCTCGCCGAGGGCGGCCTGCCCAAGGGCGGCGGCGTCGGCTACGAGATCTTCGACAAGTCGGATGCCCTCGGCACCACCAGCTTCGTCCAGAACATCAACCATCTGCGCGCCCTCGAGGGCGAGCTCGCCCGCACCGTGCGGGAGATCGACCGGGTGCAGGCGGCGCGCGTCCATCTGGTGCTGCCGGAGCGCCCCCTGTTCTCGCGCGACCGGCCGGAGCCGTCCGCCTCGATCGTCCTGAAGGTGCGCGGCACGCTGGAGGCGCAGCAGGTGCGGGCGATCCGCCACCTGGTCGCCTCGGCGGTCAACGGGCTCAAGCCCGAGCGCATCTCGATCGTCGACGAGACCGGCCGGCTGCTCGCCGACGGCGCCGCCGGCGACGCCAATGGCGGCAACGGCACGAGCGGCGACGAGCGCAAGCTCGCCTACGAGCGCAACCTGCGCCAGCAGGTGGAGTCGATCGTCGGCTCGGTGGTCGGCCCGGGCCGCGCCCGCGTCCAGCTCGCCGCCGATTTCGACTTCAACCGGGTGACCCAGACCCAGGACAAGTACGACCCCGACGGCCGCGTGCTGCGCTCGAGCCAGACCCGCGAGGAAAGCTCCACGGTGGTCGACCCGCAGGGCCAGGTCTCGGTCGCGACCGAGCTGCCGAACGCCAACCAGGGCAACCCGACCGCCGGCCCGCGCGACCAGACCAAGAAGAACGAGGAGATCAACAATTACGAGATCTCCCGCACCACCCGCACCGAGGTGATCGAGGGCGGCCGGGTCAACCGCATCTCGGTCGCGGTGCTGGTCGACGGCGTCTACACCAAGAACGACAAGGGCGAGCTGGTCTATCAGGAGCGCTCCAAGGAGGAGCTCGACCGCATCGCCGCCCTGGTGCGCTCGGCGATCGGCTTCGACGAGAAGCGCGGCGACCAGGTCGAGGTGGTCAATCTGCGGTTCGCCGAGATGCCCGACCTCACCATTCCCGAGCCGACCGGCTGGATGGCTTATTTCGACTTCACCAAGGACGACATCATGCGCTTCGTCGAGCTCGGCGTGATGCTGCTGCTCGGCCTGCTGGTGCTCCTGATGGTGGTGCGCCCGCTGATCCGCCGCATCGTCACTCCCGAGCAGCTCGCGGCGCTGACCGGGGCCACCGAGCCGCCGCTGGTGGCGGCGCTGCCGAGCGGCGAGACCCACGGCCTGCCGGTGACCGAGGAGGAGGCGCTGGCGTCGACCGCCACCTCCAAGATGATCGACTTCGCGCAGGTGCAGGGCAGCGTCCACGCCCAGTCGATCCAGAAGGTCGGCGAGCTGGCCGACCGCAACCCGCAGGAGACCGTCTCGATCATCCGCCAATGGCTGCACGAGACCAACTGAGACAGGCCGAGGACCGATGAGCACACCGATCGCGAAGCCCAAGTCCGACATCGAGAACGTGGTGGCGACGCTGGCCGCCCGCCAGCCGGCCGAGGGCGTCGCCCGCAAGCTGCGGGGCCCGGAGCGGGCCGCCGTGCTGATGCTCGCGCTCGGCGACCAGTACGGCTCGAAGATCTGGCAGCTGCTCGACGACGATGAGCTGCGCTCTTTGTCGATGGTGATGTCGAGCCTCGGCACGGTGCAGGCGGAGTCGGTCGAGGAGCTGATGCTCGAGTTCGTCTCGCGCCTGTCGGCCTCCGGCGCGCTGATGGGCACCTACGACGCGACCGAGCGGCTGCTCCAGCAGTATCTGCCGCCCGAGCGCGTCAGCGGCATCATGGACGAGATCCGCGGGCCGGCCGGCCGCAACATGTGGGAGAAGCTCTCCAACGTGCAGGAGGAGATGCTCGCCAACTACCTCAAGAACGAATACCCGCAGACGGTCGCCGTCATCCTCTCCAAGCTGCGCCCCGAGCAGTCGGCCAAGGTGCTCGGCATCCTCCCCGAGGACGTCGGCATGGACGTCGTCAACCGCATGCTGCGGATGGAGTCGGTGCAGAAGGAGGTGATCGAGCGGGTCGAGGCGACGCTGCGCACCGAGTTCATGTCGTCGCTGTCGCAGACCCGCCGGCGCGACGCCCACGAGATGATGGCGGAGGTGTTCAACAATTTCGACCGCCAGACCGAGACGCGCTTCATGACCGCCCTCGAGGAGACCAACCGCGAGAGCGCCGAGCGCATCAAGAGCCTGATGTTCACCTTCGACGACCTGATCAAGCTCGACAACGCCTCGGCGCAGACGCTGATGCGCCACATCGACAAGGACAAGCTGGCGATCGCCCTCAAGGGCGCCTCCGAGCCGGTGCGGGCGTTCTTCCAGTCCAACATGTCGAGCCGCGCGGCGAAGATGCTCAACGACGACATGGAGGCGCTCGGCCCGGTGCGGCTGCGCGAGGTCGACGAGGCGCAGGCGCTCCTGGTCAACCTCGCCAAGGATCTGGCCGGCAAGGGCGAGATCATGATCACCAAGAACCGCGCCGACGAAGAGCTGGTGTACTGAGGACGTGTCGATGAGCGCACCGGCCAAGTTCCTGTTCGACCTCGACTTCGCTGCCCCGGCAAAACCCGCCGCGGCGGCCGAGGAAGAACGGACCGTGGCGCTCGCCGAGCACGAGGCGGCGCTGAAGGCGGCGGAGGCGCGCGGCTACCAGAAGGGCGTGACCGCCGCCGAGGTGCAGGCGCGCACCCAGGCCGAGCGGCAGACCGCCGCGGCGTTCGAGCGGATCGCCGGCTCGCTCGCGGTGCTGGCGAACGAGCTGCCGGCGCTGTCGAAGCGGATCGAGACGCAATCGGTCGAGGTCGCCACCGCGGTCGGACGCAAGCTCGCCCCGGCGCTGATCGAGACGCAGCCCTTCGCCGAGATCGCGGCGCTGGTCGAAGGCTGCTTCCGCGAGCTGATCGGCACCCCGCACGTGGTCGTGCGGGTCGGCGAAGGACTTTACGAGCTCGCCCGCGAGCGGCTCGGCGACATCGCCCGCGCCCGCGGCTTCGACGGCCGGCTGGTGGTGCTGGGAGAGGCGGAGATCGCACCCGGCGACTGCCGCATCGAATGGGCCGACGGCGGCATCGTTCGCGATCACGCAGCGGTGGAGGCGGCGATCGCCGACGCCGTCGCCCGCTGGATCGCCGAGCGGACCGGCGAGCCCGCGTGACGAAAGGAACCGTCATGGCGAACGAAGACGGCAAGGTGCCCTTCCCCAATCTCGACGCCGAGAACGGCGTGGTCGAGCACGCCGCCGAGGACGGCGCGACCGACACCGAGGCCGAGGCCAGCCACGCGGCGGCCGATCTCGAGGCGGTGTTCGACGTGCCGGTGCAGGTGTCGGCGGTGCTCGGGCGCGCCCGCATGGAGGTCGGCGAGCTCTTGAAGCTCGGCCCCGGCGCGGTGCTGGAGCTCGACCGCAGGGTCGGCGAGGCGATCGACATCTACGTCAACAATCGCCTGGTCGCCCGCGGCGAGGTGGTGCTGGTCGAGGACAAGCTCGGCATCACCATGACCGAGATCATCAAGGCGGACCGCGGCTGATGACCGCGACCCGCAACCAGTGCACCGCCCGGTTCGCCGGAACGCGAACGGCGTCGGCTCTCGCTCTCCCCGCAGGCGGGGAGAGGTGGAGCTGCCGCCGGCCTCACGCGCCCCGCCGGGCGGCGCGGCAATTTCCCAGTAGAGGAGTGACCCCATGCGCCTCCTGATCGTCGGCACCCTGAAGGGCCAGCTCACCGTCGCGACCAAGATCGCCATGGACAAGGGCGCCAGCGTCACCCACGCGGAGAGCACCGAGCAGGCGATGGCGGTGCTACGGTCCGGCCGCGGCTCCGACCTTCTGATGGTCGACGTCGCGCTCGACATCCGCGACCTCGTGATCAAGCTCGAGGCCGAGCGCATCCACGTGCCGATCGTCGCCTGCGGGGTCGCCTCGGACGCGCGCGCCGCGGTCGCCGCCATCCATGCGGGGGCGAAGGAGTACATCCCGCTGCCGCCCGATCCCGAGATGATCGCGGCGGTGCTGGCGGCGGTCGCCGACGATTCGCGCGAGCTGGTCTATCGCGACCAGGCGACCGCCAACGTGGTCCGGCTCGCCCAGCAGATCGCTCCCTCCGACGCCTCGGTGCTGATCACCGGCGAGTCCGGCACCGGCAAGGAGGTCTTGGCCCGCTACGTCCATGCCCGCTCGAACCGGGCGCGCGGGCCGTTCATCTCGGTCAATTGCGCGGCGATCCCCGAGCAGCTGCTCGAAAGCGAGCTGTTCGGCCACGAGAAGGGCGCCTTCACCGGCGCGGTGGCGCGGCGCGTCGGAAAATTCGAGGAGGCGAACGGCGGCACGCTGCTGCTCGACGAGATCTCCGAGATGGACGTCCGCCTGCAGGCGAAGCTCCTCCGGGCGATCCAGGAGCGGGTGATCGACCGGGTCGGCGGCACCCGCCCGGTGCCGGTCGACATCCGCATTCTCGCCACCTCCAACCGCAACCTCGGCGATGCGGTGCGGTCGGGAAGCTTCCGCGAGGACCTTCTCTTCCGCCTCAACGTGGTGAACCTGAAGATCCCGCCGCTGCGCGAGCGGCCGGGCGACGTGATCGAGCTCGCCCAGCACTTCGCCACGAAGTACGCCCACGCGAACGGCGTGCCGGTGCGGCCGCTGTCGGTCGAGGCCAAGCACCAGCTCTCGCTCAACCGCTGGGTCGGCAATGTGCGCGAGCTGGAGAACACGATTCACCGCGCGGTGCTGCTCGCCTCCGGCGACGAGATCGGCCCGGACGCCATCCTCACCCCGGACGGCGAGCGGCTCGACCAGACCCGGCCGGCGGCGGTGGAGCACGCGGCGCTCGCCGCCGAGGCGGTGACTAGAGCGCTGGTCGGCCGCACCGTCGCCGACGTCGAGCGCGACCTCATCCTCGAGACGCTCAAGCACTGCTTCGGCAACCGCACGCACGCCGCGAACATTCTCGGCATCTCGATCCGCACGCTGCGCAACAAGCTCAACGAGTACGCCTCCGACGGCGTCGCGGTGCCCGCCCCGCACGGCGGCGACGTCCGCATGGCCGGTTGACCGAAACCACCCCATCATGACCCCGCTACCGCCGAACCGTGGCATTCGAGTCGAATTCGACCGACTCGATGTCGCCACGGTCGTATTTTCAGTTTCAAGCGGGGGCGAATCGGCCAGAGTCTTTCGCCGCCGATACGGTACGCGCGGTCCGGCCACGACGGAACGCCGCGGTGCGTGGGTGCCCGCGCCGGGCTCCGCGTCGTGGGAAAGCCGGACATGAGAACCGTCGTTCAGATGAGACCGAAACCCCGTCCCGTCCGGTTCCGCGGGCGGTCCTACATGGCGTTCGCGCTGGCGCCCGAGCCGCCGGTCGCCGACTGGCTCGACGACCTCGACGGCGCGATCGCGCGCTCGCCGGGGTTCTTCGTCGGCCGCCCGGCGGTGCTCGACCTCGCCGGCCTGACCCTGCCGGCCGCCGAGATCGTCGCCCTGATCGCAGCGCTGGAGACCCGCGGCATCCGCATCATGGGGCTCGAAGGCGCCGCCCCCGGGCTGGCCGGGCCGGATCTGCCGCCGGTGCTGACCAGCGGCCGCGCCGCCTCCAACGAGAATTCCGAGCAGGCCAAGGCGCCGCCGCCCGCCGCCTCGCTGATGATCGACCTGCCGGTGCGCTCCGGCCAGACCATCTACCATCCGGGCGGCGACGTGATCATCCTGGGCGCGGTGTCGTCCGGCGCCGAGGTGGTGGCCGGCGGCTCGATCCACGTCTACGGCACCTTGCGCGGCCGCGCGATGGCCGGCGCCGACGGCGACATGAAGGCGCGCATCTTTTGCCGGCGCATCGACGCCGAGCTGTTGGCGATCGCGGGCTACTATCGCACCGTCGACGATCTCGAACCGGAGCTCCGGAGCAAGCCCGTGCAGGCCTGGCTCGACGGAGAGACCATGCTGATTGCTGCCTTCGACTGAGGCAGGGAGGAGGAAGAAGACGATGGCCAACGTGGTCGTGGTGACATCCGGAAAAGGCGGCGTGGGCAAGACCACCACCACCGCCGCGTTGGGCGCAGCCCTGGCTCAGACCGGCCAGACGGTGGCAGTGGTCGATTTCGACGTCGGCCTGCGCAATCTCGACCTCGTGCTCGGCGCCGAGCGGCGCGTGGTGTTCGACCTGATCAACGTCGTGCAGGGGGTCGCCAAGCTGCAGCAGGCGCTGATCCGCGACAAGCGCATCGAGACGCTGTGGCTGCTGCCCGCCTCGCAGACCCGCGACAAGGATGCGCTGACCGACGAGGGCGTCGCCCAGGTGATCGGCGAGCTGCGCAACCGCTTCGACTGGGTGCTGTGCGACAGCCCGGCCGGCATCGAGCGCGGCGCCCAGCTCGCCATGCGCCACGCCGACCAGGCGGTGATCGTCACCAATCCGGAAGTCTCCTCGGTGCGCGACTCCGACCGCATCATCGGCCTCCTCGACGCCAAGACCGAGCGCGCCGAGCGCGGCGAGCGGATCGGCAAGCACATTCTGGTGACCCGCTTCGATCCCGCCCGCGCCTCCAAGGGCGAGATGCTCGGCATCGCCGACATCGTCGAGATCCTGTCGCTGCCGCTGCTCGGCATCATCCCCGAGAGCCAGGAGGTTTTGCGCGCATCGAACCTGGGGACGCCGGTCGTGTTGAGCGACCCGTCCAGCACCCCGGCCCGCGCCTATCTCGAGGCCGCCCGGCGGCTCGAGGGCGAGGACCTCGACATCGTCGTCCCGACCGAGAAGAAGAGCCTGCTCACGAAACTGTTCGGCAGGAGAGCCGCATGATCTGGACCCTGTTCAAGCGCCGCAATTCCGCGCCGGTGGCGCGGGAACGGCTGCAGATCCTGCTCGCCCACGAGCGATCGCCGCTCGGGCGTTCGTCCAACCTGATCTCCGTGCTGCAGGAGGACATCCTTGCGGCGATCTCGCGGCACGTCTTCGTCGAGCCCGACAGCGTGCAGGTGAAGATGGACCGCGGGGAGCAGATTTCGACCCTCGAGATCGAGATCGAGATCCCCAACATGGTCGCTCCGCCGCTGGTCGCGCGCGCCTCGTGAGATAGGCCCGCTCCGTCGAGCCCGGCCGCTCCGGGTGGCACCCGCCCCCCCGGGCGTGCCGGTTTCTGTCGTCTTCGCTCCCGATGTTTTACCGCCGCGCTCGCCGCGGCTTTCTCTTGCCGGCCGCCATGATCCGCCCCGCCCGCCAGAGCGACGCCGATGCCCTGTGGCGCATCCTCGAGCCGGTGATCCGCGCCGGCGAAACCTATCCGCTGCCGCGCGATCTTTCCCGCCAAGACGCCCTCGCCTACTGGCTCTCGCCCGCCCACGAGGTGTTTGTCGCGACCGACGACGGACCGGCGGCCGGGACGGCCGAGGCCGAGGCCGGTGCCGGAGGGGACGCCGAGGCGTCCGAGGGCGCTGCCGGGGATGCGGAGAGCCCTGACGAGAGAATAATCGGCACGTTCTATCTGAAGGCCAACCAGAGCGGCGGCGGCGCCCATGTGGCGAACTGCGGCTACATGGTCGCGCGAGGCGCCACCGGCCGTGGCGTCGCCCGGCAGATGTGCACGTTCTCGCTCGAGCGCGCAAAAGCGCGCGGGTTTCACGCGATGCAGTTCAACTTCGTGATCGCCACCAACGACCGCGCGGTCAAACTGTGGCAGGCGATGGGCTTTGCCACTGTCGGCCGCCTCCCGGGCGCATTCGCGCACCCGACGCACGGTTACGTCGACGCGCTGGTGATGTGGCGGGATCTCTGATCACGTCGGCCGCCGACAGCCCCTCGCGTGCGCACGGCGCGATGCGCCTTTGCGCACCCTACGCACTACGCACTCGGTGCTGTCACGGCCTCGTGGTGAGGAGGCCGCGTAGCGGCCGTCTCGAACCATGGGGCCGCCCCGTCCTTCGAGACGCGCCTTCGGCGCCCTCGGGACGAGGCGGAAGTCACGACCGGGAGAGCCTCACGGCCCGACGACCATCGCCTCCGGTTTCGTGCGCTGGCGCTTGATCATCAGCTTGTTCAACGCGCCGAGATAGGCTTTTGCCGAGGCCACCAGCGTGTCGGGATCGGCGCCCTTGGCGGTCACCGTCTTGTCGTTCTCCGACAGGCGCACGGACACTTCCGCCTGCGCGTCGGTGCCCTCGGTCACCGCGTGCACCTGATAGAGGTCGAGGGTCGCCTCGTTCGGCACCAGCGCCTTGATGCAGTTGAAGGTCGCATCGACCGGCCCGTTGCCCTCGCACTCCTCGATCACCGTGCGGCCCTCGATCGCCAGCTTCATGGTGGCGCGCTGCGGCCCGTGCGTGCCGGCGATGATCGACAACGACACCAGCTTGATGCGGTCCTGCGCGGTGGCGATCTCCTCGTCGACCAACGCCTCGATGTCCTCGTCGTAGACCAGCTTCTTGCGGTCGGCGAGCGCCTTGAACCGCACGAACGCGTCCTCGACCTGATTGGGGCCGAGCTCGTAGCCCAATTCCTGCAGCTTGTGCACGAAGGCGTGGCGGCCGGAATGCTTGCCCATCACCAACGAGGTCTGCTTCACGCCGACGCTTTCCGGCGTCATGATCTCGTAGGTCTCGGTGTGCTTGAGCATGCCGTCCTGATGGATGCCGCTCTCGTGCGCAAAAGCGTTCCGGCCGACGATCGCCTTGTTGTACTGGATCGGGAACGAGGTGACGGCGGAGACCAGCTTCGACACCCGCGTCAGCTTGGTGCCGTCGACGGCGGTCACGTACGGCATCGCGTCGTGCCGTACCTTCAGCGCCATCACCACCTCCTCGAGCGCGGCGTTGCCGGCCCGCTCGCCGATGCCGTTGATGGTGCATTCGATCTGCCGCGCGCCGCCGCGCACGCCGGCCAGCGAGTTGGCGACCGCCATGCCGAGGTCGTCGTGACAATGCACCGAGAAGCGCGCCTGATCGGAATTCGGCACCCGCTCGCGCACCATCTGGAACAGTGCGAAATATTCCTCCGGCGTGGTGTAGCCGACGGTGTCCGGAATGTTGATGGTGGTGGCGCCCGCCTTGATCGCCGCCTCGACGCAGCGGCACAGAAAGTCGTGCTCGGTGCGGGTGCCGTCCTCGCACGACCACTCGACGTCGTCGGTGTGGTTGCGCGCCCGCGTCACCTGCTGGACGACCATCTCGTAGACCTGCTCGGGCTCCATCTGGAGCTTGTATTTCATGTGCACCGGCGAGGTGGAGATGAAGGTGTGGATGCGGCCGCGCTTGGCCGGGCGGATCGCCTCGGCGCAGCGATCGATGTCCTTCGGCGCGGCGCGCGACAGGCCGCACACCACGGCGTTCTTGGTGCGCTGGGCGATCTCGTGGACGGCGTGGAAGTCACCTTCGGAGGCGATCGGGAAGCCGGCCTCGATGATGTCGACGCCCATCTCGTCGAGCGCCTCGGCGACCTCGAGCTTCTCCTCGTGGGTCATGGTGGCGCCGGGCGACTGCTCGCCGTCGCGCAGGGTGGTATCGAAAATCACGACGCGGTCCTTCTCGGACTCGGTTGCGACGCTCATGGAAAGAGCTCCTTCGGGAAAATGCATGCGCCAGAGGGCGCGTCCGGGGTTCCGTTCGATCCCCTGAGCGCCCAGGCGCGACGCGCCCTGACGGCCCTCAGGGGCTGGTAAGGAGCAGAAGAAGCCCGGACAGCAGGACAGGCGCGGGCGGGGCCTCGGCGGCCCACCCGTACGGCGCGCAATGAATGCAGCGCGGCGTCATGCCAAATCCTCGTTGTCCCTCTCGCCAGCCTCGCCCGAAAAGATGAAGGAGGCGTCAACCGGCAGCGCGAGCGCTCTTGTAACGTGTGGCGGCGGACAGAGCAAGGGGGCGGTGCGGATCGCGCGCATCGCGAGGCCGGTGCCGCCGGCTGAGCCGGGAGTCCGTGCGCTCGCGTACGAAATCGGCGGAAACGGCGCAGGCAGCGACGGCCGACGCCGCTTGCCGCCGGAACGAGGCCGCCGGTGCTCGAGTTCGCCCTTCGAGAACCTTTTCACCCGCAAGACGGACGACCATCGCGCATGATACCGACCTGGCTGCACGTTCTCTCGATCGTTTCGCTTCTCGCCGGCTTCGCGATCGCGATCGGCATCGCGATCGACGTGATGCGGCACCCGCAGCACATGGGGATCATGAACGTGGTGTGGCCGCTCTCCGCGCTGTTCGGCACGGTGATCGTGCTGTGGGGCTATCTGCGATACGGGCGGCTGGCGACCCACGAGAAGGCGATGCCGGCGATGAAGAACGACGAGACGCCGCCCCACAAGGCGCTGACGCCGTTCCCGGTAAAAGTCGGCAAGGGCGCGACCCATTGCGGCGCCGGCTGCACGCTCGGCGACATCATCGCCGAGTGGCTGGCCTTTCTGGTGCCGGCGGTCGCCGTCTGGTTCGGCTGGCACACGGTGTTCTCCGACAAGATGTTCGCGGTGTGGATCGTCGACTATCTGTTCGCCTTCGCGCTCGGGATCATGTTCCAGTACTTCACCATCGTGCCGATGCGGAACCTGTCGGTCGGCCAGGGCCTCGTGCAGGCGATCAAGGCCGACGTGCTGTCGCTCACCGCCTGGCAGGTCGGCATGTACGGCTTCATGGCGATCGCGCAGTTTCTGATCTTCCTGCCGCTGTTCGGGACGCGAGTGGAGCCGAACACGCCGGAGTTCTGGTTCACCATGCAGATCGCGATGCTGGCCGGCTTCGCCACCAGCTATCCGGTCAACTGGTGGCTGATCAGGCGCGGCATCAAGGAGAGCATGTGATCGCCGCGCTTTCTTCCGCGCGAGCCGTCACCGCCCGAGCAGATCACGAAAGAATTCGCGCGCGCCCTGCTCGATCTCGCGGATGGTCGGCTCCGGCGGCGGACGCGGCTCGCGCCATGCGCCGCTGCGCGGCCGGCCGCGCGGCGGAGGAGGAGGATCGTCCGCAGCGGAGGCCGAGGCCGAAGCATCGCGCGAGGCCGCAGGGCCGGCCTCCCCGCCCGCCGCCTGCGGCAGCGCCCGCGTGGCGGACCGCGCCGGCGGCGGCGATGCGGGCGACGGCACCGGCGCGGGCTCTGCCGCGGGCTCGGCCGCGGCGTCGTCGATCGGGCGGATGGTCCGGGTGCGCACCGGCGGCGCTGCCGCCGCACCGGGCGCCTCGTGGGGCGCCCGCTTCAGGGCGCGCATGATCTCGTCGGCGAGAATGCCCGGCCGGCGCGTCGCGTCGGGCGTGCCGCCATGGCGATCGTCGGACGCCGGCCCACCGGACGCCGTCTCACCCGTCCCCGCCGCACCGGAGGCGCCGAGCGCGCGGCCGAACCCTTCGATCATCCTTGCAATGCCGGCGCTGCCGCCGAGCGCCTCGCGCAAGCCTTTCAGCGCGCCGTCGGGGTCGGACAAAATGTTCGGCGTGTCGGCATAGATGCGCGGCGCCGCCCAAGACCCCTGCACCACCACCGGCACGCCGATGCCCCACGGCTCGGGGCGGTCGTCGCCGGCGGCGACGATCACCAGCCGCGGGTCGGCGCGCAGGTCGAGCGTGCGATCGACGAGGTCGATGTTGCCGGCCGCGCTCGCCACCAGCGACGGCCCGGCGAGCGCCGCATCGGTGGTGCGGGCGATGCCGTTCTCGACGGTGAAGGACGCGCTGAAAGTGGTGAAGCGGGTGCGGTCGCCGGCCTCGCCCTGCCAGCCCGACAGAATGGTATCGACCAGCGAGCGCAGCATGCCCGGCAGGTCGACGCCGCGCACCGCCCCGTCGCTGATCGCGACCTCGGCGTGCCCGGCGAGCGAGGCGACCACGCCGCGCGGGCTGTCGCCTGCCCCCTTCACGTCGAGGCTGCCGCGGGCGCGCCCCTCGAGGGTCTCGAAGCCGGTGGTGTCGCGCAGGAACGGCAGCGCGCCGACATCGGCGAACTGCGCCTTCAGGCCGACCGCCGGCGCGCCGTGTGCACGGTCGAGCGTCAGCGTGCCGGTCGCCTGCCCGCCATAGAGGCCGGCGCGCGCCAGCGTCACCGTCAGCACCTCGGACAGCAGCGTCGCCTCGACGGTCGCCGGCGCGATCTTCAGCGCATCGACCTGCACCTCGCGGGCGACGAGGCTCAGATCGGCGTCGACCAGCCCGAGCCCGAACAGATCGAGCTTTTGCTCGCTCCAGGCGGCCGCGGCGGCGGTGCCGGCGGCGTCGGTCCTTTGGGCCGGCGGCACGGCGGCGATCAGGCCCGACAGGTCGAGTCGCTCGGACTCGAGCTTTGCATCGACGAACGGTTTTCCGCTGGCGACGCTCACCGAGACCGTGCCGCGCAGCCGGCCCTGATCGATCATGCCGCTGACGCCCTCGGCGCGCAGCACCGGCCCGGTGCGCCGCACCGTGGCGGACAGCGTGGCGGGGCTGCGAAACAATCTCGGTGCCTCGACCGTCATCTCGATCGGCACCGCCTCACCCTGGCCGAGCCGGGCGGGGCCATCCGCCGGCGCGGTGAGGCGCAGCGCCGAATCGCCGGAGCGGGCGTCGAGATGGAGCGTCGAGCGGCCACCCGGCGCCGGCACGGTGGCGACCCGCAGCGCATCGACCGGCAGCTCGGCGGTGCGGCCCGCATCCTGCAGCACGATGGTGCCATCGGTGACGCGAACGGCGTCGATCGCGATGCCGGCGGGCGCGCCCGCCTTCTCGTCGCCGTCCGAGCGGGCGGTGGCCTCGCGGGCGGCACGGCGAAACAGCGTCTGCGTGCGCACCACCGGGCGGGTGAGGGTGAGGGTGGAAACGTCGGCCCGTCCGCGCCACAGCGCGCCGAGCGAGACGTCGGCCTCGATGCGGTCGACCGCGACCAGCGGGGCATCGGCCGCCTCGTCGCGCAGCGTCACCCGCTCGAGCACCAGCGTGGCGGGCCACAGCGTGAGGCGGGCGTCGCCGCCGATCTCGAGCGTGAGCCCCTCGTCGGCGAGCGGCTGCCGGACGGCGGTCTCGACGAGACTTCGCGCGGGAATCCCGTGGATCGCCACGAGCAGACCGGCGAGAACCACCGCACCACCGGCGAGGGCGGCGACCTTCCTCGGTGTCATGACGGGGCCTCCTGCTCGACGCAGCGCGACACGACGATAAGACGACGGTCCTGGATAAACCGGGACTTGTCGCCGAACTGTGATCTTCCGCACACGGCCGCCGAGGGGTCCCCGGCGCGGATCACGCAGCCCGGCCGGACACGTTCATCCCCGTCAGCGCAGCGCGGGCGTGCACCAGCGCCGACAGCACGAAGGCCGAGGTCACCTCCGGCCCACCGACCAGGATGCGGGTCGGCGTCTTCATCTTGTTCCACTCGTAGGCCTTGTAGGGCGCCTTGCGGCCGCCCTCGCCAAAGCTCTTCACCAAGACGTCGAGCGGCGCGGCATAGGCCGCGCGCTCGCCACCGAGCTTGGCGAGCGCCAAGAGCGCCAGCGCCGCATCGAACGGGTTCATCTCGTGCGCGGCGAGGTCGTCCTGCACATAGTCGAGCACGATTTTCCGGATGGTCTCGAAGGCGCCGTCCGGGTCGACCGCGCGGCGCACCTCCGCCGGCATCGCCCGGAAGGCGGCGAGGCAGCGGCCGACATAGGCGGCGTAAAGCTCGGGCAGGTAGTAGATGTGCGCGCGAGGGTCGGTGAAGACGCCCGAGGTCACCAGCCGCAGGTGGAATCTTAGGACATCGCGCAGGAAATCACGGCGGCGCTGCGTGTCGACGATGCCCCAGCGGGCATGGTTGCGGAACGCAGCCTCGAGCACGTCGAGATTCAGCGTCGGATCGAGGTCGTTGCCGAACGGCGTCTCGCCCTTCGCGCTCTCGATCCAGGTGACGATGCCGCCGGAAAAGTTCAGCTCGGGGGCGTTGATGTCGACCGACGGCGGCGGGCGGTTCGAGCCGTCCCGCACCTGATAGCCGGCATAGAAGTCGACGAAGGGCTGCTCCAGCATCGGGTCCTCGACACCGAACTGGGTCGCCGCCGAGAGCGAGCAGGCGGTGGTGTCGCAGTCGGGCACATAGGTGCCGAAGCCGAGGTCCTGCTTGAGCTTCCAGAAGAAGTCGGACATCCGCACGTCGGGCGGCGGCACCAGCGCGGTGACGACCGAAAACGGCGTGCCGTCGTCCGGATGCTTCACCTCCTCGCGGCTGGTCTTCAGGCAAAAATCGATCATGCCGGAGATCGCCTGGCGCGCCGGGCCGGTCTCCTCCGGCCGGGCGAGGCCGGAGCCGAGATAGTCCATCAAGGCCTCGGCGAAGAAGGCATCGTAATAGGCGCAGCGGTGGCGGATCTGCACCGGCTCCCACATCGGCTCGGCAAAGCCGGACCAGGGCGGGTTCAACAGGCGCGCGATCGGTTGGTTGGGCAGCACGAAGGCGCGAGCGAGATTGAACAGCAGCGTCGCGTTCTTGTAGGTGCGCGCCTGAAGCCCGGTCAGCGCGGTGACGAGATCGCGGCCGTGAAAATCGGGATCGCCGGCGAAGTTGAACGCGGCATAGCCCGGCAGGAAGCCGCCGTGCCGCCGGTGCGCGTCGATGAGATGTTTTGCACAGCCGCGGAGAACGTACTCGATCTCCGCCGGCGGCGGCATCGGCGGGGTGCCGGCGAGCGGCGGGCGCACCGGGTGATGCTGCGGCACCGCGTCGATCAGCGGCGCCACCTCGCGGCCGATCGCCGCCCAGTCGGGCGCGGCGTCGTCGCGGGCGGAGCGGATCGCCGCCTCGAGCCCGGCAAAGGTCTGGCGATCGGCGAGCACCGGCAGCCCGGCGCGGCCGAGCAGCGGCCGCAGCGCCGGATTGGCGACCGCCGTTTTGTAGAAGGTGCGCAGATGCGCGTCGCCCGGCCCCGCCCCGCGCAGCAGCGGGTCGCACAGGTCGTAGAGACTCGGGCCGTTTTTCCGGGCGGTCAGCGCGGCGGCCGACGCCCCGAGCAGCGAGACGAGCCCCGTCACGCGGAAAAAACTCCGTCGAGGAAGCGCGCGAGCGTCGCCCGCCCCTTCTCCGCGGTCGTCCGGCCGATGGTGCGGGCTTGTTCGCGCAGCGTGCGCGGGTCGATGCCGGCCTTGGACAGCTCCATCGTGTGGCCGATCAGCCAGGTCTCGAGCCGCGCCGGATCGACCTCGATGTGGAACTGCAGCCCCAAAATCTTCGGGCCGATCGAGAACGCCTGGTTGGGGCAGACGGCGGTGTAGGCGAGCCGCGTCGCGCCGGCCGGCAAGGCGAAGGCGTCGCCGTGCCAATGCAGCACCGGCGTCTCGGCGAACGGCCCGAGCCCGGCCGCCTCGCCCTCCGGCGTGACGGTGAGCGGCGCATAGCCGATCTCCCTGGCCGGCCCCGGCTTCACCTCGGCGCCGAGCGCCTTTGCCATCAGCTGCGCGCCGAGGCAGACGCCGAGCGTCGGCTTGTCCGCCTCGAGCCGCGCCTTCACGGCGGCGGTCTCCGGCACCAGGAACGGATAGGCGTCCTCCTCGTAGACGCCGATCGGCCCGCCGAGCACCACCACGAGGTCGGGCGTCACCAGCGCCTCGTCGGTGATCGGCTCGACGCCGGCCTCGAGATAGCGCACCGAAAAGCCGCGCTCGGCGACGAGCGGCGCCAGCAGGCCGAGATCCTCGAAGGCGACGTGGCGGACGGCGAGACAGGTCTTCACGGTTCGGCGCTCCTCCGGCGGAAAGGTCTTTTCGTCAGGCGGCCGGCTCCACGGCGTTCAGCTCGCCCGGCAGCGCGTTCGCCCATTGGCTGATGCTGCCCGCCCCGAGGCAGACGACGTAATCGCCCGGCTTCGCCATGCCTCGCACGATCCCGGCGAGGTCGGCCGGGCCGTCGAGCGGCACCGCGTGGCGATGCCCGCGGGCGCGGATGCCGGCGACCAGCGCGTCGCGGTCGATGCCGGGGATCGGCGCCTCGCCGGCCGGATAGACCGGCGCCACCACCACGGTGTCGGCGTCGTTGAAGCAGGTGCAGAACTGCTCGAACAGCGACTCGAGCCGGGTGTAGCGGTGCGGCTGCATCACCGCGATCACCCTGCCCTTCGCGGTCTCGCGGGCGGCCTTCAGCACGGCGGCGATCTCGACCGGGTGGTGGCCGTAATCGTCGATGACGGTCACGCCGTTCCACGTGCCGGTGCGGGTGAAGCGCCGGCCGACGCCGGAGAAGCCGGCGAGCGCCTTGCGGATCAGCTCGTCGGAGACGCCCAGCTCGCGCGCGACGGCGATCGCCGCGGTGGCGTTGAGCGCGTTGTGGCGGCCCGGCATCGGCATCACGAGATCGGAAATCTCGTGTGGCGCGCTGCCGGGGCGGGCGTGGAAGACGATGTCGAAGCGCGAGCGGCCGTCGGCGAAATCGCGGCACACCAAACGCACGTCCGCCTGCGGGTTCTCGCCATAGGTGATCACCCGGCGGTCCTCGATGCGGCCGACCATGGTCTGCACCACCGGATGGTCGATGCACATCACCGCGAAGCCGTAGAACGGCACGTTCTCGGCAAAAGTCTGAAACGCCTCCTGCACCGCCTCGTAGGTCTTGAAATGGTCGAGATGCTCGGGGTCGATATTGGTGACGATCGCGACGTCGGCCGGAAGCTTCAGGAAGGTGCCGTCCGACTCGTCGGCCTCCACCACCATCCAGTCGCCGCCGCCGAGCCGGGCATTGGTGCCGTAGGCGTTGATGATGCCGCCATTGATCACCGTCGGGTCGAAATGGCCGGCGTCGAGCAGCGAGGCGACCAGCGAGGTGGTCGTCGTCTTGCCGTGCGTGCCGGCGACCGCGACGCAGCGCTTCAGCCGCATCAGCTCGGCGAGCATTTCCGCGCGCCGCACCACCGGCAGGCGTTTCGCTCGCGCCGCCACCAGCTCGGGGTTGTCGCGCCGGATCGCGGAGGAGACGACGATCACGTCGGCGCCGTCGACGTTCTCCGCCGCATGGCCGACCGCGACGCGGATGCCCTTGCCGCGCAAACGTTTGACGTTCGCGTTCTCGGCGACGTCGGAGCCGGTCACCGTGTAGCCGAGATTGGCCAGAACCTCGGCGATGCCGCTCATGCCGATGCCGCCGATCCCGACGAAATGCACCGGCCCGATATCGTGCGGCAGCTTCATGGGTCTTCTCCTGGCGGGCTTCGCCCGCATGCACCGCCCCCGCCTCCCCGCGTGCGGGGAGAGGGAAGCGGACGCGCCGTGCGTCCGGCGCTGTTTAGCGAATTCGATGCGCCGACACTACGCGGACTTGTGCGCGGCCCCCTCCGCCTTCGCAGCGGCTGGCGTCGACGCCGAAATCCCGGAAATCTTCAGCACCAGGTCGGCCAGCCGCTCGGCGGCGTCGAGCACGCCGATCTCCTTGGCGGCGGCCGCCATGCGCGGCAGCGTGTCGGGCTCGGTGGCGAGCCGGGCGATCTCGGCGGCAAGGTTTTCGGGCGTGAACGCCGTCTGCTTGATGCGCAGCGCGCCGCCCGCCTTCTCCAGCATGCCGGCATTGGCCATCTGGTCCTGGTCGAGCGCGTGCGGCAGCGGCACCAGGATCGACGGCCGGCCGATCGCGGCGAGCTCGGCGACGGTTGAGGCACCGGCCCGCGAGATCACGAGATTCGCGGCGGCGATCCGCGCCGGCAGGTCGCGGAAGAACGGCTTCACCTCGGCGGCAATGCTCGCACGCGAATAGGCCTCCTCGACGGGGAAGAGGTCCTCCTCGCGGGCCTGCTGCACCACCTCGAGGCGCGAGCGCACCACCACGGGCAGAAGCTCGAGCGCCGGCGGCACGATCTCCGCCATGATGCGGGCACCCTGGCTGCCGCCGAACACCAGGATGCGGAACGGCTGGTCGGCCCCCGGATAGGGCGTCGCGGCCGCCTCGACCACCGCCGGGCGCACCGGGTTGCCGGTGTGGGTCGCTTTTGCCGCGAGCCGCGGGTCGTGGCCGAAAATGCCGGGAAAGCCGGTGGCGAGCGCGCTCACGCGCGGCGCGAGCAGGCGGTTGGCGCGGCCGGCGATGCCGTTCGCCTCGTGGATCACGGTCGGGATGCCGCGCAGCGTCGCGGCGAGCAGCGGCGGCAGCGTCGGGTAGCCGCCGAAGCCGACCACCGCCCGCGGCGTGATCCGCCCGAACAACTGGAACGCCTGGAGGATGCCACGGCCGAGGGTGAAAGCCGTTCTTGCGAGGTCGGCGGGGCGCTTGCTCTGCAGCGTCGCGCTCGGGACGATGTGGGTGGCGCGGGCCGGAAACGCGCCGCCGTAGCGGAAGGCGCGGGAATCGGTCGCGAGGTCGACGGTGACGCCGCGCGCCTTCAGCGCACAGGCGAGCGCCTCGGCCGGAAACAGGTGGCCCCCGGTGCCGCCCGCGGCCACCACCACCAGCGGCGGATCGCTGTCGGGCATGTCATGGAATCCTCGTGCGGGTCACAGCGGCCGTCCCGCCAGCGCGAGGTCGGAGCTCAAGAGCTCCGCCCGCGGCTGCTCGCGCGACAGCGCCAGCAGCATGCCCATGCCGTAGGCGAGCGAGATCATCGACGAGCCGCCGTAAGAGATGAAGGGAAGCGTCATGCCCTTGGCGGGGATGAGCGCGAGATTGACCGCCATGTTGATGGCGGCCTGGGTGCCGAACAGGATCGCCAGGCCGGTGACGGCGAAGCGGGCGAACGGGTCGTCGCTGCGCTGCGCGCGCAGCAGCGCCCGCAGCACGATGAAGGCGAACAGCGCCACCACCATCAGGCAGACCACGATGCCGAACTCCTCGGCCGCCACCGCGAAGACGAAGTCGGCGTGGCTGTCGGGCAGGATCCGCTTGACGGTGCCCTCGCCCGGGCCGCGCCCGAACCAGCCGCCGCGCACGAACGACTCGACCGCGGCGTCGACCTGGAAGGTATCGCCGGACGAGGGATCGAGGAAGCGATTGATTCGCCGCGCCACGTGCGGGATCGTCTCGTAGGCGACGAAGCCGCCCACCCCGCCGATGCCGGCCAGCGCCAGCACCCAGACGAAGCGCATCCCGGCCATGAAGAACAGCGCGCAGAACACCAGCGTGGCGAGCAGGGTCTGGCCGAAATCGGGCTGCATCACCAGGGGCACGATCACGGTGGCGAGCAGCACGAAGGCGAGCGTGTTGGCCGGCACGTCGGACTTGCGCAGCGATTCGGCGAACAGCCACGACACCAGGATCACGAAGGACGGCTTGACGAACTCGGACGGCTGGATGTTGACGCCGGCGAGGATGATCCAGCGCCGCGCGCCCTTCACCTCGGCGCCGAAAAAGAGGGTCGCGACCGTCATCGCCACGCTGACGACGAACACGATCAGCGCCACCCGGCGGATGGTGCGCGGCGCGAGCATCGACACGCCCAGCATTACCGCGGTCGCCGGGATCAGGTAGAGAATGTGGCGGTTGACGAAATAGAAGGCGTCGAGCCCGAGGCGGCCGGCGACCGGCGGCGAGGCGGCCAGCGAGAAGATGATGCCGGCCAGCATGAGGGCCGCGACCGCGGCCAGCATGAGGCGGTCCACCGTCCACCACCAGTCGGCGAACGGGGTGCGTTCGGCGCGCGATACCATGAGGTCTCCTCGGACGCCCGGCGCTCGGAGCCGGTCCGGCGGCATTATGGTTGCGCGGATCTTAACGAAAAATTTCGAAGGCGCGGGAGCTGGGGCGGCGGAGGGCGGCGCGTGTGGCTCCTGGGTCGCCGCATCGGCGGGGACGAGGGAGATGGAGACTTTTTTGGCTCTTGCAGGCCGACTTCTAGGGAGGCTGTCTCATGCCAACGGCGAGAGACTGTGACCGCGTCCCGGGGACCGCGAAGCGGCCGTCTCGAAGGATGAGGCCCGGCCAGTGCCCTCGCCCTTCGAGACGCGGGCACCCAGGTCGGCTGTAGCCGACTTGGGCATACAAGTGCCGATCTCGGGACGAGGTCGAACTCTGTCGCCGTTGGTTTCCTTGCCAAAACAGCGCCGGTCGCCCGGAGCGGCGCGAACAACACGCCGTCCGGGCACCGGCTCCGTGCGACCGGCGGGAACCGAGATGCCGGCCGTCACGAATTCTTTTCTCGGTCTCGCTCCGATCACAGGGGCCCGGGCGTCGTCCCGGATGGCCGGGCGCTCTGACGGACATCCTTCGAGGCTCGCTCGGCTCGCACCTCGGGATGACGGGTCGACGACACTCGCCATTCGCCACTCGCCACTCGCCGTCTCGTCCCGAGCGACGATTCAGTGAATCACCACCGGGCCGGCGGGCACAGCGTGCTCCTCCACCGCTCCGGGACCGGCCGGCGCGGCGGCGGCTTCGGCGCGGGCGAGATAGCGCTGGCACTGCTGCTCGCGGTCGTAGCCGAGCAGCACGCCCAGCATGAAGTCGTGCTCGGGCGATAGGTCGCACAGCGGCCCCACCATGAAGCGCCGCGCCGCCTCGACCGCCGCCGGCCGGCCGAACACCACGTTGAGCCGGGTGTGGCAGGCCTCGTGCACGTAATGGGCGATGCCGGCCGACTTCAGCCGCGCGACCACCGGCGGCGCCGTCTCGCCGGTCAGCGTCATCAGCACCAGCGGCCGCATCCCCTTCGACAGCTCGTAGAGGTGATGCTGAAAGATGCCCATGACGGAGCTCAGGCGAGGCTGCTGATCCATGCCGTGATCCTCTTGTCGGTCTTGGAGGCTTCGCCGTCCTCGTCGAGCGCCAGCCCGACGAACTTGCCGTCGCGCTCCGCCTTCGAGGCGATGTAGTCGTAGCCCGCGGTGTCGGTGAAGCCGACCACGGTCGCGCCCTGCGCCACCACGTGGTCGTAGAGAATGCCCATCGCGTCGACGAAGCTGTCGGGATAGCCCATCTGGTCGCCGGTGCCGAACAGCGCCACCTTCTTGCCGGCGAGATCGGCGCCGGTCAGCTTGTCGAGATGGTCCTCCCAGTCGGCCTGCAGGTCGCCGGCGCCGTAGGTCGGCGAGCCGAGGATCAGCAGGCTGCAATTCTCGAAATCGGCCGGGGTGGCGGCGGCGATGTCGATCGCCTTGCCCTGGACGCGCTTGGCGATGCGCGAGGCGACCGCCTTGGTGGCTCCACCGTCGGAGCCGAAAATCACGTTGACGCTCATCTCTTTCGCTCTTCAACTCGTCGTTCTTCAACTCGGCGGTCGGCAACAGTTCTTCGGTCCGCGCCAAGGTCGAGACGCGGCTCTCTTCCAGAACTCTTGAATGGAACCGTGGATAATTCGGACGCGCCCGGCGTTCAACCGGTTTTTACCTCGAAGGGGTCCGTACAGACTACAATAGGTTCGCTGAAAGAACGCTTCTAAAGAGGCGATACCCGACAATCCGCCGCGCCGAAAACCGACAAATACGCTCGCTCGTTTGGAACGGCTCGAAGCTGCGCCGAAAAAAGCGCGATACGACGAAACGCCCGCCGGGACGGCGTCCCGACGGGCGTCTCGCATCACCGTGTCACGACCCGGACAGGGTCGCGAAAAAGCGTCAGTCGTAGATCTCGATCACCCGGCGGGTGCGCGGATCGACCACGACATGGCGGTTGTTGACGACGGCGTAGCTGTACGAGGTGTGCTTCGGCACCTTGTGCAGCGTCACCCGCGGCGGCAGCGTCTCGCCGACCGCGATGTGCTCCTCGACCCGAACCGACGGAGACCGCTCCTTCACGACATAGGTGCGAACCTCGGCCGGGGGCGGGCCGAGCACCATGTTGGCGGCGCCGCCGACCGCACCGGCCGCAGCACCGACCGCCGCGCCGAGCGGGCCGCCGGTGGTTCCGCCACGCTCGGCGCCGACCGCCGCGCCGCTCACCGGATCGTTCTGGGCGTACGCCAGCGAGGGCGCCGCCAGGGCGAGCGCGAGGGCCGCCGCTGCAAACGTCTGCTTGTGCATGAATGCCTCCTCTGGATTGCGTCGCACATACGCACCGGGTGAACGTGAGGCGGCGGAGGTCGTTCCCGGCGAATTCGCCGGCCCCCTTCGGCGACCGAGCGCGCGCGTGAACGGGCGTTCATCACCGTGACGGGAAGGCGGCATGAATCGGGCGATCACGTGTTCGGCATCGTTCGCGACCCGCCGGCACGGTGAATTGCGAAGGCGGGATCGAAGCACGTGGCTCGAAAGAAGCAGGTCGCTCGAAAGAAGCAGATGGCCCGAAAACGGGCGGGGGCCCGGCCGGTCTCCCGGTCGGGCCCCCAAACGATCAGCCGGCCTGTAAGCCGGGTTCTGTAGGGCGGGGCGGGAAACCCGCTCCGCGCGACGGCCATTCCTCTGGGACGCCGGTCGCCCGGCGCCTCTAGCGACCAACCCGGACGACTGGACCCGGACATCGGTCCCGCGGCTTGCACCGCGACGTCGTCCCTATTCGGTTTTGCTCCCGGTGGGGTTTGCCGTGCCGCCTCCGTTGCCGGACGCGCGGTGCGCTCTTACCGCACCGTTTCACCCTTACCGCGACAAAAACGCAACGCGCCGCGGCGGTCTGTTCTCTGTGGCACTGTCCCTGGGGTCGCCCCCGCCGGACCTTATCCGGCACCGTATGTCCATGGAGCCCGGACTTTCCTCCCCGGCCGCCTTTCGGCGATGGCCGGGACGGCCGTCCGGCCGACTGACGGACAAGGAATGGGGAGGCGCGGCTGCGACGTCAAGACCGCGCCTCCCCCTCCTGTTCGGCCGGCGTGCGCGGGACGGGGGGCCCGCACCGCGCCGACCGAGAATTTTTTCCTGCGCCTCCGGGGTCAGATCGACCGGCCGAGGATGCGCGGCGTCGCGAGCTTCTGGCGCACCCGCAGCGGCGAGGGCGCGAAATGGGCGGCCCGGAAGGTGTCGCGGAAGAACTCGCCGGCGGCGCAGTAGCCGGTCTTGGCGAGGGTGGCGAGGCCGAGCGGCTGATCGAACCGGGCGCGATGCATCAGCCCCTGGGCCGCGGCGTGAGACAAGGGATGACGGGGGTGCATGACGATCTCCTCGACGAAGTTCTGAACTGTTACGATAATTCACCGGCCGCAAAGAACAATGGTGCGGCGCGGAAAGCGATCTTGGAACGGGCGGATCGAATTTCGCGAAATGGGCCGACGGCGAAACGAATCGCGTCCGGACCGTGCCGCGGCGAAACAATGAACCAGAGCTTCGCCGGCGAGCCCCTGCCCGAGCCCCTGCCATGGAATCGAAAAAGCCCGGCGGGTCACCCCACCGGGCCTTTCGCGCGACCGAGCCTCGAGGGCGGGGGCAGACGCCCGACGTGCCCGGTCGACGAGACGATCAGCGTGCGCTCAGCACCAGCCGTTCGGCGTCCAGGTACGGATCGGCCGCGGGTTCTTGCGGGCGGTCGCGGTGTCGTAGTGTGCAGCGCCGAAGGCGGTGTGGAGCAGGTCGTTTGCAGTGCGGAAAAGACCCTTCTTGGCGCGCGTGGCGTCGCCGGCCTTGCCGGCTCGGAGCGGGGTCCGCGCGGCGGTCGGCCGGTATGCGGTGTCGGACATGATGGAAATCCTTGATAACGTCGTTGGGGAGAATGTATTCGAAAACGGTCGTGATATAATCCATCACGCAAGAAAACCATTCGCGAATTTGCGGAACGAATTATGGACCAGATTTCCGACATGCGCGCCTTCGTCCAGGTGATCCAGCGCGGCAGCTTCTCGGCCGCGGCGGACGATCTCGACCTCACGCCGTCGGCCGTGTCGAAGCTGGTGTCCCGCCTCGAGGACCGCCTCGGGGTCCGCTTGTTGCACCGCACAACGCGGCGCCTCGCCCTCACCCCGGAAGGCGAGACTTATCTCGTGCGCGCGCGCGACATCCTGTCGGCGATCGACGACGCCGAGACCGAGGTCGCACGGGCGAGCACCACGCCGCGCGGCCTGCTGCGGCTGAACTCCGGATCGGCGTTCATGCTGCACGAGCTGGCCCGCGAGCTGCCCGACTTCTTCGCGCGCTATCCGGAGATCGAGATCGAGATCAGGGTCACCGACCGGGTCGACAACCTGGTCGAGAACGCCGACGTGGCGATCTGCCTCGGCCCGATCGCCGACCGCTCGCTGGTGGCGCGGCGCTTCGCGACCACCGAGCGCGGCATTTTCGGCGCCCCCGCCTATCTCAAGGCACGCGGCATGCCGAAGACGCCGGCCGACCTCGAGGGCCACGAATGCATCGTGCTGAGCTCGGTGCCGTCGATCAACCAGTGGCCGTTTCGCGACGGCAACGAGATTCGCACCTTCGAGGCGCGCGGCCGGCTGGTGGTGGACGACGCCGAGGCGGCGTTGCGGCTGGCGGTCGGCGGCGCCGGCCTCGTCCATCTGAGCGATCTTCTGGTGGGGAACTCGGTGCGGCGCGGCGAGCTGGTGCCGCTCCTGACGCAGTATCACCTGGTCGAGCCGGTGCCGCTGTCGGCGGTCTATCCGCAGGGCCGGCACCGCATGCTGAAGGTGCGCGTCTTCATCGACTTTCTGGTGGAGCGCTTCTCCGACGCGCCGTGGCGGGCCAAGGCGAGCGGCTGGAGCCGGCCGGAGGATTGACGCGCGGTCGACCGGGCCGACTGCCCGCCACGCCCGGCCGATCGCCGGGCGCGGCGCGAGCGGTGTTCAGATGTTCGGGCCGTTGTAATGCGCATGGGACGACGCCAGGAACGCCGCGAGCGCGCGCGACGCCCAGCCCTTCGTCTTGCTCTCTCGGCTCTGGGCGTCGGCCTGGGTACGGACAGAATTTACGGACATCAATTCATTCCTTGGACGTCGACTGCCGGGGATTGCAGCCGCTGCCCGGCATCTAGTCGTCCCCAGCCGCGCGACAAAGATGCCGCGATGCAAGAACCCTGTGAACCGAAGGACGCAATCAACGAATCAGGCAAGGCCCGGCCGGGCCTCCGTCACCCGCAGAATCGACCCGGACATCTCGAGCACGCGCGAAAGCGTCTGCCGGGTCGAGGCATCGGCCACTCCGTCCACCCGCGCGGGACGAAAGTGCCGCTGCAGCGCCGTGACCACCGCGACGGTGAGATCGTCGTAGCGGCCGGTCGGCGCCACGCCGTAGCCGAAGGCGGCGAGGTCGCGCTGCAGCGCGAGCACCGCGTCCCCCGCGTCGCCCGGCGACAGCGCCGCCCCCGGCGTGTCGAGCGGCGCCGAGGCGACCCACAGCCCGACGCCCTCGCGTGCGAGACTCTCCCACGGAAATGTCTCGCCGGGATCGCGCTTGCGGGTCGGCGCGACATCGGAATGCGCCAGCACCCGGTCGGGGCGGATGCGCCAGCGCCGGCAGATGTCGGCGCAGAGCGCGATCACCGCGGCGATCTGCCGCTCGGGAAACGGCGGGCAGCCGAAATCGTGGCCGGGATTGGCGATCTCGATGCCGATCGAGCGGGAATTGACGTCGGCCACCCCCTCCCACGACGACAGCCCGGCATGCCAGGCGCGCAAATGCTCGGGGACGAGCTGCAGCACGGTGCCGTCCTCGCGCACGAGATGATGCGACGAGACTTTCGCCGCCGGATCGCACAGCCGCGCGAGGGCCTCGTCGGTGTCGGCCATGCCGGTGTAGTGCAGGAGAAGAATGTCGGGCGCGGAAACGCCGACCCGCGGCTCACGATTGGGCGAGGGAACGACGCGCGCGACGAGCGGCGAATCGGGCGGCTCGTTCGGCATCACCGACACGATGCGCCCTCCGCCCCCGCGACGTCTGCCCGCCCGACCGCGGCCCCTGCCCCCTGTGCCGTCCCCGCCGTGCGGCCGGCGAGGCGCCTGCGCACCGTCGTCGTTTTCATCATGACGTCCGTTCTCGTCGAGCCGCCGATGCCTCTCGTGACGGACGTTTTATCCCCGCCGCGCGTCGGCCGCCACGGCCGCGGCGCAGGCGCCACACACGAACTCGACACACCAAAACGCGCAGAGCGGCGCGGGGAAACATCCCCGGCCGCCCCACGCGATCGTCGGTGAGAGCGAGACCCGATCAGCGGCTCGACGGCGTCGTGGTGTTGCTGCCGCCACCCGCGCCCATGCCGGTGCCCGTGCCGGTGCCGGTCGACGAACCGGTGCCGGTGGCGTTCGGGGCAGAGCCGGTGGTGGTCGAGGACTGGTCGTCCTTGCTCTTGAACTCGGCGAGCTGCGTGAGCTGATCCTTGGTCATGGACAGCCGCAGCTGATCGGAGCTCGTGTTGTTGCTGCCGCTCTTGGCGGCGATCACGTCGAACGACGACAGCGGCAGCGCGATGTCCTTCTGGCCGATGCCGAGGAAGCCGCCGACGCCGACCACCAGCGCCTCGACCTTGCCCTGCTTGTCGAACAGCACGTCGCTCACGTCACCGATCTTGTTGTCGTCGGTGCCGATCACGTCGGTGCCCATGAATTTCGAGGCGAGCCACTGGTTCGGGCCCTGCTGGGTGATCGCCTGCGCGTTGGCGGAGCCGGACTGGCTGCTCTGCATGCCGGATTTCGCCGCCGGCGATTGCGCGCCGGTCGAGGGAGCCTGCGCGAGCGCGGTCGACATCATGAGACCACTCACCGCCGCGGCGGTCACGAGAGTGCGGATCATATGGATTGCCTCCTGGTCGATGAACCGAACGGGATCGCGTGTCCACGTCCCGTGCCCAGACAACCCGGCGGCCGGAAGGCAGTTCCGCACCTCGTTTCGCGACGTCGCCGCCAAGTGGTCCCACCGAGTGGTCGCACACACGGAAAGACGCCGGCGCATCCCGGCGGCGAACGCTCACTCGGCCCCGCCGGACGCGGTGGAGCGACGTACCACCGTCACGGTGCAGGGGGCTTGCGCGACCACCTGCGCCGACACGCTACCGAGGTAACGTCGTAGCGGCGAGCTTCCGCGCGCGCCCATCACGATGTGATCGACCTTGTTGTTGCGCGCGTACTCGACGATCGCCGCGGCGGGATCGGGCGACTCGAAGACATGATACGTGATGCGGCCGGGATCGAGCGGCAGCACGCGCGCCCAGTGCTTCAGCTCGACCAGACGCTGGAGATGCGGATTGCGGCCCTGCACGTCCTCCAGCGGATCGAGCGCGATGCGCGAGGTCTTCAGCACGTTGACGCAGGCGAGCCGGGCGTCCGGCTCGGTCTCGAGCAGACGGCGCAGCGCGACCAGCAGCGTGTCGGCGAGATCGTCGGCCGCCGTCAGGTCGATCGCCGCCATCACGATCGGCGAGCGGTCGAGCACGCCGGCGATGCTGCGCGCCTTTCTGGTCACGGAATGCCGGGCGCCGAGCCAGCGTGAGAACACCGCGAGCGGGCGGTCGCGGTCGCGCCGCGCCGCGCGCTCGGTCAGCACCACCTGCTCGGGATGCTGCAGATCGAACAAGAGCTGCGCCGCGGTGGAGTAGCGCGCGTCGGGCTCGATCTCGAGGCAATGCAGGACGATCTCCTGCAGCCACGGCGGCACCAGCGCGTTCCAGCGGCGCGGCGGAAACGGATCGCGCCACAGCCGGCGGCGCCATTCGACCTCGCGCTCGGGCTCGCCGAACGGCCGCTCGCCGGTGGCGAGGAAATAGAGCGTGACGCCGAGCGAAAAAATGTCGCTCCTCGGATCGCCGCGCACGCGGCGCACCTGCTCGGGCGCGACATAGCCGCCGGTGCCGACCGGCTCGTCGAACTCCTCGGCGATCAGGTCGGGCAGCTGGTCGTGACGCGACAGGCCGAAATCGATCAGCACGGCAGTGCCGTCCTCGCGCAGAATCACGTTGCTCGGCTTCACGTCGAGATGCGTCACGTGCTGATGATGGATGCTGTGCAACGCCTCGGCGATCGCCGCGCCGATATGGGCGACCTCCTCCGCCGACAGCGGCGTCTGCCCGAGCAAAGCCTTCAGCGAGCGGCCGGGCACCTCCTCCATCACGATATAAGGGCGCTCGAAATCGCCGGCCGCGACGAATTTCGGCACGTGCGGGCCGGACAGCCGCGAGAGAATCATCTGCTCCTGCTCGAAGCCGACGATGGTGAGCGGGTCGTCGCCCCGCCGCATCAGCGGAATTTTCATAAGGAGCGGAATTTTATTGGCACTGGTCGCCGGCTGCGCCCCGCCGTTTTCCTCTGCCGACGGCGCGCGAGACACGCGCCAGAAATCGGCCATGCCGCCGGGCTCGAGCTGCGCCTCGAGGCGAAAGCCGTCGATCACCCGGCCGACCGCGAGCGAGCGCACGTCCATCACGGCACCGGATGTCTTTTACGGACGACGATGTTGCGCACGGCCGGCGGTGCCACCCTCACCTCCCCTTGTAGAGCCGATAGGCGAGAGCGAGCGGCAGCCCGGCGTCGCGGATTTTTCCGGCCGCCGTGTCGATGTCGTAGGGCACCCGCACATAGGTCAGCACGAAGGTCGAATCGTCCAACAGCGCGTAGCAGGCGGCCGGGTTGTCGTCGCGCGGCTGCCCGACCGAGCCGATCACCGCGAGCCAGCGCCGCCGCGTGGTGAGCGGGATCTCCACCCGGTCGACCGGATCGAAGCTCGCGAACTTGCCGGTCGCCGACATGTGGAAGAGGCTCGGCAGGTGGGTGTGGCCGCAGAAGGTGACGTGGGCGGAGGTGCCGATCAGGCAGCGCGAGGCGGAAAACAGGTCGGACACGTAGTCCCAGCCGGCCGGCGCCACCGGATTGGCGTGCACATAGACCACGGCGCCCTGCTCCACCGTCAGCGGCAGCTTCGCGAGAAAGTCGCGGTGCGCGGCCGACAGCCGCCCGCGCGTCCAGTCGATCGCCTCGGTCGCCTGCGCGTTCATGCCCTCGCTGGAGCCGATCGCCGCGGCGTCGTGGTTGCCGAGCACCGCCACCGCCCCGCGCGCGACGTGCTCCATCACCGTGTCGAGCACCCATTCGGGGTCGGCGCCGTAGCCGACATAATCGCCGAGAAACACGTAGCGGTCGACGCCCGCCCGCGCCGCGTGGGCGAGGCACGCCTCGAGCGCCTCCCGGTTGGCGTGTATGTCGCTGATCAGAGCAATCCGCATGGTCGCCGTCGCCCCCCGCGGCCCGCAACACTTCCTTAAGTTTAACCGCTGCTAATCGAGGTGTCGCGTGTTCGGCGGGAGCGCACCCGGGAATCCATTGACGCCCATACAGTCCCATGGTATCCCAACATTACCCAGCGTTAATGTGTCGATCCGTCTCCGCCGGCGCGGCGGGCGGTCGGGGGGCG
This sequence comes from Rhodovulum sp. PH10, assembly GCF_000293785.1. Taxonomy (GTDB): domain Bacteria; phylum Pseudomonadota; class Alphaproteobacteria; order Rhizobiales; family Xanthobacteraceae; genus Rhodoplanes. Next base: position 17,311 of record NZ_AKZI01000011.1, on the reverse strand, counting down.
TACGGGGCACGCGTCGTACGGGAGTGGAGTGCGCGCTCGGATGGACCGCTTCGTGGGGAATTTCACGGCGCGGCTCGATTCGAAGGGACGGGTGTCGATTCCGGCGCCCTTCCGTGCGGTGCTCGCCCGCGACGGGTTCGAGGGGTTGTACTGCTATCCGAGTCTGGACCGACCGGCGGTCGACGCCGGCGGGCACGCGCTGCTCGCCGAGATCGACAGCCTGATCGCACGGTTTCCGCCCTACTCGGACGAGCGGGAGGAATTTCTGGTCGCGCTCTACGGCACGAGCGAGACCTTGCGGATCGACGGCGAGGGGCGCGTGGTGTTGACGGAGATGGCGAGAAGCCACGCGGGGGTCCGGGACGCGGTGACGTTCGTCGGACTGGGTCACAAGTTTCAAATCTGGGAACCGGAAGCCTTCCGCGCGCATCTAGCAAAGGCCACTGCAACGGTGCGCGCCACGACGAAGCGGCTGGGTTCCGAGCGCCGCGCCGCGGGCGACGGAGCACGGGAATGACGGCGGGCCGCGACACCCCCGAGGGTGTCGCTGGCGGACCGGTCCGCCACGTTCCCGTGCTCGCCCCGGCGGCGGTCTCCTTTCTCGGGGTCCGCGACGGCGGGCGCTACATCGACGGCACCTTCGGGGCGGGCGGCTACACCCGCCAAATCCTCGACGCCGCGCCCGGCGCGACGGTGATCGGCCTCGACCGCGACCGCACCGCGATCGCCGGCGGCTTCGGGCTGGTGGACGCCTCGGGCGGCCGCCTGACGCTGATCGAATCCACCTTCTCCGTGCTCGACGAGGTCACCGAAGGTCTCGTCGACGGCGTGGTGCTCGATCTCGGCGTCTCCTCGATGCAGATCGACGACCCCGACCGCGGCTTCTCCTTCCGCAACGACGGCCCGCTCGACATGCGCATGGGCGCCGACGGCCCGACCGCCGCCGACGTCGTCGCCAACGCCTCCGAGCGCGACCTCGCCCATGTGATCGGGACGCTCGGCGAGGAGCGTTACGCCCGCTCGGTCGCCCGCGCGATCGCCCGTGCCCGCGCGGAATCGCCGATCCGCACCACCCGCGCGCTGTCGGAGGTGGTCGGCTCGGTGGTGCATTCCCGTCCTGGCGAGATCCACCCCGCGACCCGCACCTTCCAGGCGCTGCGCATGCTGGTGAACGACGAGCTCGGCGAGCTCGCCGCGGCTCTCGTCGCCGCCGAGCGGGTGCTGGCGCCGGGCGGCCGGCTGGTGGTCGTCTCGTTCCACTCGCTGGAAGACCGGATGGTGAAGACCTTCCTCGCCGACCGCGCCGGCGGGCCCGGCGTGTCGCGCCACCAGCCGGAGGCGGTGCGCGAGCCGCCCTCCTTCACGGTGCTGACCAAGAAGCCGGTGATCGCCGACGAGGCGGAGGTCGCCGCCAATCCGCGCGCGCGCTCGGCAAAGCTGCGCGCCGGCGAGCGCACCACCGCCGCCGCCCAGCGGCGCGAGCCCCCGCTGCCCTCGGTGCCCACCCTCGACGACATCTTGCGAGGCTGACCATGCGGCTCCTCAATCTCGTGGTGGCGATCCTGCTGATCGCGGCCGCCGCCTGGGTCTACAAGATCAAGTTCGAGGCGACGGTGGAGGCCGAGCAGGTCGGCAAGCTGCGCGCCGAGATCGCCCACGAGCGCGAGGCCGCCGCGGCGCTGCGCGCGGAAGCCGCCAAGCTCGACAATCCCGCCCGCATCCAGGCGCTCGCCCAGCGCCATCTGACGCTCCAGCTGCTCGACGGCCGCCAGATGGAGCCGGTCGACAAGATCCCGATGCGCCCCGCCCCGCCCGAGCCGCCGGTCGACCCGATCGCCGACATCCTCGCCGGCGCCGGCATCACCGGCAGCATCGGCCGGCCCGCGGGCTCGCCCGCGGCGGCGTCCGACACGGGCTCGGCCGGGCCGGTCTCGTCCGAGACGGTCCCGGACGACGCCTCCGCCGCCGCGCCCGCCGCGCGTGCGGACGCCGGCACGACCCCGCCCACCACCGGATCCGCGCCGAGCACCGGCGTCGCCGCCGGCCTCCCCGCCGGCCTCGATGCGCTGGTGCCGGCCTCGGGCATCGTCGCCCCGGCCGCCGATCCGCTGTTCGGGAGAAAGCCATGACGCCGTCCGACCCCCGGCCCGCCACCGGCAGCCCGCATCCCGGTGCCCCGCATTCCGGTGAAGCCGAGCAGATGCCGTGGCACCGCCGCGTCATCCAGCACCTTCTCTACGACCGCTCGATCGACCGCACCCGCAAGGCGCGCGCCCGCATCGGCCTCGCCGCCCTCGTCTTCGCCTCGATCTACGCGATCATCGCCGGCCGGCTGGTGCTGTACGCCGCGGTGCCCGACACCCATATCGGCCGCCGGGTCGGCGGCAGCGACGCGGTGGCGACCGCCCGCCCCGACATCCTCGACCGCAACGGCGAGATCCTCGCGACCGACCTCAAGGTGCCCTCGCTGTTCGCCGAGCCGCGCCGGCTGATCGATGCCGACGAGGCGGTCGAGCTGCTCACCGCCGTGATGCCGGACCTCGACACCCACGAGCTGCGCGAGCGGCTCGGCTCCAAGCGCGGCTTCGCTTGGCTGAAGCGCGAGATCTCCCCCAAGCAGCAGAAGGAGATCCACCGGCTGGGCATTCCCGGCGTCGGCTTCCTCAAGGAGAACAAGCGCGTCTATCCGAACGGCCGCGAGGTGTCGCACCTGATCGGCCACGTCAACGTCGACAACCAGGGCATCGCCGGCCTGGAAAAATATCTCGACAGCAACGGGCTCGCCGACCTCCACCGCGCCGGCTTCGCCTCCGACCGCCAGCAGGAACCGCTGCGCCTGTCGGTCGACCTGCGGGTCCAGCACGCCCTGCACGACGAGCTGGAACAGGCGTACGCTCGCTACCGGACCAAGGCGGCCGCCGGCGTCGTGCTCGACGTCAACACCGGCGAGATCGTCGCCCTCGTCTCCTATCCGGACTACGACCCCAACAATCCGAAGGAGGCGCTCGACCCCGACCGCATCAACCGACTGACCACGGGCGTGTTCGAGATGGGCTCGACCTTCAAGGTGCTCACCCTCGGGATGGCACTGGACGGCGGCAAGTTCTCGCTCAACTCGACCGTCGACGCCCGCGGCCCGATGCACTGGGGCAGATTCAAGATCCACGACTCGCACGCCCAGAACCGAACGTTGACGCTGCCCGAGGTGTTCACCTATTCGTCGAACATCGGCGCGGCCAAATTGGCGCTCGCGGTCGGCGTCGAGGGCCACAAGGCGTACCTGCGCAAGATGGGCCAGCTCGACCGGCTGCGCACCGAGCTGCCGGAGAGCGCCGAGCCGATCGTGCCGAAGCGCTGGGGCGAGCTCAACACCATCACGATCTCGTTCGGCCACGGCCTGTCGGTCGCACCGCTGCAGGCGCTGATGGGCATCGCCGCACTGGTGAACGGCGGCTGGCTGATCCGGCCGACCTTCCTCGCGCGCTCCGAGGAAGAGGCAAAGAAGCTCGCCAAGCGGGTGATCAAGCCCGAGACATCGGTCGCGATGCGCTACCTGATGCGGCTCAATGCCGAGGTCGGCTCCGGCCGCAAGGCCAACGTGTCGGGCTACTATGTCGGCGGCAAGACCGGCACGGCCGAGAAGGTGGTCGGAGGTCGTTACGCCCACAACAAGTTGCTGACCGACTTCATCGCCGTTCTGCCGGCCGACAAGCCGCGCTACGCCGTGCTGATCATGCTCGACGAACCGCATCCGACGTCGGACTCCTACGGGTTCGCCAATGCGGGCTGGAACGCTGCGCCGGTGGCCGGCAAGGTCATCGCCCGCATCGCACCGCTGCTCGGCCTGCAGCCGCGCTTCGACCTGCCGCCCGCCGACCAGCTGATCCTCGGCCGCGGCGGCCGCACCGCCAGCGCCGACGTCACCGGCTCGGTGCGCTCCTCGCACGGGCATTGAGGGGCGAGGAGCGAGTGGGGAGGAGCCGAGGCTCGGAGCCGGTTGCGGCATCTATATAATAAATTATATAATCGGCAGGTGAGCGACCCGCTGAAAACATTGGTGTGGATTGCATCGACCCGGCGCGACATGCAGGCCCTGCCGACGGGCGTCCGGCGCACCTTCGGCCTAGCTCTCTATGCGGCCCAGGCCGGCGTCACCCCGCCGATCGCCAAGCCGCTGAAGGGTTTCGGTGGAGCCGGCGTCTTGGAGCTGCTCGAGGACGATCGCAGCGGCACCTATCGGGCAGTCTACACCGTTCGCTTCGCCACCGCAGTCTACGTTCTGCACGTCTTCCAGAAGAAATCGAAGCACGGCATCGCGACGCCGCGCCGCGACCTCGACCTGATCGAGGAGCGGCTGAGGACGGCCGAGGCGATCCACCGCGACACAGCCCGGAGGAGCGAGACATGACAAAGGTTTTCGAGGAGAGCAGCGGCAACGTATTCGCCGATCTCGGCTTCGCGGACTCGGCTCGCGAGCTGACGAAAGCCGAGCTGACGGTCGAGATTCACCGGCTGCTGGTCGCCCGCAAGACGACCCAGTCGGAAGCGGCCGCGCTTCTCGGCACCACCCAGCCACAGGTTTCGGCGCTGATGCGCTGCAAGCCGACCTCGATCTCGATCGGTCGCTTGATCGAGTTCCTGACCATCCTCGGCCGCGACGTCGAGATCACCGTGAAGCCGACCACACGCCGCGGCGATCGTGCCGGCACCGGACGGATGTCGGTGGTGGTGCAGCCCGTAGCGACTGGCGAATAGCGAATAGCGAATAGCGAATGGCGAATGGCGAATGTTCTTCGCCCGACCCCTACCCTACTCGCCACTCGCTACTCGCCACTCGCTACTCCCTACTCGCCACTCGCCACTCGCTACTCGCCACTCATTGTCCCCACGGCCACACCCGCGGGCAGCCGTTGTTCGGGTAGACGCACACGCCGTCGCCGTTGGCGTTGCAGGGCGTCTCGTAGGCGGCGAGCAGGTCGGCCTTGATCGCCTCGCGGCGGTCCTCCTTGCCTTCCAGGCAGACGAACACGTGATTGGCGCCGACCGCGTCGAAGCAGCCGGTGCGGCGGTGGTTCAGCTGACGCTCGGAGAGGTCGCGGGTCTCGCCGATGAAGACGTTGCGAAAGCTGAAGCCGCCGCTCGGCGACGGGTAGCGGATCGTCACGACATAGACGGCGCCGGCCTGCTTGAACTCGGTGTCGCGCTGAAAGAGCAGGAACTCGTACTCGGTTCCCGACTGTCCGACGAAGGTCTGCGATCCGAGCGTGGCCACGGCGCAACTCCACTGTTGTGAGCCGCCGGTATGATCAGACCTCGAAGAAGCCCGCTCCCGGCGTGCCGCCCGCCCGGTCGTCCCCCACGGTCCCCCTGCAGCGGCCAGCCCCACATCCTACCACGCGGTTGCAGCGCAGCAAAATCATGGCCGGAATGCTGCTCCCCTCCGGCGAACATGCTACACGGAAGCCGCCGGAGCGGCCGCTTCGGCCTCGGCACGGCGGCACGGAATGCAGCTACGCGATCTCTTCGGCCCGGAGGCCCGGCTCGACGGCCCCCTCGGTGATCTTCCCATCTCCGGCCTGACGGCGGACAGCCGGACGGTCGAGCCCGGCTTCCTGTTCGCGGCGGTGCCCGGCGAGAGGGCCGACGGCCTCGCCTTCGTAGCCGCGGCGCTCTCCCGCGGGGCGGTTGCGGTGATCGCCGAAAAGCCGCCGGCGGAGCCGTTGCCGCCCGGCATCGGGCTCGTTCTGGTCGACGACGTGCGACAGACGCTGGCGCTCGCCGCCGCGCGTTTTTACGCCCGCCAGCCGGCGACCATCGCCGCCGTCACCGGAACCAGCGGCAAGACCTCGGTCGCCGCCTTCACCCGGCAGATCTGGGCGGCGCTCGGGTTCCGCGCGGCCTCGATCGGCACCATCGGCCTGGTGACGCCGGACGAGGAGCAGTACGGCTCGCTCACCACGCCCGACCCGATCGCGCTCCATCGTACGCTCGACCGCTTGGCAGATGGCGGCATCACCCATCTGGCGCTCGAGGCCTCCTCGCACGGCATCGCCCAGCACCGGCTGGACGGCGTGCGACTGTCGGTGGCGAGCTTCACCAATCTCAGCCGCGACCATCTCGACTATCACAAGACGGTCGAGGCCTATCTCGCCGCCAAGCGGCAGCTGTTCGAGCGGCTGTTGCCGGCCGACGGCACCGCAGTGATCGAGATCGACCACGACGGCGCCGAGGCGATGCTGGCCGCCGCCCGCGCGCGGGGGGTGAACATTCTCACGGTCGGCCGCGGCCCGGCAAACATTCGCGCGGTCGAGGTGACGATCGACGGTTTTTCGCAGACCGTCACCATCGAGCACGAGGGCCGCACCCACCGGATCCGGCTGCCCCTGGTCGGCGCCTTCCAGGTGGAGAACGCGCTGGTCGCCGCGGCCCAGGCGATCGCCACCGGCTGCGAGCCGCACGCCGTGTTCGACCAGCTCGAAGGCCTCGAAGGCGCCAAAGGCCGGCTCGAGCTGGTCGGCCATCGCCACGGCGCTCCGGTCTTCGTCGACTACGCCCACAAGCCGGACGCGCTCGCGAAAACGCTGGAAGCGCTGCGGCCCTATGCCGGCCGGCGCCTCGTCGTGGTGTTCGGCTGCGGCGGCGACCGCGACCAGGGCAAGCGCCCGCTGATGGGGGCGATCGCCGCCGAGAAGGCCGACCGGGTGATCGTCACCGACGACAATCCGAGAAGCGAAGACCCGGAAAAAATCCGCGCCGCCATCCTCGCCGCCGCACCGGGCGCCGAGGAGATCGGCGACCGCGCCGCCGCCATCCGCCACGCGATCGACACGCTGTGCGAGGGCGACGTGCTGGTGATCGCCGGCAAGGGCCACGAGACCGGCCAGCTGATCGCCGGCAAGACTCTGCCGTTCAGCGACCAGGACGTGGCCGCCGACGTGCTGCGGGAGAAGAACGCATGAGCCCTCCGCTGTGGACCGTCGCCGCGATGGCCGACGCGATGGGCGCTGCGCGCGTCGGCGCCCTGCCCGAGACGGTCGGCGGCATCTCGATCGACAGCCGCACCATCGGACCCGGCGAGGCGTTCTTCGCGATCGCCGGCGACCGGCACGACGGCCACGCCTTCGTCGACGCCGCGCTGGAGCGCGGCGCGGCGCTCGCGGTGGTCGCCGCCGACAAGCGCGAAACGCTGCCCGCCGACGCCCGCCTGCTGGTGGTGCCCGACGTGCTGGAGGCGTTGCGAAGCCTCGCCCGCGCGGCCCGCGCCCGCTCGCCGGCAAAGGTCGTCGCAGTCACCGGGTCGGTGGGCAAGACCTCGACCAAGGAGGCGCTGCGGCTGGCGCTGCGCGCCGACGGCGAGACCCACGCGTCGAGCGCCTCGTTCAACAATCACTGGGGCGTGCCGCTGTCGCTCGCCCGGCTGCCGGAGACCGCGCGCTACGCGGTGTTCGAGATCGGCATGAACCATCCGGGCGAGATCACGCCTTTGGTGAAGCTGGTGCGCCCGCACGTGGCGATCGTCACCACGGTCGAGCCGGTGCATCTCGAATTCTTCCCCTCGGTCGCGGCGATCGCCGACGCCAAGGCGGAGATCTTTCTCGGCCTCGAGCCCGGCGGCTTCGCGGTGCTCAACCACGACAACCCGCACTTCCAGAGACTCGAGCGGCGGGCGCGGCAGGCGGGCGCAAAGATCGTCTCGTTCGGCGAGCACGCCCGCGCCGATGCGCGGCTCCTCAAGTCGGTGCTGCTGCCGGACGGCTCGACGGTCGCCGCCAACATTCTCGGCATCCCGGTCGATTACCGGATCGGCGCGCCGGGCGGCCATTTCGTGATCAACTCGCTGGCGGTGCTCGCGGCGGTCACGCTGGTCGGCGCCGACCTCGCGCTCGGCGCCCTGGCGCTCGCCGGCCAGCGGCCGGCGGCGGGGCGCGGCGTGCGCACCACGCTCGAGGTCGCCGGCGGCCGGGCGCTCCTGATCGACGAGAGCTACAACGCCAACCCCACCTCGATGCGGGCGGCGCTGGCGGTGCTCGGCACCGCGCAGGTCGGCGCGCGCGGCCGCAGAATCGCCGTGCTCGGCGACATGCTGGAGCTCGGTGATTCCGGCGCCGCGCTGCACCAGGGGCTCGCGGCGGCGGTGACGGAGAATGCCGTCGATCTCGTCTTCTGCGCCGGGCCGCTGATGGCGCATCTGTGGGACGCGCTTCCCGCCGAGCGCCGCGGTGGCTATGCCGGCTCGGCCGAGGAGCTCGAGGCGCAGGTGCTCGCCGCGGTGCGCGGCGGCGACGCCGTGATGGTGAAGGGCTCGCTCGGCTCGCGCATGGGGCCGATCGTGAAGGCGCTGGCGCGCCGCTATCCCGTCCGCGCGCCGGGCGAAGGCACTCCTGCACAGGGCTGACAATGTTCTACTGGCTCGCCGACTTCTCGGACGTCTTCACCGGCCTCAACGTCTTCCGCTACATCACCTTCCGCGCCGCCGGCGCGATCGTCACGGCCGCCCTGTTCGTCTTTCTGTTCGGGCCGCGCCTGATCCGCACGCTGCGGCTGAAGCAGGGCAAGGGCCAGCCGATCCGCAAGGACGGGCCGAAGTCGCACCTCCTCACGAAAACCGGCACGCCGACCATGGGCGGGATCATGATCCTGACCGCCCTCACGGTCTCGACCGTGCTGTGGGCGAACCCGTCGAACCCGTATGTCTGGGTGGTGCTCGGCGTGACGCTCGGCTTCGGGCTGATCGGCTTCTACGACGACTATCTGAAGGTCACCAAGCAGACCCATGCCGGCTTCTCCGGCAAGACGCGGCTCGCGCTCGAGACGGTGATCGCGGTCGGCGCGTGCTTCGCGCTGTCGTTTCTCGGCCGCGAGCCGTTCGCGACCTCGCTGGTGCTGCCGTTCGTGAAGGACGTGGTGATCGATCTCGGCTGGTTCTTCATCGCCTTCGGCGCCTTCATCATCGTCGGCGCCGGCAATGCGGTGAACCTCACCGACGGGCTCGACGGGCTGGCGATCGTCCCCGTGATGATCGCCGCGGCGAGCTTCGCGGCGATCGCCTGGGTGGTCGGCAACGCGGTGTTCGCCGACTATCTGCAGCTCAACTTCGTCCCCGGCGCCGGCGAGCTCGCGGTGTTGTGCGCGGCGATCCTCGGGGCGGGGCTCGGCTTCCTGTGGTTCAACGCGCCGCCCGCGTCGGTCTTCATGGGCGACACCGGCTCGCTCGCGCTCGGCGGCCTGCTCGGCACCATCGCGGTGGTGACCAAGCACGAGATCGTGCTCGGCATCATCGGCGGACTGTTCGTGGTGGAGGCGATTTCCGTCATCATCCAGGTCGCCTCGTTCAAGCTCACCGGCAAGCGGGTGTTTCTGATGGCGCCGCTGCACCACCATTTCGAGCAGCTCGGCTGGACCGAGCCGCAGATCGTGATCCGCTTCTGGATCATCTCGGTGATCCTGGCGCTCGCCGGCCTGTCCACCCTGAAGCTGCGCTGATCTCGGCGCCGCGCGCCGCACGGTGCGCGCGGTGTCCCTCCATCCCGCCGGACCACCAAGAGGACGTTTTCCGATGATTCCGGTCACCACGCTCGCAGGCCGCAAGGTGGCGCTGTTCGGGCTCGGCGGCTCCGGGCTCGCCACCGCGAGCGCGCTGCTCGCCGGCGGCGCCGACGTCGTCGCCTGGGACGACTCGGAGGAGCGCATCGCCTACGCGACCACCGCCGGCATCCCGACCGCCGACCTGCACGACATCGACTGGTCGCGCATCGCAGCCCTGGTGCTCGCCCCCGGCGTGCCGCTCACCCACCCCGCGCCGCACTGGACGGTCGGGCTCGCCCGCGCCGCCGGCGCCGAGGTGATCGGCGACATCGAGCTGTTTTGCCGCGAGCGCCGCGCGCATGCGCCGCACGCGCCGTTCGTCGCCATCACCGGCACCAACGGCAAGTCGACCACCACCACGCTGATCGCCCACCTTTTGAAGAGCGCCGGCCACGAGGTCGAGATCGGCGGCAATATCGGCACCGCGATCCTGTCCTTGAAGACGCCGCAGGCGGGGCGCGTCCACGTGATCGAGGTGTCGTCGTTCCAGATCGACCTCGCGCCGAGCCTCGATCCCTCGGTCGCCGTGCTGATCAACGTCACCGAGGACCATCTCGACCGCCACGGCACGATGGAGACTTATGCCGGCCTCAAGGAGCGGATGGTCGCCGGCGTGCAGGAGGACGGCACCGCGATCGTCGGCGTCGACGACCAGTGGTGCCAGGCCGCGGCCGACCGGATCGCCCGCGCCGGCAAGCGGGTGGTGCGCATCTCGGTGGTGCATCCGCTCGCCGACGGCGTTTACGTCGAGGCCGGGCGGATTCTCGAGGCGCAGGCCGCCGCCTCCCGCGAGATCGCGCTTTTGGGCGGCATCGCCTCGCTGCGCGGCGTCCACAACGCCCAGAACGCCGCCTGCGCGTCGGCCGTGGCGCTCGCCTTCGGGATGGAGCCGAAGGCGATCCAGGCGGGCCTGCGCACCTTTCCGGGGCTCGCCCACCGCATCGAAGAGGTCGGGCGCTACGGCTCGACGCTGTTCGTCAACGATTCCAAGGCCACCAATGCCGACGCGGCGGCGCGCGCGCTCGCCTGCTTCTCCGACATCTTCTGGATCGCCGGCGGGCGGCCGAAATCGGGCGGAATCACCTCGCTCGACGGCTTCTTTCCGCGGATCCGCAAGGCCTATCTGATCGGCGAGGCGGCGGAAGAGTTCGCCAAAACCCTGGAGGGCAAGGCGCCGTACGTGATCGCCGGCACGCTGGAGGCCGCGGTCGAGCAGGCCGCCGCGGACGCCGCCGCCGCCAACCTCCAGCAGGCGGTGGTGCTGCTGTCGCCCGCCTGCGCGTCCTACGACCAGTTCAAGAATTTCGAGGTGCGCGGCGACGTGTTTCGCAAGCTCGTCCGCGCCCTGCCCGGCGTGACGGGGTGACGGAGGCCGCCGGCGGAATACGCTGCGCTATTCCGCCCTACGAGACAACGGAACGAGACGTCGACGTAGGGCGGATCGGGCGCGAAGCGGCGTGATCCGTCGGCGGCGCCCGCGAGGCACACGGCGGAACACGCTGCGCTGTTCCGCCCTACGGAATGAGGCGTTGAGACGTAGGGCCGATCGGGCGCGAAGCGGCGTGATCCGCCGGCGGCGCCCGCGAGGCACCTGGCGGAACACGCTGCGCTGTTCCGCCCTACGGCGCTGTCGCCGCCGGGATCACTCCGCCGCGGTCCGCGCCCCGCCGTAACGGCGCTCGATGTAATCGATCACCATCGCCTTGAAGTCCTGGGCGAGCGTCGGCCCGCGGAGCGTCGCGACCTTCTTGCCGTCGACGAACACGGGCGCGGTCGGGCTCTCGCCGGTGCCGGGCAGCGAGATGCCGATATCGGCGTGCTTCGACTCGCCGGGGCCGTTGACGATGCAGCCCATCACCGCCACCGCCAGCGTCTCGACGCCCGGATAGCGGGTCTTCCACTCCGGCATCGACTCGTGGATGAAGCCCTGGATTTCCTTCGCCAGCTCCTGGAAGATGGTCGAGGTGGTGCGGCCGCACCCCGGGCACGCCGCCACCAGCGGCACGAACACCCGAAACCCCATGGTCTGCAGAAGCTCCTGGCCGACCTTCACCTCGAGCGTGCGATCACCGCCGGGCTCGGGGGTGAGCGAGATGCGGATGGTGTCGCCGATCCCCTGCTGCAGCAGGATGCCGAGCGCGGCGGAGGAGGCGACGATGCCCTTCGAGCCCATGCCGGCCTCGGTGAGGCCGAGATGGATCGCGTAGTCCGAGCGCGCCGCCAGATCCTGATACACCGCGATCAGATCCTGCACCGACGACACTTTTGCCGACAGGATGATGCGGTTTCTCGGCAGGCCGATCTCTTCCGCGCGGGCGGCGGAGAGCAGCGCCGACTGCACCATCGCCTCGCGGGTGACGGCGCGCACGTCCATCGGGTTCGGCTTCTTGGCGTTCTCGTCCATCAGGTGCGTCAGAAGCTCCTGGTCGAGCGAGCCCCAATTGGCGCCGATGCGGACCGGCTTGCCGTTCTTCAGCGCGGTCTCGACGATGGCGCCGAACTGCCGGTCCTTCTTCTCCTTGAAGCCGACGTTGCCGGGATTGATGCGATACTTGTCGAGCGCCTCGGCACAGGCCGGATACTCGGCGAGCAGCTTGTGGCCGATATAATGGAAGTCGCCGATCAGCGGCACGGTGACGCCGCGCTGGAGCAGCTTCTCCTTGATGTGCGGGACGGCGGCGGCGGCCTCCTCGCGGTCGACCGTGACCCGCACCAGCTCGGAGCCCTGGCGGGCGAGCGCGGTGACCTGGGCGACGGTCGAATCGACGTCCGCCGTGTCGGTATTGGTCATCGACTGGACGACGATCGGCGCGCCGCCGCCCACCGTGACGTCGCCGACCTTCACGGCCACCGTCTTGCGGCGCATCGCCGGGCCTGCCAGCTCACTCATCGACATCTCCATTCTTTCCGCGAGCGGAGTGCCACCGGCACGCGCCGCCCGTCAATCGGAACCCGCTGGAACCCGGCGGAACCGTCGCGTCTCGCGCCGCCCGTGCCCGGTCCCGAGCCGCGCACCTATAGCACCTCATCGCGCCCGCCGTCCGCGGCGAACCCGCGTTATGGCGCCGCGACCGTGACCGGGCGACGACGGCGCCGCCACCCGTACCGCCACCCGTCCCGCCGCCCGGCACCCGGTTCGGGCCGCGAGCCCGGCCGCCGGTTCATCGCCGCCGGCAGTGGGCGCAGGTTCCGGTCACCTCGATCACCGACATCTTCGGGCAGAACCCCAAGCTCTTCGCCGAGGTCGCGATCGCCTCGCTGATCGCCTCGGCCGGCGCCTCGCCGACCGCGCCGCAGCTCTCGCAGATCAGGAAGGCGACCAGCGCCCCGTTCTCGTGCCGCTGGCCGCAGGCGAGAAAGGCGTTGCGGCTCTCGATCCGGTGCACCAGCCCCTGCTCGATGAGAAAGTCGAGCGCGCGATAAATGGTGATCGGCGCCGGGCGCGGCCCGTCGGGCGCCGCCAGCTCCAGAATCTCGTAGGCGCCGAGCGGCTTGTGGCTGTCGGCGAGAATCGACAGCACCTGCCGCCGCATCGGCGTCAGGCGCTCGTGCCGCTCACGACACACCGCCTCGGCGTGCGAGAGCACGGCGGCGCTGCAGCGGGCGTGATCGTGGTCGGGAGACGGGAAGGTCGCGGCCATGACGCCTATTTATCGGGTCCGCAGGCGTTTTTCAAAGCCGGCCGGCCGTCCTGCACCGTTTCCGGCCGGGTCGCGACCCGGTTGCGGCCGCCTTCCACCGCCGGCGGCGCGGCGCCAGGCGCGGCGGTCGAACGCTCTCAGCCGGTTCCCTTGAGCCAGGCGCCGATCCGGGCGACGCCCTCGGCCATGTCGGCCTCCGAGCGGGCATAGGAGAAGCGCACGTAATGGTGGCCGAGGTCGGGATCGAAATCGAGCCCCGGCGTCACCGCGACCCCGGCGTCCGCGAGCAGCGCGCGGGCGAAATCGTGGCTGTCGGGCGTGAACTCGGAGACGTCGGCATAGAGATAGAACGCGCCGTCGGCCGGCAGGAACCGCTCGATGCCGCAGGCCGGCAAGCCCTCGACCAGGATCTGCCGGTTGCGCAGGTACCCCGCCTTCACCGCCTCCATCTCGGCGCGGCCCTCGAAGGCGGCCTCGGCGGCGATCTGCGACAGCGTCGGCACCGAGATCGCGAGGTTCTGGTGCAGCCGCTCGACCGGACGCACCAAAACCTCGGGCAGCACCAGCCAGCCGACCCGCCAGCCGGTCATGCAGAAATATTTCGAGAACGAGTTCACCACCACCGTGCGGTCGGACACCGCGCACGCGGTCGTCGCCGGAAAGGCGTAGTCGAGCCCGTGATAGATCTCGTCGGAGATCACCGCGATCCCGGCGTCCTCGGCGGTGGCGATCAGCGCGGCGAGCGCCTCGCGGCCCATCATCGTGCCGGTCGGGTTGCCGGGCGAGGCGATCAGCACCGCCTTCAGCGGCTTTTCGCGGTGAGCGGCGAGAAGAGCCTCGGGCTCGAGCGCGTGGCGCGTCTCGGCATGGGTGCGGATCAGCACCGGCTCGCAGCCGAGCGCGGTGAGGATGTGGCGATAGGGCGGATAGGCCGGCACCGCGAGCGCCACCCGGTCGCCCGGCTCGAGCAGCGCGAGGAAGGCGAGCACGAAGGCGCCCGACGAGCCGGTGGTCACCGCGATCCGCGCCGGATCGACCGCGTGGCCATACGTCTCGGCGTAATGGCGGGCGATCCGTGCCCGCAAGGTCGGGATGCCGAGGCTTTCGGTGTAGCCGAGCGCGGCCCCCGTGGCGTTGCCCGCGAGCGCGGCGGCGGCCGCGGCGATGGCGGTCGCAGGGGCCGGTGCGGCCGGCTGGCCGACCTCCATGTGGACGACGTGCCGGCCGGCCTGCTCGAGCCGGGCGGCGGCGGACATCACGTCCATCACCATGAACGGGGGAACGTCGCTGCGCCGGGACGGGAGGCACAGGCTCGCACGGTCGGGTCTCATGGCGGTCTCTGGAATCGCGGTCTCTGGCGGCGGGAACGCCGTGCTGCTGCCGCATTCTGCGGGTTGTTGGAGGCGGGAAGGGTCGCGCCGCGGCCCACGGAACCGCACCGGATCGCCCGCGCCCCGGATTGCTGTCGTTCGGTGTCCGAGCGTCGCGTGTCCGAGCGTCGGGGCTGCGAGCACCGGTCATCACCGAGCATCGGTTCGGAATGAGCGCACCGAACGCACCTGTCAAGCGCCGGCTCTGCCTGCGCGCCTCCCGTGCGGTCGCCCTCGTGGTGGCCTGCGCCGTCGTGATCGCGAGCATGCCGCAGGCGGCCTTCGCCCAGCGTGGCCTGCCGGTGATCCGCGACGCCGAGATCGAGAATCTGCTGCGCGACTACACCCGGCCGATCCTGCGGGCCGCCGGGCTGTCCCAGCAGAACGTCGAGGTGACGATCATCAACAACCGGGCGTTCAACGCCTTCGTGATGGACGGCCGCCGCATCTTCGTGAATGCCGGCGCGCTGATGCAGTCGGAGACGCCGAACCAGCTGATCGGGGTGCTGGCGCACGAGACCGGCCACATCGCCGGCGGCCATCTCGCCAAGCTGCGCACCGAGCTGTCGCACGCCAGCACGATGGCGGTGATCGGCATGCTGCTCGGCGTCGGCGCGACGATCGCCGGCGCCCGCTCCGGCCAGGTCGGCGGCAACCCGGCCGCCGTCGCGCTCGGAGCGCCGACCGCGATGATGCAGCGCTCGCTGCTCGCCTATCAGCGCCAGCACGAGGAGCAGGCCGATCGCGCCGGCGTGAAGTTCCTCACCGCGACGCACCAGTCGGCGCGCGGCATGTACGAGACCTTCAAGCGGTTCGCCGACGAGCAGCTCTTCGCCTCGCAGGGCTCGGACCCGTATCTGCAGTCGCACCCGATGGCGGCCGACCGCATCGCCGCGCTCGAGGTGATGGCGAGGACGCCCTACTGGGACAAGAAGGACCCGCCGGCGCTGCAGCTCCGCCACGACATGATGCGGGCCAAGCTGCACGGCTTCATGGATCAGCCCGGCGTGGTGGCGCGGCTCTATCCGCGCTCCGACGACAGCCTGCCGGCGCGCTATGCGCGGGCGATCTCGGCCTATCGCTACGGCGGCGTGCGGACGGCGATCGATCAGATCGACGGGCTGATCCAGAGCGAGCCCGGCAACCCCTATTTCTACGAGCTGAAGGGGCAGGCGCTGCTCGAGTCGGGCAATCCGGCGGCGGCGGTGGCGCCGCTGCGCAAGGCGGTGTCGATGGCGCCGAACCCGGTGCTGATCCAGGTGCTGCTCGCCCATGCGCTGATCGAGACCGGCGACGCGCGCTCGGCCGACGAGGCGATCGGATATCTGCGCCGCGCGCTGCTGTCCGACCCCGACATCGCCGACGGCTACGACCATCTCGCCAAGGCCTACGGCCGCAAGGGCGACATCGCCCAGGCCGATCTCGCCGCGGCACAGGCGGCGTTCGCCCGCGGCGATACGCGCACCGCGCGTCAGCTCGCCGCCCGTGCTAAGACCCGATTCCCGGTCGGATCGCCGGGCTGGGTGAAGGCCGACGACATCGCCGCCTTCAAGCCGCCCGCGTCACGCTCCGGCAACCGTTAGCCAACGAGGACTCCCCCATGCGTCTCCGCCTGCTTCGCGCGCCACGAGCCCTCGCGGTCGTGGCGGCCGCCTTCGTCTCGTCCGCCGCCGCGATGCCGGCGCTCGCCCAGAGCTTCACGCCCGCGCAGCGCGCCGAGATCGAGACGATCGTGCGCGACTACATGCTCAAGCGTCCGGAGATTCTGCAGGAGGTGCTGGCCGAGCTGGAGAAGCGCCAGGCGCTCGCCGAGGCCGCCAAGGCCAAGGCCGCGGTGCAGACGCACGCGGCCGAGCTGTTCAACTCGCCGCACCAGGTGGTGGTCGGCAACCCCGAGGGCGACGTCACGCTGGTCGAATTCTTCGACTACAATTGCGGCTACTGCAAGCGCGCGCTCGACGACCTCCAGGCGCTCATCGCCGACGATTCCAAGCTGCGCGTGGTGCTGAAGGAATTCCCGGTGCTCGGCGAGGGCTCGGTGGAGGCCGCCAAGGTCGCCGTCGCGGTGCGCATGCAGGACCCGAAGGGCGAGAAGTATTTCGACTTCCACAAGCGGCTGCTCGGCGGCCGCGGCCAGGCCGACAAGGCGCGCGCGCTCGCCGCCGCGCAGGCCGCCGGGCTCGACATGGCCCGGCTCGAGCGCGACCTCGCCTCCAAGGAGGTGCGCGACAGCCTGGCGGAGAACATGAAGCTCGCCGAGGCGCTCGGCCTCACCGGCACCCCGACCTATGTGGTCGGCACCGAGGTGGTGATGGGCGCGGTCGGCCGGGAGGCGCTGTCGCAGCGCATCAACATGGCGCGCTGCGGCCAGACCAGCTGCTGACGGCGTTCTCTTCTCCGCAAAGGTTCGCTTCGCGCGCCGGCCCGAAAAAAGGCCGGCGCGTTTTTTTTCGCTGTTTTTTTTCGCTGACGCAGACGACGAAAGAACCATCCCAACGGCGACAGAGTCCGACCTCGTCCCGAGGAGCACTCCGCAGGAGTGCGTCTCGAAGGGCGAGGCCACGGTGCGGGCCTCGTCCTTCGAGACGGTCGCTTCGCGGCCCCCGGGATGAGGTCATAGTTTTCCGCCGCTGGTATCAATGGGAGTCGCGAAGGCTTCCAAAATTCCTCCGTCATCGCCGGGCTTCGACCCGGCGATCCATCAACCTGAACAAA